>CAXTEP010000073.1:0-14621 GCA_964243125.1 uncultured Lichenihabitans sp. | reverse complement strand
GGACGACGCCGCGCCACACCGGGCCGTCGGCCGCGGGCCGGAAGCCCGCCCTGCGGAGTGCCAAGCCGGCCCCGGCCCCCGCGGAGGCGGCCAGCAGGACGTCGACCCGCCGGTCGGCCGGGTGGAAGCTTCCGGCGATCAGGTCGCCCGGCGACCCTTCGGCCACCAGCCGGCCGGCGGACAGGACCGCCACCCGGTCGGCCAGGCTTTCGGCCTCGTCGAGGTCGTGGGTCGTGATGAGCACCGCGGCGCCCGTGTCGGCCGCGAGCCGGCGCAGCACGACCGCCGTGGCCCGCCGGGAGTCGAGGTCGAGCCCGACGGTCGGCTCATCGAGCAGCAGCAGCCGCGGCGTCCCCACCAGCGCGCAGGCCAGGTTCACCCGCCGCTGCATGCCTCCCGAAAGGGTGGACACGAGCCGGTGCGCGACCTGCCCCAGACCGGTCCGCCGCAGGATCAGCCCCACGTCGGTGTCGGCCTTGGGATGGCCCGACAGCGCCGCGAAGACCTCGACGTTCTCGGTCACGGTCAAGCGCCCGTAGAGCGCGATCTCCTGCGGCACGAGGCCGATCTGCCGGCGCGCGTCCCGTTCGCGCCGCGGGTCGCGCCCACCCACCCGCACGGTGCCGCGGCTCGCCTCGAAGCCCCCGCAGAGCGCGCGCAGCAGCGTGGTCTTGCCGGCACCGTTGGGGCCGATCAGCAGCGTGACGCTTCCGGCCGCGAGCGTCAGCGACACGCCCTTCAGGATCTGCGTGCCGCCGCGCACGATCCCGAGGTCCTCGACGGCCGCCACGGCTTCGCGGGTCGGCGCCGCCGACGCGTGAATCGTCATCCCGCGGGGGCGCGCCGGTCGCGACTCGTCCTCAACGTCGGCCCGCCGCCGCTGCGAGGTGCACCGCCACGACGGTGTCGCGCTCCACCTGCACGGCGGCCCGCTCGAAGCGAGGCACGGACGACCGGCCGGCATTGTTGGAAAACCCGTAGGGTTCGAGCGGCAGGCCGTGGGTCGACCGGTCGAGCAGACCGTTGCCGTTGAGGTCCTGGAAGGCCGCGACCGCGTAAGCACCGGGATCGACGGTCGTGAAGGTGAACGTCATGGCGCTCGCGACCGCCATCGCCAGCTGGCCGCCCTGGCAGTCGCTCGGGCCCAGGCCGGATGCGCAGAGGCTGACGAACACCCGGCTCTGTCCGGGCACGATGCCGTCCACGGTCACCACCACTGACGCGGCGCGAGCCGTACCGGCGGTCAACAGCAACGCCGCCAGAGACCCCGCCAGGACCGCTCGCGATCCCGCCGCTCCGACGCGGACGGCCGCACCAGTGCCACCCACGGGGCGCGCGAACGAGCCGCTGCCGGGAGCGGTGCCGTGGGGAAACACTTGCATGGCTCGACCTTGGTCAATTCCCGGGCCGCGATCAAGCGTGGCGCTTCATCGCGGCAATTGGTCCACCGTGGCAATTGGGGCCGGGCTCGCGGTCGCTGAGCCACGGCTTTCCGTGCGAGACCACGCCGCGCGTCATCGGTCGGCCCGGGGGATTTTGCCATGCATCAGGAGCAATCGACAGGAGCGCGCCGCGCGGCCTGGGCGACGGCGCTGGGCGCCGCCGCCCTGCTCGCCGCCCTGTGGCGCAGGGACATTCCCCTCGGGACGCTGGAGGCCCGCTACGGCGTCGCGGCGTCGCGCTTCGTCGCGATGGCCGACGGCCTCCGGCTGCATTACCTGGACGCGGGACCATGCGACGGGCCGGTGCTGCTGCTGGTGCACGGCTATTCGGCGTCGAGCTTCGACTGGATGCCCTGGATCGAGCACCTCGCGCGCCGCCACCGGGTGATCGCGATCGACCTGCCTGGCCACGGGCTGACGGCCGCCGAGCCGGGCGCGGTGTTCACCGTGGACGGCCTGATCGCGATCGTAGCCGCGCTGGTCGCGGCCCTCCGCCTGCCGCGGTTTCTGCTGGTCGGTCATTCCATGGGCGGGCAGGTGGCCTGGCAATACGCGCTCGATCATCCCGCCCGGATCGCAGGCCTCGTGCTGGTCGGCGCCACGGGCTGGGCCGACGAGCGCCCGGGACCGCCGCCTCTCGTATTCCGGCTGCTGGCCAGCGCGCCCGGGCGATGGGCGCTTTGCCACCTGAATTTGGCGCCCCTGGTTCGCCGGGGCCTGCGCAACGCCGTGACCGATGCGGCGCTCGTCACGCCCGCGCTCGTGCGGCGCACCACCGACCTTGTGCTCGGTGCGGGCCACCGGCGCATCCTGACGGAACTGCAGGTGCGGGGCGGCGACGCGTCCCGCCTTTCGAGGCTGGCCGCGGTCGCGGTTCCGACGCTGATCATGGCCGGGGAAGGGGACCGCCTGGTGCCGCTCGACCATGCCCGGCGGTTCGCGGCCGCGATCCCGGGCGCGTCGCTCGTAACCTATCCGGGGATCGGCCACATGCCCATGCAGGAGATACCCGAGCGTTCGGTGGCCGATCTCGAGGCGTGGATCACCGCCCTCAGCGACGGTCCTTGAGGGCAGGCCGGCCGGAGCCCTCCGACCGTCCGGGCCTCACGTCCCAGCGGGCGGAAGCCGCTCGAAGAAGCTGCGGATGCGGCGGCACGCTTCGAGGAGTTCGCCTTCCCCGAGCGCGAAGGACATGCGCAGGAACCCGCGGGCCGGAGCCCCGAACGCCGAAGCGTCCAGCACCGAAACGCCCGTGGCGCGGAACAGCCCCCAGGCGAGTTCCGCGGGGTCCCGCCGCGCAGCGCGCACGTCGAGCAGCACGAACATGCCGGCCTCGGGGGTGACGAGGTGCAAGCCGGACGTGCCGCCCAGTTCGCGGCCGACCAGCGCGCGCCGCGCGGCGTAGATCGCCGCCGTGTCCCGCACGATGGCGTCGTAGTCGTCGAAGGCCGCCAGGGCAGCGTCCTGGATGAAGCCCGGCAGGCCGTAGAACATGCTGAGCGCCAGCCGTTCGACGTGTGGCATCAGCGTGGCGGGCCCCGCGATCCAGCCGACCCGCCACCCCGTCATGGCGTGGGACTTCGACAGGCTGCCCACGGTGACGGTCCGGGCCGCCATGCCGGGCAGGGACGCGGGGCTGACATGCGAAACCCCGAAGGTCAGGCTCGCGTAGACCTCGTCGGACACCACCCAGAGGTCGTGTTCCACGGCGAGGCGCGCCACGGCGCCGAGTTCCGCGGCCGTCATGACCACGCCGGTCGGATTGTTCGGCGTCGTGAGCACGATGCCCCGGGTGCGCGACGTGACGGCGCGCCGGAGGCCTTCCAGGTCGGGGCGGAAGCCGTCGTCGGCCCGCACCGCGACCCGCACCAGCTTGGCGCCCGTGACCGAGAAGGTCGCGTCGTAGGTCACGTAGGCGGGGTCCAGCACGATCACCTCGTCACCCGCCTCGAACAGGCAGAGCGAGGCCGCGAACAGGCCGTTCTGCGCGCCACCGACCACCACCACGTTGGCGGGTTCGCAGGGGATCGCGCAGCGGCTCGACAGGTGGCGGGCCACGGCACGGCGCAGCGCCGGCCGCCCGGCCACCTCGGTATAATGGGTGTCGCCGCCCGCCAGCGCCGCGACGGCCCGGGCCGTGACGGCCGCGGGGGTCGCGAGATCGGGATCGCCGATGCTCGCGACGATCACGTCCTCGCCGCGGTCCTTTGCTTCCACGGCGGCGTTGTGCAGCATCCAGGCGGCCGAGCCGGGACCGTCGATGCGCTCGACGAGCGACGAAACGCGCATGTCCCAGATCTCCGGCTACGGTCGGTCGCCCGGTCGCATGATCGGCGACGGCGTGCAACCGCTTCAAGCCCCGTCACCGGCACGGGGCTTGCTTCTCTGGCCGGCATCGCTTGTCATGCGTGTGGGCGCGGCGGGATGCCGCTGCCCATGGTCCAATGAGATGATGGAGTACCGATGAGGACTTTCCTTGCGCGTGTCGCCGCGACGCTGGCTCTGGCGCTTGTTTCCACGGGCGGCTTCGCGGCCGACAAGGTTCGCGTCGGCGTGGCCGCCGAGCCATACCCGCCCTTCACCTCGCCCGACGCGTCCGGCAAATGGAGCGGCTGGGAGATCGACTTCATGAACGCGATCTGCGCCAAGGCCCAGCTCGACTGCGTGCTGACCCCGACCGCCTGGGACGGCATCATCCCGGCGCTGACGTCCAACAAGATCGACATGATCATCAGCTCGATGTCGATCAACGACGAGCGCAAGAAGACGATCGACTTCACGGACAAGTATTACAATACGCCGACGGCCGTGATCGCGACCAAGGGATCGTCGATCAAGCCGACCGCCGAGGGGTTGAAGGGCAAGATCCTCGGGGTGCAGGTGTCCACCATCCACGAAGCCTACGCGCAGAAATACTTCGGCAAGACAGCGGCCGAGATCAAGCATTACGAGACGCAGGACGAGGCCCACCAGGATCTGGCGGCCGGCCGCATCGACGCGACGCAGGGCGATTCGGTTGCCGAGCAGGCCTTTCTGGACTCGGATCAGGGCAAGGCGTGCTGCGTTTCGACCGGCTACGTAGCCGACGACAAGGCCGTCCTCGGTGAAGGGGTCGGGGTCGGCCTGCGCAAGAGCGATACCGCCTTGAAGGCCAAGCTCAACGCCGCCATCGCAGCGATCCGCAAGGATGGCACCTACGACACCATCTCCAAGAAGTACTTCAACTTCGACATCTACGGCAGCTGAGCGCCGACATGGGTTGAGCATCGGTCGGACCACGCCGGCACGCGCGCGATAGGGTGAAGTGATGCGATGACGAACCCCTACACAGGCATGTCGGCGCTGGGCCTGCTGGCCCTCACCCCGCCCGGTTGGGGCGGGGTCCTGCTCCGGGGTCTCCTCGCCTCGGTCGAGATCGCGGTCGGAGGCTACGCGTTCGGTCTCGCGCTCGGCACCGGTGGGGCGCTGGGCAAGCTGTACGGGGGGCCGATCACGAAGGACCTGCTGGCCTGCTACACGACCGTGGTCCGCGCGGTGCCCGAACTGGTCCTGATCGTGCTGCTTTATTATGCAGGAACCGATGCGCTCAACCGGCTGCTGACCGGGATGGGCATCGCGGGCGTCGACATCAGCGGGTTCGCGGCCGGCATCCTGGTGATCGGCATCGTGCAGGGCGCCTACACGACAGAGGTGCTGCGCGGCGCCATCCTGGCGATCCCGCGGGGTCAGATCGAGGCGGCCCACAGTTACGGCATGTCGGCTACGACCATGTTCCGCCGCGTGATGATCCCGGCCATGGTGCCCCACGCGCTTCCCGGCCTATCCAACCTGTGGCTCATCACCACCAAGGACACCGCGCTGCTGGCCGTCGTGGGCTTCAGCGAGCTGACCTTGGTGACCCGGCAAGCCGCGGGCGCCACCAAAGCCTACTTCTTCTTCTTCTGCGTGGCGGGCGTCCTTTACCTCGGCCTGACGCTGCTTTCCAACGTCGTGCTCCGGGTTCTGGACCGCCGCACGCGGCGGTGGATGCCGAGCTTCGGATGACCGATTTCATTGCCGAAGCCGACGTCAGGGTCGCGGGTTCCGAACTGCTGCAACCGACGCCGCTGCGGCGTCTGCTGGTTCCGCACCGCATCGCGCTCGGGCTTGTCGCGGCCTCGATCCTGGCGGCTGCGGTGTTCGGCCTGCAGTGGGACTGGCTGCCCCGCTACCTCGACCGGCTCGTGACGGGGGTCGGGGAAACGATCCTGCTGCTCGTGGTGACCTCGGCGCTCGGCTTCCTGCTCGCGATCCCGGTCGGGCTGGCGCAGGTCAAGAACCGGGGCCCGGTCGCCATGGTGGCACGGGGCTTCTGCACGGTGATCCGCGGCACGCCGCTGCTCCTGCAATTGTGGCTGCTCTACTACGGGCTCGGCTCGCTGTTCCCGTCGGTGCCTGGGATCCGGGACACGGTGTTCTGGCCCTATCTCCGGCAGGCTTGGCCCTACGCGGTGGTGTCGCTGACCCTGTCGTTCGTGGGCTACGAGGGCGAGGTCATGCGCGGCGCCTTCGCGGGCGTGCCCCGGGGCGAGCTGGAGGCGGCCCGCGCCCTCGGCATGAGCCCGTTCACGCTGCTGCGCCGCATCTGGCTACCGCTCGCGGTCTACCGGGCGCTGCCGACGCTGGCGGGCGAAACCATCCTGCAGCTGAAGTCGACCCCGCTGGTCGCCACCATCACGGTGATGGACGCCTACGCGGTGATCTCGCGCGTCCGCCAGGACACCTTCATCACCTACGAGCCGCTGCTCCTGCTGGCCCTGATCTACCTGTGCCTGACCGGCATCCTGGTGGCGCTGTTCCGCTGGGTCGAGCGGCGCTTCTCGGGAACCCGATCGCGATGATGCCGACCCCCGACCTCGTGGCGCCCGACATGCCGGACCTGCTGGCGCTGCGGCACGACCTCCACAGCCACCCCGAACTGGCCCTGCAGGAGCGGCGGACCGCCGACATCGTGGCGCACCGTCTCGAAGCCCTGGGCTACCGGGTGGACCGCGGCCTGGCGCGGACCGGCGTGGTTGCGACCCTGCGGAACGGTACCGGCCGGCGATCGATCGGTCTCCGGGCCGACATGGACGCCCTGCCGATCGCCGAGGAAACGAACCTGCCCTACGCGAGCCGCGTGTCGGGCATGATGCACGCCTGCGGCCACGACGGCCACACCGCCATGCTGCTCGGCGCCGCCAAGCTGCTGGCCGACCGCCGCGGCTTCGACGGCACGGTGCACCTCATCTTCCAGCCCGCCGAGGAAGCGATCGGCGGCGCCAAGATGATGGTCGAGGAGGGGCTGTTCACCCGCTTCCCCTGCGACGCGGTGTTCGGCCTGCACAACGACCCCCAGACCCCGCTCGGCCAGTTCACCCTGCGGGCCGGGCCGATCATGGCGGCCGTGGACGAGGCGACCGTCACGGTCCAGGGCGTGGGCGGCCACGGCGCGGAACCGCAGGACGCGCGCGACCCGATCGTGGCGGGCGCCAGCATCGTCATGGCGCTGCAGACGGTCCTGTCGCGGACCGTGCACCCGATGGACCAGGCCGTGGTGACGGTCGGGGCCTTCCACGCCGGCACGGTCAGCAACATCATCCCCGACCGGGCGGAGCTCATCCTCGGCATGCGCTCCTTCGACCCGGCCGTGCGCGACATGCTGGAACGGCGCATCACCGCGATCGCCGAGGCGCAGGCCGCGAGCTACGGCCTGTCCGCGACCGTGCGCTACGAGCGCAGCTACGACGCCACCGTCAACCACGCGGCCGAAACCGACGTGGTCCGAAAACTCGCGCTGCGCTTCGCAGGCGCGGAGAAGGTCGTCGAGATGGCCCGTCCCAGCATGGGCAGCGAGGATTTCGCCTACATGCTCCAGGCCGTGAAGGGCAGCTACTTCTTCCTGGGCGGGGGGCGGCCGGGCGGCGGCGACCGCTCCGTGCACCACCCGGGCTACGACTTCAACGACGACATGCTGCCGATCGGCGCGGCCTTCTGGACCGCGCTCGTCGAGGACTACCTCAAGGCGGACTGACCCTTTCATGACCGGATACGCGATCGCGGTTCACGGCGGCTGCGGCGTCATGCCGGAAGCCGACCTGAGCCAGGCCGAATGGGCGGACGCGCGGGCGGCATTGGCGGACGCGCTCCGGGCCGGATGGGGCATCCTGCGGGACGGCGGCTCGGCGCTCGACGCCGTCGAGGCCGCCGTGGTGGCCATGGAAGACTCGCCGCATTTCAACGCCGGGCACGGTGCCGCCCTCAACGCCGCCGGCGAGCACGAGCTGGATGCGTCCATCATGGACGGCGCCGCACTCCGGGCCGGGGCCGTGGCGGGTGTCCGGCGCATCCGCAACCCCGTGCGGGCCGCCCGCGCCCTTCTGGACGCCGACGGGGCCGTGATGCTGATCGGGCCCGCGGCCGACGCCTTCGCGGAACGCGCGGGCCTGACCCTGGTCGACCCCGCCTATTTCACGACCGAGCGGCGGCGCGACGCGCTCCGCAGCATGAAGGCCCGGGCCGCGGCCGGCACGGCGGCGGCGGCCAGCGAAGCCGAGCGCCACGGCACCGTGGGGGCGGTGGCGCTCGACGCGGCCGGCCACCTCGCGGCCGCCACCTCCACGGGCGGCTACACCGACAAGCCCGAGGGCCGGGTCGGCGACAGTCCGATCATCGGGGCCGGCACCTACGCGCGCGACGGCGTGTGCGCCGTGTCGGGCACGGGGCAGGGCGAGTTCTTCATCCGCCACGTGCTCGGCCACGAGATCGCGAGCCGCATGGCCTATCTCGGCGAGACCCTGGAGGCCGCCTCGGGTCGCGTCGTGCTCGACGACCTGCGGCCGCACGGCATCGGGGCGGGCGCCGTGGCGATCGACGCCGCGGGCGCGATCGCGGCGCCCTTCAACACCGACGGCATGTTCCGCGGCTGGGTGACGGTCGAGGGCGAGCTGTCGGTCGCGAGCCACGCCACCGTGCATCGGGTCGAGCGGCTGGCCTGAGCGCCATCGGACCTGCGGATCAGGACGGCGGCGTCGCCGCGGGCGGCGGCAGCGGCTGCACCGGCATGCCGGGCCCGATCTTCTGCAGGTTGCCGACGATCACGCGGTCGCCTTCGGCCACGCTGCCCGCGACAGCCGTGAGGGAGCCTTGGACGGTTCCGAGCGTCACGGGACGCAATTCCACCGTGTTGCCGGCCCCGACAACGTAGACGTACTTGCCGAGCTGGCTCGACCCCACCGCGACCTGCGGCACCAGCAGGGCGTCTGGCTGCTGGCCGAGGTGCACGCGCACCCGCACGTACTGGCCGGGCAGCAGGTTCAGGTCGGCGTTGGCGATGGTGGCCCGCGCCGTCACGGTGCCGGTCGCCCGGTCGACGCTGTTGTCCACGAACGTCACCTCGCCCTTGTGGGCCGCCTCGTCGGCACCCGGCACCGAAACGTCCACCGCCACCGTTCCGGTCCGGCGTGCTTTCAGGATAGCCGCGAGGTCGGTTTCGCTCGGGTTGAAGGTCACGTAGACGGGATCGAGCTGCACCAGCGTGTTGAGCACGGTGCCCGACGAGCCCACCAGCGTGCCCACGGCCGCCTGGTTGCGGCCGAGGCGGCCCGGGAAGGGGGCGCGGATCTGGGCGTAGTCGAGGTTGAGCTGGGCGGCCCGCGCGGCTGCGCGGTCGGCCGACAGCCCCGCCTCGGCCTGCCGCATGCTGCTCCCCCGCTCCTCGAAGGAGTTCTTGTCGAGGTAGCCGCTGCGGGACAGTTCGTCTCCGCGCCGATAATTGGAGCGCTGGTAGTCGAGCGACGCACTGTCCCGCTCGATCTGGGCGTTGGCCTGGTCGAGCGCCACCTGGAAGTCGCGCGGGTCGAGCTGGTAAAGCAGGTCGCCGGCCTTCACGTCCGTGCCGTCGGGCACGCGCTGCTCCTGGACGTAGGCCGACACCTTGGCCTGGAGCGCGATGGCGCGGATCGATTCCGTGCGGGCCGCGTAGTCGAGATCGATCGGGATCGGCCGCTTCACCACAGCCGCGACCGGCACCGGCATGGCGGGCGGCGCGGCCGCCTGGGCTGCGGCCTGGGTCGGACGCGGGGCCTTCGACCCGGTCACCGAGCCGTCCCAGTCGAGGCTGGCCACAACCGCCGCGACCGCGACCACGGTGCCGAGCAGGACGAGTTTGATGCGCATGACGGGGTCCTCTACTCGGCGGCTTCGGCGTGCTGGCGCGGCTCATCGTGCCGCGACGGCGTGCCGTGGTGGACCGCATCGGCCCCGCGGCCTTCGCGGAAGCGCTCGATCACGGCGTAGAACACCGGCACGAAGATCAGGGTCAACACCGTGGCGGCCAGCATGCCGCCGAACACCGTGGTGCCGATCGACTGGCGGCTCGCCGCGCCCGCGCCCTTGGCCACCACGAGCGGCAGCACGCCCAGGATGAACGCGAAGGCGGTCATCAGGATCGGCCGCAGCCGCAACCGGCCCGCCTCCTTGGCGGCCTCGACGATGGTGAAGCCGCCTTCCCGCAGCCGCCGCGCGAACTCGATGATCAGGATCGCGTTCTTGGCCGCGAGCCCGATCAGCATCACGAAGCCGATCTGCGAATAAACGTCGATCTGCATTTGCCGGATGTAGAGGGCCGCCAGCGCCCCGAACAGGGCCAGCGGCACGGCGAGCAGTACCGTGAACGGCATGGTCCAGCTCTCGTACTGGGCCGCCAGGATCAGGAAGACGAACACGAGCGCGAGGCCGAAGATGACGCTCGCGGCCGAGCCCGCCTTGAGTTCCTGGAACGTGATGCCCGTCCATTCGTAGGCGAAGTCGCGGGGCAGGGCGGTGGCGGCGGCGCGCTGCATGGCCGCCACGGCCTGGCCCGAGCTGAAGCCCGGCGCCGCGCCCCCGTTGATCAGCGCGGACGCGTAGTTGTTATAGTGCGGCACGGTTTCGGGGCCGACGATCGGCTTGAGGGTGCCGAGCGTGGACAGCGGCACCATGCCGCCCGCACCGTTGCGGACGTAGAGCCGCGACAGGTCGGAGGCGCCGGCCCGCGCGGCCTTGTCGGCCTGCAGAGTCACGCGAAAAGTCCGGCCGAACAGGTTGAAGTCATTGACGTACAGCGAACCCAGGTAGATCTGCAGTGTGTTGAACACGTCGGGCAGGCTCAGGCCCAGCAGCTTCGCCTTGTTGCGGTCGAGGCTGTAATCGAACTGCGGCGTCGAGGTGCTGAACGAGGAGAACATCTGCTGGGGGTTGAGCTCGGGCTGCTTGCGGGCTTCGGCCAGCACGGCCTGGGTGGCCTCGTTCAGGGCCGCGCTGCCGCGTCCCGTCAGGTCCTCGACCTGGAATTCGAAGCCGCCGGTCGTGCCGAGGCCCGGGATCGAGGGCGGGTCGAAGCTGAGCGCGAAAGCGCTCGGGATGGACAGCAGCTTGGATCGGACCGCCGCGACGATCTTGGACGCGTTCTGCTCGGGCGGCCGCTCGTCCCAAGGCTTCAGGATCGCGAACTCCACGGCCGAGTTCGACTGCGCCGCATTGGTGAGGAAGTTGAGGCCGCTGATCGAGCCCACGATGTCGACCCCGGGCGTGGCCTGGAGGATGTCGCGGACCTGCCCCGCCACCGCGTCGGTGCGCTCCAGGGAGGCGCCATCCGGGCCCTGAATCACGACGAAGAAGTAGCCCTGGTCCTCGACGGGCAGGAAGGTGCTGGGCAGCCGCGTCCACAGCATGTAGGTGGCCCCGAGCCCCAGCGCGAACACAAGCATCAGGGCCCAGCGGAAGCGGATCAGCCCGCCCACGAGCCGCGCGTAGCCGTGCGACAGCGCGTCGAAGCCGGCGTTGAACCAGCGGAACAGGATGAAGGGCCGGCCGGGCCGGTGCCTCAGGAAGGCGGCGCTGAGCGCCGGGCTGAGGGTCAGCGAATTGAAGGCCGAGATGCCGACCGAGATCGCCACCGTCAGGGCGAACTGGTTGTACAGGCGGCCCGCAACGCCCGGGATGAAGGCCACGGGCACGAACACCGCCATCAGCACCGCCGTGGTGGCGATGATGGGGCCGGTGACCTCGCTCATGGCCCGGCGGGTCGCTTCAAGCGGCGGCAGGCCGGCTTCCAGCTGCCGCTCGACGTTCTCGACCACCACGATGGCGTCGTCGACCACGAGCCCGATGGCCAGCACCATGCCGAGCAGGCTCAGCATGTTGAGCGAGAAGCCGCAGATCTCCATCACCGCCATGGTGGCGATCAGCGACACGGGGATCGCGATGGTGGGGATGATGGTGGTGCGCCAGCTTTGCAGGAACACGAACACCACCGCGACCACCAGAGCCAGGGCCTCCATGAGCGTGATCACCACGTCGTGCATGGAGGCGGACACGAAGCGCGTCGTGTCGTAGTGCATCGCGTAGGCGATGCCTTTGGGGAAGCGCTTGGACACCTCGTCCATCCGGGCCTTCACGCTCGCCTGGAGGTCGAGCGCGTTGGAGCCGGGCATCTGGTAGACGGCCAGCACCACGGTCGGGTCCTTGCCGAAAAAGGCCGAGGACGCGTATTGCAGCGCCCCGAGCTCGATCCGGGCCACGTCGCGCAGGCGCACCACCGCGCCGCTGACGGGGTCGGCCCGCACCACGATGTCGCCGAACTGCTCGGGGTCGCTCAGGCGACCGACCGCGTTGACCTGCATCTCGAAGGCCGTGCCGGCGGGGGCGGGGGATTGCCCGATCTTGCCGGCCGCGACCTGCACGTTCTGCTCGGCCACCGCGCCCTGTACGTCCACAGCCGTGATGTTGAGCTTGGCCAGCCGGTCGGGATCGAGCCAGACGCGCATAGAGTAGCGGCGCTCGCCGAAGATCTGCACGTCGCCCACCCCGGGCAGCCGCTTCAGCGGATCGACGATCTGCAAATAGGCGTAGTTGCTGAGCGCCACCGGATCGACCGACCCGTCGGGCGAGGTGAGATTGACGATCAGGACGAAGTTCGGGTTCTGCTTCTTGATCGTCACCCCGCCCTGGTTGACGATGGCGGGCAGCGAGGAAGCGGCCTGCGACACGCGGTTCTGCACGTCCACGGCCGCGATGCTGAGCGGATAGCCCACGTCGAACGTGACCGTGATGGTGGCCGAGCCGTCGTTGGAGCTCGACGACGCCAGGTAGGTCATGCCCGCCACGCCGTTGATCTGCTGCTCGAGCGGCGTCGTCACCGTGTCGGCCACGACCTGGGCGCTGGCGCCGGGGTAGACGGCGCTGACCACCACCTGGGGCGGCGTGATGTCGGGGAACTGCGAGACGGGCAGCAGCCGGTAGCAGATGGCCCCGGCCAGCACCATGATGACCGCGACCGCCGAAGCGAAGATCGGGCGGTGCGTGAAGAAGCTTACCATGAAAGCATCGATCTCCCGGCCGCGTCGCGGCACAGCTTGCCGGCCAGCACGGCCCGCAGCGGGGCGGCGGGGCGGCGCTCCCGATCGAGGTGCCGGGCGGTGGCGCGCAGCAGGTCCTCGAACCCGCGCGGGTCGATCCGATCGGCTCGCATTGCGGCGCCGATCACGGGATCGGCCAGCGCGTCGTCAATGGTCAGGTCCGGGCCGGTGCAGGTCATCGTGACCTCCTTGGACGAGCGCAGGGTCCGTGACGCTCGTCGCCGCGACGTCCGTCCATGCGTGGTGGTATCGGCTGATCAGGACAGGCTCGATCACGTTGACCGGAGCCGAAAGCCATGTTACCGATCAGTAACAAGTCGGACGTTACCGACCGGTAACAACCACGTCAAGGGCTCATGGGCGCGAAATCCTCGGTGGCGGGCCATCTTTCGGCGTCGGGGTGCTGCGGAGCGCGACCGCGTGAGCGGATCGTTGCGATCGCCCGCAGCCTGTTCCACCAGTACGGGATCCGCGGCATCGGCGTGGAAGCGATTGCCGAGGCGGCCGGCACCAACAAGATGACGCTCTACCGCCATTTCGGTTCGAAGGACGACCTGATCGTCCAGTGCCTGCAGGAGGTGGCTCAGGACGGTCTGGCCAAACTGGCACAGATCGGGGTCGACCATCCAGGTGACCCGGTGGCTCAGTTGCACGCCTGGGTGCGGCTGATGGCGGACTGGCTGATCACCGACGGGCGCGGGTGCGACCTCGCCAACGCCGCGGTCGAACTGACCGAGGATGGGCATCCGGCGCGGCGGCTGATCGAGCAATGCAAGCGGGAACATCGCGAGCGCCTGGCCGGCATCTGCCGGGCCGCCGGCATCGCGCAAGCGGACCTGCTGGCCGACACGCTGGCGCTGCTCGCGGAGGGCGCGCGGGTCAGCCGCCAGAGCGTCGGGGCCGAGGGTCCCAGCGCCCGCTTCGTCCGGATGAGCGAGGCCGTGATTGCCGCATTTTCGGGCGGCTGAGCCGGGAGCGCGGCTGAACCGACCAAGCCGCTTGACTCAGCCGAACCATCGTTCCTAGTCTCCCCCGAGAGATTGAACTGACCGGCCCGCCACGTCACCGCGGGTCCTCAGGAGGCACCTTCAAGAGTGCCGCTATCTTCCGGAGAGGGAACAGATATGAACAAGATTCTGCTTGCCGCCCTGCTGTCATCGGCGGTGGCCTGGGCCGTTCCGGCCCGCGCGGCCGATACCACCATTCCGATCATCGTGAAGGACACGACCTCCAATTACTGGCAGATCGTGCTGGCAGGCGCCCGCAAGGCCGGCAAGGACCTGGGCGTGACCGTGCCCGAGCTCGGCGCGCAGTCGGAAGCCGACATCAACGGGCAGATCACGATCCTGGAGAACGCGGTATCGGGCAAGCCCGCCGCCGTGGTGATCTCGCCCACCCAGTTCGCGGCGCTCGGCAAGCCCATCGACGAGGCAGCGAAATCGGTGAAGATCATCGGCATCGACTCGGGCGCCGACTCGAAGGCCTTCACGTCCTTCCTGACCACCGACAACGTGCAGGGCGGCCGCGCCGCCGCCGACGCCCTGGCCGAGGGCATCAAGGCGAAGACCGGCAAGGCCGAGGGCGACGTCGCGCTGATCACCTCGCTGCCGGGCGTGGGCTCGCTCGACCAGCGCGCCGAAGGGTTCCGCGAGGAGCTCAAGAAGTATCCGGGCCTGAAGCTGACGCAGGACAAGGTGGCGGACGGGCAGGCCACCACGGGCCTGAACATGATGACGGACCTGCTCACCGCCGACCCGAACCT
>CAXTEP010000072.1:9769-14634 GCA_964243125.1 uncultured Lichenihabitans sp. | reverse complement strand
GACGGCCCCGTGATGGCGCGCTACGACCGCCGGCTGCTCACGCAGGCGCTGACCAACATCGCCAAGAACGCCACCGAGGGCATCGCGGCCGTGCCGGAGCCCGAACGGGGCCCGGGCCGGGTGGAGGTGTCGCTGGCCCTGGACAACGGCGCGGCCGTGGTCGACGTCGTCGATAACGGCAAGGGATTCCCGGCCGAGAACCGCCAGCGCCTGCTGGAGCCCTACATGACCACCCGGGCCGAGGGGACGGGCCTCGGTCTCGCCATCGTGGCCAAGATCTTCGAGGACCACGGCGGCGGGATCGAGCTGCTCGACGCCGCCGCCGATGGCCTGCACGCGCGCGGTGCGCGGGTCCGGCTGTTCTTCCCGGCCACGGCCGCACTTCCCCATTCCGAGCCGGCCCTGCCCGCGCCCGTCACCGAACAAGCTTGAGGCCCGCCATGGCAACTGACATCCTGGTCGTCGACGATGAGGCCGACATCCGCGAGCTCGTGTCCGGCATCCTGTCCGACGAAGGGCACGGGACCCGCACGGCGCGCAGTTCGGACGACGCGCTGTCGCTGATCGGCGCCCGCCGCCCGCACCTCGTCTTTCTCGACATCTGGCTGCAGGGATCCCGGCTGGACGGGCTGCAGCTCCTGGAAATCATCAAGGAACAGCACCCGACGCTGCCGGTCGTGATGATCTCGGGCCATGGCAACATCGAGACGGCGGTGTCGGCCATCAAGCTCGGGGCCTACGACTTCATCGAGAAACCCTTCAAGGCCGACCGGCTCGTGCTGGTGGCCGACCGGGCGCTCGAAACCTCGCGGCTGAAGCGCGAGGTCACCGATCTCAAGGTGCGGACCCTGACGCCCAACCGGATCGTCGGCCGCTCCACCACGGCCAACCAGCTGCGTCAGGCGATCGAGAAGGTCGGCCCGGCCAATTCGCGCATCATGATCTCGGGTGCCCCCGGCTCCGGCAAGGAACTCGCGGCGCGCATGATCCACGACGCTTCGGGGCGGGCCAGCGCGCCTTTCGTGGTGATCAACGCCGCCACCATCACGCCCGACATGATGGAAACCGCCCTGTTCGGCACCGAGGGCATTAATGGGCGGACCCGCCAGGTCGGTGCTCTTGAGGAGGCCCATGGCGGCACGCTCTACCTCGACGAGGTGGCCGACATGCCGCGCGAAACGCAAGGCAAGATCCTGCGCGTGCTGGTGGACCAGAACTTCCAGCGCGTGGGCGGGGCCACGCGGGTGCACGTCGACGTGCGGATCATCTCCTCGACGAGCCGCGACCTCGCGGCCGGCATCGCCGAGGGAACGTTCCGCGAGGACCTGTTCCATCGCCTGTCGGTGGTGCCGATCCGGGTCCCCTCGCTATCCGAACGTCGGGACGACATCCCCGAGCTGATCGGCTTCTTCATGGACCAGATTTCCAGCCACGGCGGCCTTGCCAAGCGCAAGATCGGCGCCGATGCGCTGGCGGTGCTGCAATCCCACGACTGGCCCGGCAACATCCGGCAGCTGCGCAACAACGTCGAGCGCCTGATGATCCTGGCCGGCGGCGACCTGGACGCCGAGGTCACGGCCGACATGCTGCCCTCCGAGATCGGCACGCTGGTGCCCGCGACCCCGAACGGGGCAGGGGGCGAGAAGCTGATGAGCCTGCCGCTGCGGGACGCGCGCGAGGTCTTCGAGCGCGAGTACCTGATCGCGCAGATCAGCCGTTTCGGCGGCAACATCTCGCGCACGGCCGAGTTCATCGGCATGGAACGATCGGCCCTGCATCGCAAGCTGAAGTCGCTCGGCATCGACTGATCGCGGGCCCGTTCGGGCGATTTGCTGCCCGCGATCCGGCCGGGAGCGGCCGCAAGTTTCACTTGCGAGGCCGCGCTTTCGCCTTTTTAATGCCGGCCAAGGGCCCGTAACCAGAAGGCACCGGGAACGGAATGAACATGGCGGCTGAACGCGCTCAAAATCTGCAAGACACGTTTCTCAATTATGTGCGCAAGCACAAGGTCCCCCTGACGATCTTCCTCGTCAACGGCGTCAAGCTTCAAGGTGTGGTGACCTGGTTCGACAATTTCTGCGTGCTCCTGCGTCGCGACGGCCACTCGCAACTGGTCTACAAGCACGCCATATCCACGATCATGCCGGGTCATCCGATCCAAATGTTCGAGGCGCCGGAGGAAACTGCTCAGGTCGACAAGCACTGAAGCGGTCCTCCGCCCAAGCGGATTACTTTCACTGAACCATATATCTGACATCGAAATCGCCGAAGCGCCGGACCGGTCCGACGCCGAACGTACGGTCGCATCGGCTACGCGGGCCCTTGTGATCGGTCCCTACCTGTCCGAGCGGCGCGGGCCCGGCGGTACGCGGCGCGATGGACTACGCTCGCTGCCGGCACGGCTCGACGAGGCCGTGGGCCTTGCGGGCGCGATCGACCTCGATATCGTCGACCGGATGATCATCAACCTGGCGGCCGTGCGGCCCTCGACCTACCTCGGCAAGGGCAAGGTCGACGAGGTGGCGGCGCAGGTCGCGGCGCTCGAGATCGCCCTGGTGATCATGGATTGCGCACTCTCGCCCGTGCAGCAGCGCAACCTCGAGAAGGCTTTCGGCTGCAAGATCATCGACCGGACCGGGCTGATCCTGGAGATTTTCGGGCGGCGGGCCCGCACCCGCGAGGGCAGCCTGCAAGTCGAGCTCGCCCACCTGGAATACCAGAAGTCACGCCTCGTGCGCTCGTGGACCCACCTTGAGCGCCAGCGCGGCGGCTTCGGCTTTCTGGGCGGCCCCGGCGAGACCCAGATCGAGACTGACCGTCGGCTGATCGAGGAGCGTATGGCGCGCATCGAGCAGGATTTGGCCAAGGTCAAGCGGACCCGCGCGGTCAACCGCAAGGGGCGCTCCGACGTACCTTTTCCCGTCGTGGCGCTCGTGGGCTACACCAATGCGGGCAAGTCGACGCTGTTCAACCGGCTGACGCGCGCTTCCGTGCTGGCGCACGACATGCTGTTCGCGACGCTCGATCCCACGCTCCGCCTGTTGACCCTGCCCCATCGCGGCAAGGCGGTCCTGTCCGACACGGTGGGCTTCATCTCGGACCTGCCCACCATGCTGGTGTCGGCGTTCCGGGCGACGCTGGAAGAGGTCGTCTCCGCCGACGTGATCCTCCACGTCCGGGACATCGCGCACGAGGACAGCGACGCGCAGGGCGCCGATGTCCAAGCCATCCTGGCGGAACTCGGCGTGGACGGCACCGACCATCATCGGCTCATCGAGGTGTGGAACAAGGTGGACCTACTCGACGACGAGCAGCGGGATCGGGTGCAGACCAGCGCGACCCAGAAACCCCGGGAAGCGCGGCCGGTGGTGATCTCGGCCCAGAGCGGGGCAGGGGTGCCCGACCTGCTGGCCGCCATCGAGCGGCACCTCGCGGTCGGGCGCGTGACCTTCGAGGTTTTGCTCGCCCCCGCCGACGGCAAGGGGTTGAACTGGCTTTACGAGCACACCGAGACGATCGCGCGGGAGGACCGCGAGGACGGGTCGATCGGCATGGTGGTGCGGGTCGGACAGGAGCGAGCCGACCAGCTGCATCGGCTTTTTCCCGCCGCGATCGGGCCGGCTCAAGGACTTGCCGAGGAACCAGCGGGCCATGAGGCATGGCCTCCCCTGCCGTGAGATCCGGGGGGCCGGTTTCGCCCTTGTGATATGACTGGGGCAGGGCAGGTCCGACATCGTCCACGTCCTGGCAAAATGTTTCAGGGCTCTGGCGGAATTCGTTCCTCGTGCTTGGCCTCGATCCAGAGCGCTTCCATCTCGGCGAGGCTGGCGCTGTCGAGATTCGACCCACGGGTTGCCAGCGACGACTCGATATGGGCGAAGCGCCGGATGAACTTGGCATTGGCGCACCGAAGCGCACGGTCGGGCTCGACCTTGGCCTTGCGGGCGAGATTGACGACCGCGAACAGCAGGTCACCGATCTCGTCCTGAACCGCCGCGGGATCCTGGCCGGCCAGGGCCTGCGCGACTTCCTCGGTTTCCTCCCTGATCTTGGCGAGTACCTGGGCGGGGTCGTTCCAGTCGAACCCGACCTTGGCGGCGCGCGCCTGCAGCTTCTCGGCGCGGAGCAGGGGCGGGAAGCTGCCAGGGATGTCGGCCAATAAGCCCGGGGTGGCGGGATCGGGCCGGCGTGCCTGGCGCTCGGCCTTCTCCTGCGCCTTGACCTGGTTCCAGACGGCTTTGACGGCCTCGGGCGGCAGGTCGCGGGCCGTCGAGAACACGTGGGGGTGACGCCGGATCAGCTTGGCCGTGATGGCCTCGACGACGTCGCCGAAGTCGAACGCGCCTTCCTCTTCCGCCATCCGGGCGTGAAACACGACCTGCAGCAGCAGGTCGCCGAGTTCCTCGGCGAGGTCGGCGCGGTCGCGCCGCTCGATCGCGTCAGCGACCTCGAAGGCTTCCTCGATCGTATAGGGCAGGATGGTTTCGAACGTCTGGGCAAGATCCCAGGCGCAACCCGTCCCGGGTGTCCGCAGCGCCGCCATGATGTCGAGCAGGCGGGCGATGTCGCGCGAAGGCGTCATAGGGGGCCGGCGGGGCTGGTTCAGGACCGCATCGCCGCGGCAACGTCAAGACACACGCCGGCGAACCTGGAGTTCGTCGGCGTGGTGGACAATGTGCGCCAGGCCAGGACCTTGTTCAGCCCAGCGAGATCGACAGGGCTTCGCGACCCTTCGGCGTATCGACGACGCGCATGTTCACCGGCTGGCCCTCGGCCAGATGGGAGAGTCCGGCCGGCCCGAGGATCGAGATATGGACGAAGACGTCCTTGCCGCCGTCGTTGCTCGACACGAAGCCGAACCCCTT
>CAXTEP010000072.1:0-9669 GCA_964243125.1 uncultured Lichenihabitans sp. | reverse complement strand
TAGTCGAGATCGGTGTGCAGGTTGGTCAGCACGGCCCGGCGCGGCGCGGCGCGCTGCACCCAGGCAAGCGCCTCGTCGAGCGAGAAATGGCTCGGGTGCGGCGTGTAGCGGAGCGCGTCGATGATCCAAAGATCGAGGCCGTGAAGGAACGCCTCGCTGGCCGCCGGCACGGCACTGACGTCAGGCGTGTAGGCTGTGCTGCCGATCCGCAGGCCGAGCGCGTCGATCTCGCCGTGATGGAGCCGGAACGGCATGAACGCGATCGGGCCGGCCGGGCCCGTGACGGTGAACTCCGTTCCGGCCGCGATGCGGGCCTCATCCAGCAGCGGCGGATAAAGGCTCCCGGGCGGCGTTTCGAATACGTAGGCGAAGTTGTGCCGCACGACGGCCGAGGTTTCCTCGTCCATGTGGATGGCGATACGCCGGTGCATGTGGAGCACGAGCGGTCGGACGTCGTCGATCCCGTGCGTGTGGTCGGCATGGGGGTGGGTCAGCACGATGCCGTCCAGGCGCGTGACGTCGGCGGCCAGCAATTGCGCGCGGAGGTCGGGCGAGGTGTCGACCAGCACGGTGGTCCGGGCGCCGTCGGCCGCGACGCGTTCGAGCAGGACGGAGCAGCGCTGCCGCCGGTTGCGCGGCTCAGCCGGGTCGCAGGCCCCCCAGCCCTGCCCGACGCGCGGCACGCCGCCCGAAGAGCCGCAACCCAGGATCGTCAGCACGAGGCTCATGCGGGCCGATCATCCGCAAGCGCCGGCATTTTGAAAAACAGCCGCAGCGTGTTGGCGACCGTGGCGGCTGCGAAATCGTCGGGATTTTGGCCGCGCAGCTCGGCCAGCAGCGCGGCCGTGTGGACCACGTGCGCCGGCTCGTTGCGCTTGCCCCGCAGCGGCACGGGGCTCAGGAACGGCGCGTCCGTTTCGACCAGGATGCGGTCGAGCGGCACGTCGCGCGCGATCGCGCGCAGCGCGTCCGAGCCCTTGAAGGTGACCACGCCCGAGAAGGAGATCGACAGGCCGAGCGCGATCCCCGTCTCGGCCAGCGCCCGGCCACCCGTGAAACAGTGGAGCACGGCCGTGAAGCCGCCCTGCCCCATCTCGTCGCGCAGGATGGCGGCCACGTCCTCGTCGGCGTCACGGGCGTGGATGACCAGCGGCAGGCCGGTGGCTCGCGCGGCCGCGATGTGGGTGCGGAACACCCGAGCCGCGAGCGGGCGCGGCACCTGGTCATAGTGGTGGTCGAGGCCCGCCTCGCCGATCGCCACGCAGCGCGGGTGACGGGCCAGCTCGACGAGCTGCCCGACCGTCACGTCGGGTTCTTCGGCGGCCTGGTGCGGGTGCGTGCCAACCGTGAAGAACACGTCGTCGTAGCGCTGCGCGATCGCAGCCAAGCTGTCGTGGCGCGCCACCCGGGTCGAGATCGTGATCATGCGCACGAGGCCCGCGGCCCGCGCCCGCGCCACGACCGCATCCCGTTCGGCCTCGAACTCCGGGAAGTCGAGGTGGCAATGGCTGTCGATCAGCATCAGGCCGCCGGTGCGGGCTGCGGGGCCTCGGGATCCACGTAGCGCGGGAACACGGCGCTCGGCTGCGGCAGGGGCGTGCCGGTCTGCAGCGCCGAGGCGGGCGCGGCGGCGGTGAAATCGCGCGCCGCCGGGCCCACGCCGAGCAGGTCGAGGAGCTTGCCCATGGCGGCGGGCATGAAGGGCTGGGTCAGTAGCGCCACGACACGCAGCAGTTCGGCCGTGCAGTAGAGCACGGCCTCCATGCGGGCCGGGTCGGTCCTTCGCTTGAGCCAGGGCTCCTCGGCCGCGAAATAACGGTTGGCCTCCGCGACCGCGTGCCAGATGTCGGCCAGGATCTGGTGGAGCGCGAAATCCCTCAGCGCCACCCGGATCGTGGCGGGCAGTTCGTAGACCAGGGCGAGCAGCGCCGCGTCGGCCGCGGTGGCGTCCCCCCGGTGCGGCACGACACCGTTGCAGTTCTTGGCGATCATCGACAGGGAGCGCTGCGCGAGGTTGCCGAGATCGTTGGCGAGGTCGGCGTTGATGCGGGTCACGATCGCGTCGTGCGAATAGTTGCCGTCCTGCCCGAACGGCACTTCGCGCAGAAAGAAGTAGCGGATCTGGTCCACGCCGTAGGTTTCGGCGAGGCCGAGCGGGTCGACGACGTTGCCGGTCGACTTCGACATCTTCTCGCCGCGGTTGAACAGGTGCCCGTGCACCACGACCTGCCTGGGCACCGGCAGCCCCGCCGACATCAGGAAGGCGGGCCAGTAGACCGCGTGAAACCGGGTGATGTCCTTGCCGATGACGTGGCAGGCGGGCCAAAACCGGGCCCGCTCGCTCGCCAGGTCGGGAAAGCCCGTGCCGGTGAGATAGTTGGTCAGCGCGTCGACCCAAACGTACATGACGTGGGCCGGGTCGTCCGGCACCGGAATGCCCCAGGCGAAGGTGGTCCGGCTGATCGACAGGTCGGTCAGGCCGCGGCGGACGAAGCTGACGATCTCGTTGCGGTACTTGTCGGGAACGACGAAATTAGGTTGTCGGTCGTAGAGGGTCAGCAATTGATCGCCGTAGCGCGACAGGCGGAAGAAGTAGCTCGCCTCCTCGACCCATTCGACCGGGGTGCCGGTCGGCGCGAGCTTGCGGCCGTTGGGCCCGAGCGCGAGTTCGCCCTCGTCGTAGTAGGCCTCGTCGCGCACCGAATACCAGCCCGCGTAGGTCGACCGATAGATGTCGCCGCTGGCCTCCATGCGCCGCCAGATCTCCTGGGACGCGGTGCGGTGCCGATCCTCCGTGGTCCGGACGATGTCGTCGGCCCGCGCGTTGAGCACGGTCGCCATGTGGTCGAACTGGCGCGCGGTGCGGTCCGCCAGCGCCTGCGGGGTCAGCCCCTCGCGGGCCGCGGCCTGCTGCATCTTCTGCCCGTGCTCGTCCATGCCGGTGACGAACAGCACGTCATGGCCGTCCAGGCGCTTGAGGCGGGCAATCACGTCCGCGGCGATGCGCTCGTAGGCATGGCCGATGTGGGGCGCGCCGTTGGCATAGGGGATCGCGGTGGTGACGTAGAAGCTCGGGCGAGCGGCCATGATCAACCGTCTTGTTCAAAGACCCGCCGTCCTGGTCGCCTGAGCAAGGTCGGCGAAAACGGAGAGGAGCAGCGGTCTTCGGTCCAGATTGAGCGCTTCGGCTTCGCGCGCCAGCACGCGCACCCTTTCCCATACCTCCGCCAGCGGCGCAAGCCGACGCGGGCCGGCCGCGCCCCGGGCCGCGACCCTGACGCGTTCGTCCAACCAGTCGAGCACGGTTTCGACCGCGGTGGCGCCCGCCTCGCCGCCGTCGGCCCCGCCCATCCGATCCGCCAGCCGGTGCAGGGCGCGCCAGTCGACGGCGGGCAGGCGGTTCAGCTCCGCCCGGAGGTCGCCGTCGAGGCTCCGGCGCGTGGCATCGAGCAGCTGCAGGGCACGGCCGGCCGAGCCGCCGCCGCGGGCCAGGATCTCGTCCAGCCCGTGCGGCACCGTTCCGCCCGCCTTCGCGGCCGTCGTCACGGCGGCCCGCACGTCCTCGGTTCCGAGCGCGCCGAGGAACAGCTTGCGGCAGCGCGACAGGATGGTGGGCATGACCTGGGTGGGACGGTGGGACACCACCAGGAACAGGGAGCGGGGCGGGGGCTCCTCGATGACCTTGAGGAGCGCGTTGGCGCTCGACCGGTTGAGGTCCTCGGCGCTGTCCAGGATGCAGATGCGGAACCCCCCTGCCCCGGCGGCCTGCCGGAACAGCTGCAGGGCCCCGCGCACGTCGTCGACCCGGATGTCGGTGAAGAACCGCTTGGTCTTGTCGTTCCACTGGCGGCGGAGCACCGCGACGTCGGCCTGGGCGCCCGACCGCAGCCGCGCCCGTACCGGATGGTCGAGCGGCACCGCGAGGTCCGTGGCGGCCCGCACGGCGGCGCTCGACGGATCCGGGTAGGCCAGCAGGAAGCGGGCGAAGCGCCAGGCCAGCGTCGCCTTGCCGATCCCCTGCGGACCGCCGATCAGCCACGCGTGGGCGAGCCGCCCGGAGCGGTAGGCGTCGAGCATGGCGCGTTCGGCCTGCCCGTGCCCGAACAGCACGTCCGTGTCGCGCGGCCGGGGCGCCGCGTCGAGCCGGTCGCTTTCGCGGGACGGATCGCCGGGATCCGCCATCAGGACGGGTCCGCGGGCGGCGCGGCGAGCCCGAACCGCGCCGCGACCACGCGCCAGATCGCGTCCGCAACCGTGTCTGGATCCAGGGACGCGTCGATCACGCGGTAGCGGTCCCGATCGCTCTCGGCGATGGCCAGGAAGGCCCGGCGCAGCCCCGCGTGGAAGCCGAGCTCCTGCCGCTCGAAACGGTCGGCCGCAGCATCGGCGCGCCGCGCGGCCGCGCGCCCAAGCCCCACCTCGGGCGGCAGGTCGAGGATCAGGGTGAGGTTCGGCCCGTGTGGTCCCACCACAACGCGCTCCAGCCCGCCGATCAGGCGCGGGTCGAGGTGGCCGAGCGCGCCCTGGTAGGCGCGCGTCGAGTCGGTGAAGCGATCGCACACCACGGCCACGCCCGACCGCAGCGCCGGAACGATCGTGCGGTCAAGATGATCGATGCGGGCCGCCGAGAAGGCGAGCGCCTCGGCGGCGGGTCCGAACCGGGCGAAACCGCCGGCCAGGAGGGCCGTCCGGTAGCGCTCGGCCAGCGGCGAGCCGCCCGGCTCGCGGGTCGCGAGCGCCGGCAACCCGGCCCTCGCGAGCCTTTCAACGAGACGACGGGCCTGGGTCGACTTGCCGGCGCCCTCGCCACCCTCAAGCGTGACGAAGCGGCCCGGGAAGCGAGCCTGCGCGTCAGCGCTTGGCCACATAGGTCCTGAACGCGGCCCCGACCAGTTCCAGCCCGGCGTCGAGGGCGCGGCGCGGCAGCGAGCCGGCCGCGACGCCGCGGGCGGTCTTGAGCGGCACGTCGAGCACCTCCGACCCGCCGCGGTACAGCCGCAGATGCCCGGCCGCCGTACCCTGGTCGACCGGCGCGGGCAGTGGCCCGTCGTAGACGATCTTGCCGGTCGTGGGTTCACTCGACCCACGGGGCACCAGCAGCTTGACGGGCGTGTCGGCTACCAGCTCCACCTGCGACTCGGCACCGCCGTAGACCGAGGCCGTGCCGACCACGTCGCCTGGCGCGAACACCGTCCTGGCCTCGAACGACCGGAACCCCCAGGAGAGGAGCTTCACGGCCTCGTTGGCCCGGTCGCGCGCGGTACGCAGCCCGTTGATGACCAGCACGAGGCGCTGCCCGTTCTGCACCGCCGAGCCGACCATGCCGTAGCCGCTCTCGGCGATATCGCCGGTCTTCACGCCATCGGCGCCGATGTTGAGCGTCAGGAGCGGGTTGCGGTTGAGCTGGTGCACCTTGTTCCAGGTGAAATCCTTCTCGCCGAAGTACTTGTAGAACGCCGGGTAGGTGTGGATGACGTGGATGGCGAGCTTGGCCATCTCGCGCGCCGTGACCTTCTCGTCGGAATCGCCCCTGCCCCAGGGGTTCGCGAAAGTCGACTTGGTCATCCCGAGTTCGCGCGCGCGCCGCGTCATCAGGTTGGCGAAGGCGTCTTGCGAGCCCGCCACGCCCTCGGCCAGCGCGATAGCGGCGTCGTTGCCCGAATCGATCACCAAGCCGCGGATCAGGTCCTCGACGCGGACGCGGCTGTTCAGCGCCGCGAACATGGTGGAGCCGCCCGACCGTGCCCCGCCCTGCCGCCACGCGTCCTCGGAGATCACGAACGTGTCGTCGAGCTTGAGGCGGCCGTCGGTGAGCTGCCGGAACACGACCTCGGCGGTCATGATCTTTGACGTGGAGGCCGGCGCCATCAGGTCGTCGGCATTCTTCTCGAACAGCACCGCGTTGCTGTCCGCATCGACCATGATGGCGTAGGCGGCCTGGGTCTGGAATTCGGTGCTGTTGGCGGCTCGGGCGATGTCCGGACCACTAGCCGGCCAGAACAGCGTCGCGACCGCGACCAACGTCGCGGCGTAGCGTGTTGCCACCGATCGACGGCCGGGCGTCGCTGCCGTGTCGGGCATGTTCACGGGTGTGACCGGCGGTCCGGCATCTGCTCAGTTGCCGGACCGGTGGCGGAGCGGCAGGTTCGTGGCAACGTGCAGGCGCGCGGGCGGCAGGGGTGCCTGCGCGAGCGGCGCCGGGGCAGGCCCGTGACGCTGGCCCGACGACGTGGCGTGCAGGCCCCGCGCCGCGGGTTTACCCGTGCGCTCGGAAACCGCATCGATGAGGTCGCCCGTCTCGAAGGGCCGCGGCGATGGTACAGGAGCCTTGACGGGCCGGCCGACCGGACGGATCTCGGGACCGGCGGCGACCGGTGCGTCGTCGCGCTCGTTCAGCCGCGCCACGCGCTGCGGCTGCGGGGCGGAAGGCGCAGGACCGGCTGGCGCGGAACCGTTGTCGGCCACCGCCATGTCCGGGACCGCGTGTCCGTCGAGCTGCGCGAGTTGGCCGTCGGTCCTGAGCGTTGCGACCAGACGCTCGTCGTCGGACCCGCCCAGGTCCGCCTTGCCGACATAATCGATGCGGATGCGTGCCGTGCCCGAGCGACGGAAGTCGAGTGCTTCGGCGACCCGCTGCGACACGTCCATGACTCGGTTGCCGTGGTAGGGCCCGCGATCGTTGACCCGAACGATCATGGAGCGGCCGTTCACCGTGTTGGTGACGCGCACGTAGCTCGGCAGCGGCAGGGTCGGATGGGCGGCCGAGATGGATCCCTTGTCGAAGACCTCACCGTTGGCGGTCCGGCGCCCGTGGAAGGCGTCGCCGTACCACGATGCCATGCCGACCACCGAATAGCCGGCCGGCCGCTGGTTGGGCACGTATTCGCGGCCCGCAATCATGTAGGGGCGGCCCACCAGGTAGGCGCCGCCGCCCTTGGGGACGGGTTCGCCGTCGGCCACGACGCGGGGGCTGGCCGAGACCCCGAGGCGGGGATCGTAGCTCGTACCGTAGCGCGAGGCGAGTTGGGAGGGCTGGGTCGCGCAGCCTGCCAAGAGCAGGACGGACCCGACCACCATCGCCGCCGAGGCAAAGGGGCGAACCGCCCTGGACGGGGGGTCAACGGGTCGCGCTCGCTCGGGTCGGATTTCGGTGTGCACGACGTCGTTTATCACAGCATCACGCTTACCGAACATTTAAGCCCGCCGCCATCCATCCTCCCGCCTCCGGTCGCCCCGGCATGGGGTCACGCGCGGTCCGACCCCATACCGGATGAAGCGTGACCGTGGCCTTGCCCGAGTGTGACGGCAGGTGCGGCCGAATTGCGGCGACGATACGGCGCGCCCACCTTGATCTCGCCATCGATCCACGACACATCGATGGTTCGACGGAAGGGTGGCCGAGTGGTTTAAGGCAGCGGTCTTGAAAACCGCCGTGGGTGCAAGCCCACCGTGGGTTCGAATCCCACCTCTTCCGCCACCGTTGCCCACCCTTCAGCGATGACGGCGAGTTTCTTCGACCACGGCCGTGACGTCAGGATGTCGGCTCGCGACCCCAGTTCGGTCCATTTTACCTTCCGGCACAGGACAAGGCGACCGTTCTGGCCCAATCCACGTCGTGAAGCACGTTGTCGGTTTCTTGCCGCAGAAGCGTGACGCATCATCTTGATCCGGCTACATTTCTCGCAGGCGGCCGATCGTGCGCGCCGTTTCATGCGCGTCGACGCATGGGACACGTTGTGGGGAGGGTGATCCATCATGCATAACGACATGCAGCGGCGGCTGACCGCCGAGTTCATCGGGACGTTCTGGCTGGTTTTCGGCGGCTGCGGTGCCGCGGTCGTGTCGGCGGCCTTCCCGCAGCTCGGCATCGGCTTCACGGGCGTGGCCTTCGCGTTCGGCCTGACGGTGCTGAGCATGGCCTACGCGGTCGGCCACATCTCGGGCGGTCACTTCAACCCGGCCGTCACGCTCGGCCTCTGGGCGGCCGGGCGCTGCGCCGACAAGCACGTCGTGCCCTACATCGTCGTGCAGGTCGCCGGCGCCGTGCTGGCGTCCGCGGTGCTGTACATCATCGCGTCGGGCAGACCCGAATGGGTCCCGGGCGGCTTCGCGTCGAACGGCTACGGCGACCTCAGCCCGAACCACTATTCGATGACGGCCTGCTTCCTCACCGAACTGCTGCTTACCTTCTTCTTCCTGATCATCATCATCGGCACGACATCCAAGGGCGCCGCGACCGGATTTGCCGGCATTCCGATCGGGTTGGCCCTCACCCTCATCCACCTGATCTCGATCCCGATCACCAACACGTCGGTCAATCCCGCCCGCAGCATCGCCCCTGCCCTTTTCGCGGGCGGCAACTACGTCGCGCAGCTCTGGCTGTTCATCCTGGCCCCGGTCGCGGGTGCCATGATCGCGGGCGCGCTCGCGCGCAGGCTATACGAGGACTCGTCCATGGTCGAAACCGTGGTGGTCGAGGAGCGTCGTACGGCCTGAACGCGAGCGGGGCGCTCCGGCCGGCGTCCTGGAGCGCCCTGCCCCGCGGCGTCAGTTGACCACGCGGGGCTCGCCCACGTCGGCACCCGAGGGATCAAGGCCGAAGGATTTCAGGAAGCCCGCGATGGCGCCGTTCTTGTGCATGGCGACGATGTCCGCATCCATGGCGGCGCCCAGCGAGGTGTTGGCCTTGGTGTAGAGCAGGTTCGACTGGGCCGCCTGGATGGAGGCCTGGACGCGCGGGTCGGGCTCGGCGACCTTGATGACGATGCCCGGGTAGCCGCCCTTCTTCTGCGCGTAGGCGCCCGTGCCGTAGCTGTCGACGCCGATCTCGACCCGTCCGGCCTGGAGGTCCTGCGCCAGGGCGACGGGGTTCGGGTAAAGCTTGAGCTTGGCGCCGAGCAGCTTCTGCAGTTCCGCCACCCACAGGAAGCCCGACACCGTGCCGGCCTGCTTGCCGATCATGGACGCCACGGTGGACAGCCCCTCCTTCGAATAGACGCCCATCTGGTCCAGGTAGGTGGGGGCAGACAGGCCAATCACCTTGGCGCGCTCAGCCGTGCGATACCAGTCGCCCGCCGCAATGTCGGCCTTGCCGGCCAGCACGTATTGGATGGTGGCGGCCGGGTCGACCACGACGGGCGTGAAGGCGAGGCACTCGGCCTTGGCGATCGCCTTGGCGATCTCGCCGTCGACCCCGCCGATCTCGCCGCCGGCCGTGACCGCGAAGGGCGGATACTCGTAGATCGCGACCGTCAGCTTGCCGGGGCTGACCGTGGAGGCGATCTTGTGGGCCGGCGTGCAGTCCTGGGCCAGGGCGGCCCCGCCACCGAACATGGCGGCGAGCGCGACGAGGGTGAAGCGGATCATCGTGGGTTTCCTTCTGCCGGCTTGGGGAGGATCACGCCGCATGCCGGCCGAGACGGCGTTCGAGCAGCGAAACCAGGATGGTGGCGGGGATGCACACGGACGCGAACATGATCCCGGCCAGGAAGAAGATCGGCATGTAGCGGAACGTGTTCGAGCCGACGATGTAGGCTTGGCTGACGATCTCAGGCAGCGCGATCGTGAAGCAGAGCGAGGTGGCCTGCAGCATGATGATCGCGAAGCCCAGCAGCGCCGGCAGGGCCACGCGCAGGCCCTGGGGCAGGATGACGTAGCGCAGCGCGTCGC
>CAXTEP010000071.1:11253-15008 GCA_964243125.1 uncultured Lichenihabitans sp. | reverse complement strand
ATCGCCGAGGCCATGCGGCAACGGCCCGACCGGGGCGAGGTCGCGTCCTACATCCCCGAACTCGCCCGGGTCGATCCCGGTCTCTTCGGCATCGCGGTGGTGGACGCGGACGGGCGGGTCGCGGCGGCAGGCGACTGCGACGTGCCGTTCTCGATCCAGAGCATCTCGAAGGTCTTCACCCTGACGCTGGCGCTCGGCATGGTGGGCGACGCCTTGTGGCGACGCGTCGGCCGCGAGCCGTCCGGCAACCCGTTCAACTCCATCGTCCAGCTGGAGCGCGAGCGCGGCGTGCCGCGCAACCCCTTCATCAACGCGGGCGCGATCGCGGTGACGGACGTGATCGTGTCGGGCCACCAGCCCCGCGAGGCCCTGGGCGAGATCCTGCGGTTCATGCAGTTCGTCGCCGACGACCCCGCCGTCACCATCGACGCCGCCGTCGCGGCCAGCGAGAAGCGCACCGGGTTTCGCAACGCGGCGCTCGCCAACTACATGAAGTCCTTCGGCATCGTCGGCAGCCCGGTCGACTACGTGCTGGGCGTCTATTTCCACCATTGCGCCATCGCGATGTCGTGCCGCCAGCTCGCCATGGCGGGACGCTACCTCGCGTATTCGGGTCGCAATCCCTCGACAGGGCTGTCGGTGGTGCCGCCCGAGCGGGCGCGCCGCATCAACGCCTTGATGCTGACCTGCGGGCATTACGACGGCTCGGGCGAGTTCGCCTACCGGGTGGGCCTGCCGGGCAAGAGCGGGGTCGGGGGCGGCATCCTGGCGGTCGCGCCCGGCCGCGCCTCGGCCGCGGTGTGGTCGCCCGGGCTGGACGCGGCCGGCAACTCCCACCTCGGCCGCATCGCGCTCGAAACCCTGGCCCGGCGCATGGGCTGGTCGATCTTCGGGGCGTGACGCCGTTCCCGGTTCGCCCAATCCGCGTCGACCCAGGCTCGGTCGGGACGGCACGGTCCGGCCGACCCTTCAGCGGGCTCTCGACATTGGGGGGACGTTGCCGGCCCTTCCCATGGCGCGTGGCGCGCCTCAGCGGGGCCAGGCGAAATCGTCCATGCGGCCGGGCTTGGGGGCGATCGGCTGGCCCTGGACGAGGGCGCGCCCGACGAGGCCCGTCGCGGCCGGGAGCGGCTCGGTGGTCCGCGCCAACTGGCCGTCGGTCGCCAGGACGGGCGCCGTGATGGCGATCACAGGCCCGACCGCGGCCGACCCGTCCTGACCCGGTAAACCCGGCGCGGCCGGGAGGCCGGGCAGGGCCGGCTGGCCGGCCTCGCGCCGGATCTGCGCGTTGATGTCGATCTGCAGGGCGTTGTCGAAACCGGGCTGTTCGGACAGCACCACGGCGCTTCGATCGGCGCTCGGCCCCGCGGCCCGGTCGCGAACCTGGCGGATGTCGCTTTCCACGAAGCTCGCGAGCTTGCGCTCGCCCGCGCGCGTGAAGTCGACGCCGTCGCTCCCCCGCAGCCGCGCCGTCCGGCCGTTCAGGTCCGGACCGGCCGCGGCGTAGCGGCCCTCGTCGTCCACGAAGGCTTCCCAGCTGTCGACGTAGCGGGCGCCGGCCTTCTCGGCGCGGTCGTGCACGATCTCGTTGAGGGCCGCCAGGGCCGCCGACAGGTCCGGGTCCTGCACCACCGGCAGGCCCACCCAGACCAGCGGCACGCGCCGGTCGCGGAACAGCGCCGCCAGCGCCGCCACCCGGTCGCCGTAGAGCTGCGCCCAGCGCGCCGCGCCGAACTCGGCGGTCGCGGTTCCGTCCTTGATCGGCTGCACGTCGCCGATGCCCAGCATGACGACCGCAAGGTCGACCCGGTCCGCGCCGGCAAACAGGTTTTTCGCCGCCACCGTCCAGTCGAACTGCGCGTCCTGGAGCAGCCCGAAGGGTGCGTGCGTCTTTTCCAGGATCGCGACGCCGGGCTGGTCGGCCAGGTTGATCCGGAGGCCCTCGGCCAGCGCTTCGCCGAACCCGTCGCCCAGCACCGCCACCGTGAAGGGCTGCGGCTTGGCGGGCCGGGGCGCCTCGCGGGGGGCCGCGCCGGCCGGGGCGGGCGCAAGCTCCGGGGCGGCGCCCGCCAGCAGCATCGCGGCGATCGCGTGCCGAACCAACCTTTGAGGAAACAAACGCGCGCCGGTCATGGCGACCCTTGTTACAGCATCGGCCGAACCCCCGGCAAACCGATCCCCGGCCGGCGCGCAGCCTGACCCGATTCGCGGGTGACGGCGCTGCCAAAGCCCGTCATCGTGGCCGTCGCACCACCCGCGGGACAGCGCGCGCATGCCGGACGACCTCACCCCTGTCTCGCTCGACGAACGCCGCCTCGCGATGGAGGAGCGCAAGGCGCAGCAGGACTACGAGATCAAGACCCTCGAGCTCGGCCTGAAGCGCGCCGAGGGCGGATGGTTCACCCGCCTGTTCACGCCTCTCACGACGACCGTCCTCGCCGGCATCCTGACCCTCGCGGCGTCGGCGGTCGGCACGCTCATGCAGGGCCGCAGCACGCTCGAACTCGAACGCGAGAAGTTCCAGGCCAACCAGCAGATCGAACGCCAGAAGGAGCAGCACGAACTCATCCTCAAGATGGTGAGCGTGGGCGACGAGAAGCAGGCCAGGGCCAACCTCAGGTTCCTGGCCGAGAGCCGGTTGCTCGACGAGGATCTGGCCAAGCGCGTCCTGTCGATCCAGCAGGCGCCCGTGCTGCCGTCGAGCGGGAACGCCACGAGGCCGAACAGCCGCGCCTTCCAGCAAGTCCGCACCGACGACGAGGCCATCGACCTGATCATCGCCTGGGAAGGCGGCTACACGGCCGGCGGCGATCCGGGAGGGTCGGGGGCCAGCAACGGCGGCATCACGCTTGCGGCACTGTCGACCTATCTCGGACGCACGGCCACGCTCGACGATCTCAAGAACCTGCCGCGAGGCACGATCAGGGACATCTACAAGAGCTCCGTAGCCGCGCCCGCGGCGGGGCTCACCTCACCTCTGGTGCGGGCCGCCTATTTCAACCTCGCGGCATGGTCGGGAACGCGGCGGGCCGTTACGACGCTGCAGATCGCGGCCGGGCGTGTGCTCGGAAAGGACATCGTGCCGGACGGCATCGTAGGGGCCGCCAGCATCGCCCTGATCAATGCGGTGCCCGACCCCGACCTCCTGGTCGAAACGGCCGACTGCGTGCAACTCGAATCCCTGAAGAAGAACCCGTTCTTCGACCGGTTCTCGAAGGGCTGGATCGAGCGAGCCAGGGCCTTCTCGCCCGTCACGCTGCACGGCGTCTGCCCTGAGCTCCAGCCGGCGACAATTGATGCCGCCGCGCCCGATGCGTCCGCGGTCCCGCCCCCCGCTACCGGGACGCCACCGGCCACTGCCCCTTGAGCGGCCCCCAGCCCGCGATGCGGTCGCTCAGCAGCGCGACCCCGAGCGCGTAGGCGGTGGAGTTGTTGTAGCTCTTGATGACCTTGAAGTTGGGCGTCACCAGGAACGCGGGCCCGTCGGGGCCGGCGGGCCGCAGCAGCGCGGCCTTGCCGGCATGGGGCATCTCGCCCCCGTCGGCGCGCCGGACGCCCCGGGCCGCCCAGGACGCGAATCCCGCGTAGCCGCCGGGCGCCGCCTCGCGCGCCGCACCCTCGGGCAGGACCACCTCGTAGCCCCAGGTTTCGCCCGCGATCCAGCCGTGCTTGTGCAGGTAGTTGGCCGTGGACCCGATCGCGTCGGGCACGCTGCCCCAGATGTCGCGCCGCCCGTCGCGGTCGAAATCGACCGC
>CAXTEP010000071.1:6572-11153 GCA_964243125.1 uncultured Lichenihabitans sp. | reverse complement strand
ACGCCGAGCACGATGTAGCGGTCGACCCCGTAGCTGTCCTCGGCCTTGACGATCCATTCGGCCCAGTCGCGCGCCTTGCCGCGGCCCGCCTCGATCCGCTTGGGCGAGACCGCCGACGCCAGGTAGTCGCCGACGGGCTTCACGAACTCCGCCTGCGCGCGGGTCTTGGCCAGGACCGCGGGGTCGGGCTCGACGCCCGCGAACGCCGCCTCGAATGTGGCGCGGGACACGCCGCGCCGCTCGGCGTCCGGCCACAGGTCCCCGACGAAGGCCGTGAAGGTTTCGGCCCGGCGCACAAGCGCGGCGTGGCTCGGCCGCACCACCATGGCGGCCTGGGCGGAGCCGGCGGCCGTCAGCCCCAGGCCGAGCGCCACCGCGCACCCCGCCATCCTGTTCCGCGCCGTCGCCTGCTTCATGAACCCACGCCCTGTTCGGGGACCCCGTTAAGCCGACCCTAGCCACGTTTGGTTTCCAGGGGTTTACCAAGATTGGACCGTCGCTCAGACCACGCCGATGGCCGTGAGGTCGTGCAGGTGGACGACGCCCAGCGGCCGGCCCGCGGCGTCAACCACGATCAGCACGGACCGCCGCTTCTCGTTCAGCAGCGCCAGGGCTTCGGCGGCCAGCGCGTCGGGGTCAATCGTGGTGGGATTCCGGGTCATGACCTGGCTGGCGGTCCGCTCCATCAGGCCCGGACCCATCTGCCGGCGCAGGTCGCCGTCCGTGACGATGCCGGCCAGGACCCCGGCCTCGTCGGCCACCGCCACGCAGCCGAAGCGCTTTCCCGTCATTTCCACGATCGCCTCGGCCATGACGGTGCCGGTTCGCACGAGCGGCAGCGCCGCCCCCACGTGCATCACGTCGCGCACGAAGGTGAGGCGCGCCCCGAGCTTGCCGCCCGGATGGTAGAGCCGGAAGTCCCGCGCCGAGAACCCGCGCGCCTCGAGCAGCGCCACCGCCAGCGCGTCGCCCAGCACCAATTGCATCGTGGTCGAGGTCGTGGGCGCGAGCCCGTTCGGGCAGGCCTCCTCGGCGCGGGGCAGGCACAGGCACAGGTCGGCCTCGCGCCCCAGCGCGCTGTCGGGCTTCGCGGTCACGGCCAGCAGGGGGATGCGGAACCGCTTGGCGTAGGTGACGATGTCGGCGAGCTCCGCGGTTTCGCCCGACCACGACAGGGCCAGCACCGCGTCGCCGCCCTGGATCATGCCGAGGTCGCCGTGGCTCGCCTCGGCGGCGTGGACGAAGTGCGCCGGCGTGCCGGTGGACGCCAGGGTGGCCGCGACCTTGCGCCCGACATGGCCCGACTTGCCCATCCCGGTCACGATCACCCGGCCCGCGATGGCGCCGAGCAGGGCGACCGCGGCCGCGAACACAGCCCCGAACTCGCCCGCGGCCCCGCGCCGGAGCGCCGCCTCGATGGCGGCAAGGCCCGACCGCTCGGCCGCCAGCGTGCGAAGCGCCGAGCCGACCGCCGGGTCGTCCGATCCGACCGGGACGCGCGCGGTTGCCGGAAGTGCTGCCGTCATGCGGGTTTCATAGCACCAAGGCGGCCCCTCGGGAACGCTCGGGAGACCGGCGCGCTAACCGGGCATTAACCATGATGCCGTTTACCTTTCGGTGACGCCCGCGGCCGTTCGGCTCCGCCGGGGCACGGGACCGATCGTGACGGCGAGGACCTCCAAGCAGCCAGCATCCGGTCGACGAGTGCCGCGGGCTCCCCTGGGGTGGGCGGCGGCGCTCCTGGCGCTGTGCGGGGCGACGTCGGCGTGGTCGCAGGACGCGACGACGGGGTTTTCGGGCAGCCGCCTCGATGATGCCGGGCTGGGCGGCTCGCTGGCCGGCACGCTGCCCGACGAGACCCCCGGCGGCACCGTCCCGTTCGGATCGCTCGGCGGTCCCGACGCGCCGGACGCGGGCGATGGGAACAGGGCCCCCCTGCGCCCGACCCTCGCGCCCGCCGAACCCTCCACGGCCAAGCTGCGGGCCGGGCCGCCGCGACTGCCGCCTCTGCAGCCCTACCCGGTTCCATCCCGGCCGCGCGGCGCCATCATCGATACGGCCGACCCCACGACGCTGGCGCCCGTCGTGGGGCCCACGGTCGCGGCCCTTCCGGTCGCCCAGCTACCGCGGCGGGCCCGGCCCGACCTGACGCCTTTCGCGCCGCTCGGCTTCACGCTCGGCGGGTTTCGCCTGCTGCCCTACGCGGAGCAGAGTTTTGGGTTCGACAGCAACCCCGACCAGGTCGCGGTCGGGGTCAGGCCGTCGGGGTTCAGCCGGACCGAAGGCGGGTTCGACCTGCTGTCCTTCTGGTCGGCCAACGAGCTCCGGGCCACGGCGCACGGCGCCTACACGGACTTCTTCGCCGACCCGGGCGCGAACCGGCCCGATGCGGCCGGCGTGTTCAACTACCGCCATGACGTGTCGCGCGACCTCGCGCTGGACGCCGAGGGACGCTTCGCGCTCAGCACGCAGCGGCCCGGCTCGCCCGAGCTCAACGTCAACGTGCGCGACCGGCCGCTCGTGTCGAGCGTCGGGGCCAGCCTGGGTGGCAGCGACACGCTGGGGCGGCTCACGCTGGCCCTGCACGGGACGATCGACCGCACCGACTACGAGAACGCTCTGCTGGGCGACGGCACGGTCGTGCGGCTCGACGACGAGACCTTCAACGCCTACGGGGCGATCGGCCGGGCCTCCTACGAACTGACGCCCGGCCTCATCCCCTTCGTCGAGCTCAGGGGCGACACGCGGGTGCACGACCGGCCCGTCGACGCGTCGGGCTTCGCGCGCGACTCGGACGGCATATCGGCCAAGCTCGGCAGCCGTTTCGAGATGACGCGGCTGATCACGGGCGAGATCTCGGCCGGATACGGCGACCGCAGCTACCGGGACCGCCGCCTGACCGACCTCAAGGGCGCCCTGGTCGACGCGTCGCTGGTTTACGCCGTCACGCCGCTCACCACCGTCACGCTGCTGGCCTCCACCAGCTTCGACGAGACCACCGTGCCGGGTTCGCCGGGCGCCGAGGACCGGGGCCTGACCCTGCAGGTGTCCCACGCGCTGCTCAGGAACCTGACCCTGACGGGCCTCGTGAGCTACCTGAACACGGATTACCAGGGCGTCAGGATCACCGAGAACACGATCTCCGAAACCCTGAAGGCGAGCTACAGCCTCGGCCGTTCCTTCGTGATCGAGGCGAGCTACAACCATGAGGACCTGCTGAGCTCGCTGCCCCTGTCCAGCTTCTCGCAGGACGTGTTCCTGGCGGGACTGCGCGTCCAGCACTGAGGATCCTTCGGGCTCTCCTGGCGGCCCGTGGAACAGGAAAGCCCGGACCTTTTCGGATCCGGGCTCGCAACGGCATCGATTTTTCCCCCGCCTCGTCCTTGATCTGCCGTTGAACGGGCTCAGAACCGGGGCGGGGTTTGAACGAATCCGCTCAGGCGGCTTCCTCGACGTCGCCCGGCTCGGCGTCGATGTCCTCTGGATCCGTTTTGCCGACGCGGCGCGGCCCCTTCTGCAGCTGCTCGTCGAGCAGCTTCAGGGTTTCGGTGTCGGTCAGCTTCATCACGGCGCCGATCTCCCGCGAGATGCGGTCCAGGGCGGCCTCGTAGAGCTGCCGTTCCGAGTAGGATTGCTCGGGCTGGGCGTCCGAGCGGTACAGGTCGCGGACCACTTCGGCGATGCTGACGAGGTCGCCCGAATTGATCTTCGCCTCGTATTCCTGGGCGCGGCGCGACCACATGGTGCGCTTGACCCGGGCGCGGCCCATCAGCGTGTCGAGCGCCCGCTTGACCACCTCGGGCTCGCTGAGCTTGCGCATGCCCACCCCCGAAGCCTTCGGGACAGGAACCTTGAGCTTCATCTTGTCCTTGATGAAGCTGATCACGAAGAGCTCGAGCTTGAAGCCCGCGACCTCCTCCTCCTCGATCGCCACGATCTGGCCGACGCCGTGCGCGGGGTAGACGATGAATTCCTGGGCCTTGAAGCCGTGACGCGGGCCGGCGCTCTTGACCGCGGGCTTGGCCTCGGCCCTGGGGGCGCCCGGCCTCGGGGTGACTGGCTGCTTGAAGCCCGGAACCCGGTCGCTGCCGGTCCGCGTCGCCGCCGACCGCATCATTCCCGTCTTGTCAGTCATGAAATCATCTCCGTCGCCGCGGCGGACACCGTCGGCCGATGCCCGATCGCAGCCTTGACCCTGGTCTCGCTCAGCCCGCTCGCCCGGCGCCTGAGCCTCGGGCGACATGCCCTCTGCCGGCGGTCTCCCCGTCACCGAAGACCGCTATTCACTCCATTTTCAAGAAAGGCGTCAGATCCCGCGGTCGGACCGGCGCGAGATCAACATCGACGAGGTCCCGAAAGGTTCCGCCCTTCCGACGTAACTCTCGACCCGACGATCCGATGGTGATTGGAAATGGTGAGTTTCGCCATGGAATCGCGCGACGGGAACCAATTGTTGACAGTCGGCTAACGGCTCCGCCTACGACAGCAAAGCGAAGCATTTTACCCAATTTAGTGACTATCACAACACAGACGTAAAATCAAAGGATTTACAAAGTCCCCGTGATCAAATCGTCCCGCGCC
>CAXTEP010000071.1:0-6472 GCA_964243125.1 uncultured Lichenihabitans sp. | reverse complement strand
CAGGTCAAGGCCCTCGGGATCGAGGCCGCTCGCCCGCCAGTCGCCGTCGCGGGCCCGCGCCAGGACGGTCGCGTAAACGCGCAGGGCATCGCGATGGTCGGCGTTCATGTGGTCGAGCGCGCCGCGCTCGGCCGCGAGCAGCGCGTCCCGCCCCGTCGTGGCGACCAGGAGGTCGGCTCCCGCGAAGCGCGCCGCCCGGGCGAAGCCGCCATTGAGATGGGCCTTGTCGATCGCCACGCGCCAGAAGGAGAAATCCGGGAAGTCGGCGTAGAGGGCGGCCTTCGGGTGGCGGGCCAGGAACCGCGCCCGCGCGGCGTCGCGGCCCTCCTCGACCCGCGCCGCGCGGCCCGTGAGCGTCAGGCGCGGGTGGGCCAGCGCGTCGCCCTTGCCGGACCGGGCGAGCAGCAGCGAGCAGCGCGGGTCGGCCGACAGGTGGCGGGTATGGGCCGACAAGCCCGACACGAGCAGCAGGGGCGTGCCGTCCGGCGCGGTCGCGACCGACACCAGGCTCGCGAACGGCGATCCGTCCCGGTCCAGGGTGGCGAGCGCCCCGGCCCCGATCGCGCGCAGCAGGCTTTTGGCCTCGCCCAGGGCATCGTAGGCGTCGTCCTCCCGTTCCGGATCAGCCACGCTGGTGGCTGCCCGACACGAACTGCCGGAACCGCGGCGACGAGCCGTTGCCGAACAGGGCCGCGGGCGGGCCGTCGTCGCAGACGAGGCCGTGGTCGAGAAACACCACGCGGTTCGACACGTCGCGGGCGAAGCCCATCTCATGCGTCACCACCAGCATGGTGCGCCCCTCGTCGGCCAGCGTCCGCATGACCCGCAGCACCTCGCCCACGAGTTCGGGATCGAGCGCCGAGGTCGGCTCGTCGAACAGCATCACGTCCGGCCGCATGGCGAGCGCGCGCGCGATGGCGGCGCGCTGCTGCTGGCCGCCCGACAGCTGCGCGGGATAAAGATGGCGCTTCTCGGCGATGCCGACCTTGGCCAGCAGCGCCTCGGCCTCGGCGACGCATTCGGCCCTGGGGCGCTTCTGCACGTGGATCGGCGCCTCGATCAGGTTCTGCAGCACCGTCATGTGGGACCACAGGTTGAAGCTCTGGAACACCATGCCGAGCCGGGTGCGGATGCGGTCGACCTGCCGGCCGTTGACCGGCGCGCTGCCCCCGCCGCGCAGCTTGCGCATCTCGATGGTCTCGCCCGCCACCGTGACCTCGCCCTCGTCGGGGGTTTCCAGCAGGTTGATGCAGCGCAGGAACGTGCTCTTGCCCGAACCGCTCGCCCCCAGGATCGACACGACGTCGCCCTTGCGGGCGTCGAGCGAGATGCCCTTGAGCACCTGCAGGGCGCCGAAGTTCTTCTTCAAGCCTCGGACCGACAGGGCCATGGGTTGGGCTGGGTTCACGCGCGCATCCTCCGAAGAACCGCGCGCCGGCGCCTCGAAACCGCCGCGGGTCGCAGGACCGGAATGGTGGCACCGAAGCCGCTCCTGCTCAAGCATGAGGCATGCAGGTTCCAAGCCAAGCCGAACCCCGCGTCCGCGGCGCGACTTGCCATGCGGCAATCGCTTGAATTACCACATCCAAGCGGGAAAGCGGCATCCGTGGCGCTTTTTCGGCATTGTCACATTGAAGCCGCAGTCGACGCCGATTTTCCGGCCCGACCGGGGGCGGCCGACGAAGCGGGGTTACGCGCCCTGCGCCGAGATCAAGGAACGTTCATGCCCGCCATCGCTCTGGTCGACGACGATCGCAATATCCTCACCTCCGTGTCGCTGTCCCTGGAGGCCGAGGGCTATCGCGTTCAGACCTACACGGACGGAGCCGCGGCGCTGGACGGGCTGAAGGCGAACCCGCCGGACCTCGCGATCTTCGACATCAAGATGCCGCGCATGGACGGCATGGAGCTGCTGCGCCGCCTGCGTCAGAAATCCGACCTGCCCGTCATCTTTCTGACCTCGAAGGACGACGAGATCGACGAATTGTTCGGCCTCAAGATGGGCGCCGACGACTTCATCCGGAAGCCCTTCTCCCAGCGCCTGCTGGTGGAGCGCGTGAAGGCCATCCTGCGCCGCGCCAATCCCAAGGAAGCCGCGGCCCAGAAGGAGTCGGAAGCCAAGCTCCTGGAGCGCGGCGCCCTCAAGATGGATCCCGAGCGGCACACCTGTACCTGGAACAACGAACCCGTCACGCTCACCGTGACCGAGTTCCTCATCCTGCAGGCGCTGGCGTCGCGGCCCGGCGTGGTCAAGAGCCGCAACGCCCTGATGGACGCGGCCTACGACGACCAGGTCTACGTCGACGACCGCACGATCGACAGCCACATCAAGCGGCTCCGCAAGAAGTTCAAGGTGGTGGACGACGACTTCGAGATGATCGAGACCCTGTACGGGGTCGGCTACAGGTTCAAGGAAGGCTGAGATCCGTGCTCGGAGCGGGCCTGCCCGGGTCGCTGAACCGAGCCCATCGCGACAGGCCCGACCGCGCCGACGGGATGCCGGGGCCGGACGGGACGCGGGACAGGTGCCCGCGGCACCGGCGGCGCGGCGCGGCGGTCAGGGCGCGGCGATTCTGGCGCAGCCTGACGCGACGGCTCTCGTCGTCGCTGACGCGGCGCATCGTGGTGCTGAACCTCGGCGGCCTCGCGGCCCTGCTGATGCTGTTCCTCTACCTCAACCAGTTCCGCCAGGGCCTGATCGAGGCCCGGGTGCAGAGCCTGCAAACCCAGAGCGAGATCATCGCGGCCGCGGTCGCGGCCTCGGCGGCGGTGGAAACCGACGCCATCACGATCGATCCCGAGAAGCTGCTGCAGCTCGCGCCGGGCCAGAGCACGGGTGCGCTCGACCAGGATGCGGGCGCGCTGGAGTTTTCCATAAACCCGGAGCGGATCGGCCCGGTGCTGCGGCGCCTCGTGTCGCCGACCCGCACCCGGGCCCGGATCTACGACAAGGACGGCGACCTCCTGCTCGATTCGCGCGCCCTGCTGCTGCACGGCAGCATCCTGCGCGCCGACCTGACGCGGCCTGAGGCAGGCGGGCGCGGTCTCCTCGACCGTTTCCGGGACGCCGCCAAACACGTGCTCGGGCGCGCCGACCCACCCGTCGCGGACGAGGACGCCGGCAAGGGCCCCGTTCTGCCCGAGGTCGGCCGCGCGCTCGCGGGCCAGCCCCAGTCGATCGTGCGGGTCAACGCGCGGGGCGAGACCATCGTGTCGGTGGCGGTGCCGATCGAACGGTTCCGCGCGATCCGCGGGGTCCTGCTGCTATCCACGCAGGGAGGCGACATCGACGCCATCATCGCGTCGGAGCGCTGGGCCATGTTCCGGATCTTCCTGGTCGCCGCGGCCGTGACGTTCGGCCTGTCGCTGTTCCTGGCCAACACGATCGCGGGTCCGGTGCGGCGGCTGGCCGACGCGGCCGACCGGGTGCGGCGCGGCAGCAACTCGCGCGAGGAGATCCCCGACTTCACCTCCCGGTCGGACGAGATCGGCCACCTGTCGGGCGCGCTCCGGGACATGACGGGCGCGCTCTACAGTCGCATGGAGGCGATCGAGAGCTTCGCGGCCGACGTGGCCCACGAGCTCAAGAACCCGCTCACCTCGCTCCGCAGCGCGGTCGAGACCCTGCCGCGCGTCAAGGCCGAGGCCTCGCGCGAACGGCTGACGGAAGTAATTCAGCACGACATCCGCAGGCTCGACCGGCTGATCAGCGACATTTCCGACGCGTCGCGGCTCGACGCCGAACTGGCCCGGGGCTCGACCGGCACGGTCGAGATCGAGCCTCTCCTGTCGGCCGTGGTGGCGGTCGCCAACGGCGTCACGCGGGCCGACGCGGTCTCGGTCGGCCTGACCGTGACGCACGAGGAGGCCGACCGCGACGGCGAGGAGCCTTCCTTCCTGGTCGACGGGCACGATTCCCGGCTCGGCCAGGTGTTCAACAACCTGATCGACAATGCCCGTTCGTTCTCGCCCCGGGGCGGCACGGTCCGGGTCACGCTGCGTCACGCCCGCGACGACGACGAGGAGGACGCCCGCTTCGTCGAGATCGTGGTCGACGACGACGGACCGGGCATCCCGGCCCACGCCTTCGAGCGCATCTTCGAGCGCTTCTACACCGACCGACCCGAACAGGGTTTTGGGCAGAACTCGGGGCTCGGCCTGTCGATCTCGCGGCAGATCATCGAGGCGCACGGCGGCCGCATCTGGGCCCGCAACCGGAGCGGGGAGGCCGCCCAAGGTGCCGCGGTGAGCGGCGCGCGCTTCACGGTCCGCCTGCCCGCCAAGGTCCGGTGACGGCGGCCCCGACCTACGTCCACGCGACCGTGGCCGTGATCGGCGAGGCCGGCGTGCTCGTGCGCGGCCGTTCGGGCATCGGCAAGACCGCGCTGGCCCTCGCTCTCGTCGGCAACGCGCCTGACGGTGCCACCGCGGCCCTGGTGGGCGACGACCGCATCGGCCTGACCGCGGCGGGCCGCTGCCTCGTGGCCCGTCCCCACCCGCTGATCGCCGGGATGGTCGAGATCCGCGGCGTCGGCATCGTGCCCGTCGCGCACGCCCCGGCCTGCGTGGTCCGGCTCGTGGTCGACCTCGTGGACGCTTCGGCCGGATCGGGACCGCGGTCGCCCGCCGGGGCGCCCTTCGCCACCCTGCTCGGCCTTCGGGTCCCGCGCCTCGATCTCCTGGCCCGCGAAGGCACGTCCCGCAACGCCGCCCGGACCACAACCATGCTGGCGGTTCTCGGCTGCATTCCTTTCCGGAACGGTTCCAATATGCTTGCTAATTGAGTTGCGATGCACAAGATAGCGCCCTCACGGGCGATCGGGCAGGCACTGGTACAGCGAACCATGAGTGGTAGCTTGCGATGATCGGCATGGTGCTCGTGACACATGGCCACCTGGCGACCGAGTTCCGTTCCGCGCTGGAGCATGTGGTGGGCCCCCAGCAGGATATCGTCACTATCACCATCGGCCCGGACGACGACATGGAGGCCCGGCGGCAGGAGATCGTCGACGCCGTGTCGCGGGTGGATTCGGGCAGCGGCGTCGTGCTGCTGACCGACATGTTCGGCGGCACGCCGTCCAACCTCGCCATCTCGGTCATGGCCGGCAATCACGTGGAAGTGGTGGCGGGCGTCAACCTGCCCATGCTGATCAAGCTCGCCTCCGTGCGCGAGATCGCCAGCCTTGAACAGGCCGTGGTGCAGGCCCAGGAGGCGGGGCGCAAATACATCAACGTCGCGAGCCGCGTGCTGAGCGGCAAATGACGGAGGCGCACGATCCCGGCCCGCCCCTGTGCCGCGACCTGCCGATCATCAACCGCAAGGGGCTGCACGCCCGCGCGACCGCCAAGTTCGTCCACTGCGTTGAGGCCTTCGACGCCGACGTGAAGGTCACCCGACTGGGGGAAACCGTGGGCGGCCTGTCGATCATGGGCATCCTGACGCTCGGGGCCGGGCAGGGCTCCACCATCACGATCAGCGCCACGGGGCCGCAGGCCGCGGCCGTGCTCGACGCCCTGGCGGCCCTGCTGGCCGACCGGTTCGGCGAGGACGAGTAGGCCCCGGTGGTGCAGCGTTTCGGCCCGCGCGCGTGAGCGACCGCGACGATTGGCGGCCCGGTGGCAAGCCGGCGACGGCGCTGCTCGACCGGTGCCGCGTCACCTCGGCCCGGGGTTTCGCGCTGCAGCATCACGGGACCGGCACGGTCGCGGCCGGCCTTGACAAGCCGCGGGCCGCCGCGGTGCTGAAGCAGGGGATCGAACACCTCGCGGCCCAGCAGGCGCTGCTCTACGCCGAGCGCCGGCGGGCGCTGCTGCTGGTGTTCCAGGGCATGGATGCGTCGGGCAAGGACTCCGCCATCAGGCACGTGCTGTCGGGCCTCGACCCGCGGGGCGTGGCGGTCACCTCCTTCGGGCCGCCCGGCCCCGACGACCTCGCCCACACGTTTCTGTGGCGGGTGTCGCGCAGCCTGCCGGCCCGCGGCACCATCGGGGCGTTCAACCGCTCGCATTACGAGGACGTGCTGGTTTCGCGTGTCCACCCCGCCACCTTGGACGCCCAGCCCCTGCCGCCCGACCGCGCCGCCGGACCGTCGTTCTGGGAAGGAAGGCTGGACGACATCGCGGGCTTCGAGCGCCACCTCGGCCGCGAAGGCACGCGCGTGGTGAAATTCTTCCTCAACGTCAGCCCGCACGAGCAGCGGAAGCGCCTGCTGGCCCGCCTCGACGAGCCCGGCAAGGCCTGGAAGTTCGATCCGGACGACGTGACCGAGCGGCATGCCTGGGACCGCTACATGGCGGCCTACGAGGCCGCGATCGCCGCCACCGCCACCGAGGCCGCGCCCTGGTTCGTGGTGCCGGCCGACCACAAATGGTTCGCCCGCCTGGTCGTGGTGTCGGCCGTCAACGAGGCGCTGGCCGGCCTCGGCCTGAAGCCCGCCGTCCCCGATCCCGCGCGAGCCGCCCGTTTCGCCGA
>CAXTEP010000070.1:11042-15038 GCA_964243125.1 uncultured Lichenihabitans sp. | reverse complement strand
GCGCTGCGGCGCGCCACCTGGGCGCGCTGCTCGTCGCCCATGCGCTCGGTCATGGCGGTGTCCATGAAGCCCGGCGCGACCGCGTTGACCGTGATGCCCAAGCGCCCAACCTCCCGGGCCAGCGAGCGGGTGAACCCCACCAGCGACGCCTTGGTGGCGCCGTAAACCGACAGGCCGCTGTAGCCCGTGCTGGCGATGATCGACGACAGGTTGACGATGCGACCCTGCCGCTCGGCCATCATCTGCCGCACCACGTATTTGGTGAGCACCATGGGGGACAGGGTGTTGAGCCGGACCAGCGCCTCGATCTGCGCATTGTGCATGGTGCCGAGCAGGCCCTCGGTGCCGATCCCGGCATTGTTGACGAGCCCGTACAAGGGGCCGTGAGCGCGGCGCACCTCCCCGACGAGCCCCGGCAAGGCCTCGATGGCGGCGAGGTCGCAGCCCATGAACGCGATGGCGCCCGGCCCCTGGGCGGCGGCGTCCTGCGCGCGCGCGAGGTCGTCACCGGCGTTGCGCGCCACCGCCACGGCCCGGTAGCCCGCGGCGGCGAGGCGGGTCACGATGCCGAGCCCGAGGCCCCGGCTGCCCCCTGTGACCAGGACGTTACGCATCGTGGCGGGCCAGCTTTCCCCCGGCCGTCACCGCGATGGACGGAACGAAGCGCAGCGAGGCCGGAACCTTGTGGGACGGCAGGGCCTCGCGGCAGGCGCGCAGGATGGTGTCGCGCAGGCCGGGCTCGGGCTCGCCTTCCCCGTCCAGCACGACGTCCGCCACCACGATGGCGCCCGTGATGGGGCTGCGCCGCGCCCGGACCAGCGACATGCGGACCCGCTCGTGCCGGTTGATCACCGCCTCGATTTCCTCGGGGTGCACCTTGAGGCCGCCCACGTTGATGACCCCGCTGCGGCGGCCCACGAAGAACAGCCGGTCGCCCCGCCGCTCGACGAGGTCGCCCGTGTCCACGAACCCGTTTTCGTCGCGCAGCACGGGAGTGTCCGCCCCGAGATAGCGACTCGCCATGCGGGGCGAACGGACCCGGAGCGAGCCGTCCTCGACCTTGAGGTCGAGGTCGCCGGCGCGGTCCAGGAAGGCGGCCGGAAACCCTTCCCGCCCGTCCGCGACCTCGAAGCCGACCCCCGCCTCGGTGGACGCGTAGGCGTGGCCGATCCAGGCCTCCGGGTAGGCGTCGCGCAGGCTGTCCAGCACGGCCTGGTCGGCGATCTCGCCCGACAGGCGCACGTAGCCGGGCCGGATCGCGGCGGCCTCGGCCGACATCAGGGCACGCCGCCAATGCGAGGGCGTTCCGGTCAGGTGGGTGACGCCGGCCCGACCCAGCCGGCGCAGCTGGGCCACCACGGATTCGGCCGGATCAGACAGGACCAGCGACCACCCGCCCAGCACGGCGCGCAGGAAGATCTGCAACCCGCCGTAGCGCCGGATGTCGTAGAACGTGCCCCACACCACGGGAGCGTCGCCCTTGCGTGCCACGGGCCGGATGGCGCCGGTCAGCGCCGCGAGGTCGTGCACCACGAGTTTCGGGGCGCCCGCCGTGCCCGAGGTGGTCAGCACCCATTCGGTGGCGACGGGCGGACCCGCGGCGGCGAAGGGTTGCGGGTCCGAACCGAACCGTTCGACCGCGACCGGCGGTCCTCCGGCAAGGGCCTGCGGGTCGAGGTCGGTGACGACCGCGTCCACGCCCGCATCCGCCATCACGGCGGCGCGATGGTCCGGCTTGAGGTCGGGCGGGCAGAGCACGAGGCGTCTCGCGAGGCCGTCGAGGTCGACCAGGGCGAGGGTGGCCGCGAACTGGCCCGAGGCGATCAGCAGGACCGACCGGCCCGCGAGCCGCGCCCGCGCGTCCCCGTCCAGCACGGAACCGGCCGCGACGGCCGCGAGCGGCACCCGGCGCGCGGCGTCGGACAGAACGGCGCCGGGCCGCGGCCCCGCGGCCCGCAGCGCATCGCGCAACGCGCCGCGCGGCGCGCCGCGGAGGTCAGGCGGCGCGCTGGTCGCCATGCTCGTAGAAGCCGATGAGGTCGCCGACCGTCACGGGAAAGTAGACGTCGTCGGAGGCCGTGAACGGGTCGTAGCCGAGCTCGTCCTCGAGCCGGGCCACCAGGATCGCGAAGCAGAGCGAATCGAGGCCGGTGTCGAGCAGGGCCAAATCGTCGTCGAGCCGGGGCAGCGCCCGGTTCTGCTCGGCCGCGACGGCCTCGATGGCGGAGATGATCGTCGAGCGTACCGACATGGGGTTGTGGCCCGGTTCCAAATGATCGATGGCCGCACCCTAGCTGGGCGGGGTAAACAAAGGTTCCGTTCCCAAGGGTTCGCCCATGCCCTCCCCCCAAGGCGTGCGCTGCCGCCCGATCGCACCGGCCGACCTGCCCGCGGTCGCGGACCTGCTCGGCCGCGGCTTCCCGGCCCGCCCGCGCCGCTACTGGGCGCGCGGGCTCGACCGGCTGGCCCGGCGCGACGTCCCGGCCGGCTACCCGCGCTTCGGCTACCTCCTGGAGGCCGGCGGCGTCCCGGTGGGCGTGCTGCTGATGATCGTCGCGGCCGTGCCGGGCGACACGGACGCGATCCGCTGCAACCTGTCGAGCTGGTACGTCGAGCCCGCGTTCCGGGGCCACGCGGCCGGGCTCGGGGCCATGCCGTTCCGGCACCGGGGCGTGACCTTCGTCAACTCCTCGCCCGCGCCCAACACCTGGGCCACGATCGAGGCGCAGGGCTTCCGCCGCTACGCGACGGGCCAGATGTTCGCCCTGCCGGCGCTGGCCCGCGGCGGCCCGGACCTGCGGGTCGAGCCCTTCCGGCCCGGCGCGGACGTGCCGGAGGCCACGCTCCTGGCCGACCACCGGGCGACGGGCTGCATGGCGCTCGTGGGCCGCGGGCCGGACGGCGCTCACCCTTTCGTGTTCCTGCCCCTGCACGCCCGCCAGGGCCGCCTGCCCCTGCCCGGCGTGCAGCTGGTCTACTGCGCCTCGCTCGACGCCCTGGCCCGCTTCGCCCGGCCGCTCGGCGCCTACCTGCTCGGTCGCGGCCGGCCCCTCGTGGTGTTCGACGCCCCCGGTCCCGTGCCGGGCCTGCCGGGCCGGTTCTGGCCGGGCCACGCCCCCAAATACAGCCGGGGCCCGCACCCGCCGCGGCTTGGCGACCTGGCCTACACCGAGTTCGCGATGTTCGGGGCGTGAGTGGGATCCCGCCGCAGTTAAGCGGGCGGCAGGAAATTCCGGGCAGGGTTGGGACCCGGTGCGAACCCGCAGGTGATCCCGGACCGCGCGGGAAGCGGCGCCCGACGGAGCCGCCCATGCCAACGCCTCCCCGCCCACGTACCGCCGCCGCGGTCCTGGTGGACCAATTGATCGCCAACGGGGTCACCCACGTGTTCTGCGTGCCCGGCGAGAGTTTTCTGGGCGTGCTCGACGCGCTGCACGACAGCCCCATCACCGTGACGGTGTGCCGGCAGGAGGGCGGGGCCGCCATGATGGCGGAGGCGGTCGGCAAGGCCACAGGGCGGCCGGGCGTGTGCTTTGTGACGCGCGGCCCCGGGGCCACCAACGCGGCGGCAGGAATCCACGTAGCCCACCAGGACTCCACCCCCATGATCACCTTCGTGGGCCAAGTCGAGCGCCGCATGCGGGGCCGCGAGGCCTTCCAGGAACTGGACTACCCGGCCGTGTTCGGCTCCATGACCAAGCTCGCGGTCGAACTCGACGACCCGACCCGGGTGACCGAGATCGTGGGCCGCGCCTTCTCGGCGGCCCTCAGCGGCCGGCCCGGCCCCGTGGTGGTGAGCCTGCCCAAGGACATGCTGAACGAGACCGTGGCGCCCGATGACGCGCCCGCGGTCGCGGCCGTGGAAACCGCGCCCGACCCGGACGACGTGGACCGCCTCCTGGCCATGCTGGCCGAGGCCCGGCGCCCGCTGGTGGTGCTGGGCGGCACGCGCTGGACCCCGCAGGCCTGCGCGGCGGTGGGGCGCTTCGCGGCGCG
>CAXTEP010000070.1:0-10942 GCA_964243125.1 uncultured Lichenihabitans sp. | reverse complement strand
CACCCGACCCCGCAGCCGGGGCCCGTCAACCTGGGCACCGTGGTGGCCTGGCTGCGCGACAACCTGCCCGCCGACACGATCCTGTGCAACGGGGCCGGCAATTACGCGGCCTGGATCCACCGCTTCTACCGGTTCCGGCAGTTCGCCACCCACATCGCGCCGACCTCCGCCTCCATGGGCTACGGGGTACCGGCCGCGGTCGCCATGCAGCGGCTCCATCCGGGACGCCTCGTTTTGTCGATCAACGGCGACGGCGACTTCCTGATGAACGGCCAGGAATTCGCGACCGCGGTGCAGTACGCTCTCCCGATCGTGGTGCTGGTGGCCGACAACGGCAGCTACGGCACGATCCGCATGCACCAGGAACGGGAGTTCCCCGGCCGGGTTTCGGGCACGGACCTGCGCAACCCCGATTTCGCCGCCTATGCGCGCGCGTTCGGCGGCTTCGGGGCCACGGTGGAGCGCACGGACGCGTTTCCGGCGGCGTTCGCGGCCGCCCGCGCCTCGGGCCTGCCCGCCATCATCCACCTCAGGATCGACCCCGACGCGATCGCGCCCGGCACCACGCTGACGGCCATCCGCGACGCCGCCCTGGCGCGACGGGGGCTAGGCGACGCTCAGGCCTTCCGACCGAACGCCTTGAAGAACGTGTAGCTGAACGTGCCGTCCGGTTCGGCGGTGCGGGCGAGGTCGCGCAGGCCTCGGTCGAAGGCCGCGGGGTCGCTGAGGCCCGCCGCGACCGCGGCCTCCCGAACGCCTGCGATCATGGCCGTGAAGGTCCGCCGGGTGAAGCCCTCGGCGAGGTCGGGGCGGCTTCCGTCCACGTAGACGGTGCGAGGCGACACGCGGACGTTGCCGAATCCGGCCTCGACCATCAGCGGGAAAAGCTGCCGTCCCACCAGGGCGTCGCCGCCCGCAAGCCGCTGCAACTCCACCTGACACGTGACCGCGGCCCGGGCTGCGGCGCTGTCGGGATGGAAGTAGGCCGATCCGTGATCCCCCTCGATGACCGTCATGGTTCCGCCCGGCCGCAGCATCGCTCCGAGCCGCTGCAGGGCTTCGGCCGGACGCGGCAGGTGCTCCAGCACGAAGCAGACGAAGACGTGGTCGAACGAGGCGGGCGCGAACGGCAGGGCGAAGATGTCGGCCTGCCGGCATTCCACGTTCGCGAGCCCCGCGGCCTGCACGGCGCGTTCGGCGCTGGCCACCGAGGCGCCCGACACGTCAACGGCCGTGAAGCGCGCGTCCGGGCTCTGCCGCGCCAGCGTCACGGTCTGGGCCCCGACCCCGCACCCCGCTTCGAGCACGCGGCTTCCGGGCGGGTAGACGGTGTCGGCGTGCAGGAGGTCCACCAGCGTTCCGGCCTGATCCAGCAGGCGTTCGCTCTCGCTCGGATGGTAGCCGTGGACGTAGGCGCCGGGCATGCTGTTCTTGATCCGGTCTGGCTTCCCGGCCGCGATCCCCTCCGGCCGAGATCCCTGGCGGTACGACGGCCGCGGCGCGGTCGTCAATCGCCGACCACGGCGGGGCCGCGGCTTCCGCACGGCCCCATCCTGCCTTACGGTCGCGGTGCTCGAATCGAGGGAACAGCAACACCGTGCCGAAGATGATTTTCGTCAACCTGCCCGTGACGGACGTGGCGCGGTCCGCGGCGTTCCACCAGGCCATGGGAGCGGTCCGCGACGGCCGCTTCAGCAACGACAGCACCGCCATGATGACCTTCTCGGAGGCGATCCACGTGATGCTGCTGAGCCGCGAGCGCTTCGCGGATTTCGCGCCGCGGCCGGTCGCCGATCCCCGGACCGGCACGGGCGTGCTGCTCTGCCTGTCGGCGGGCAGCCGGGCCGAGGTCGACGCCGTCGTGGACCGCGCCGGTCCCGCGGGCGGCACGGCCGACCCCCGCCCGCCCCAGGACCACGGCTTCATGTACGGCCGCAGCTACGAGGACCCGGACGGCCACGTGTTCGAGGTCATGTGGATGGACGTCGAGGCCGCCATGAAGGCAATGTCGGCCGCGTCGTAGCGCGCGTTCGCGTCCGGCGAATTCGCTCCAGCTTGGAATTGCTCTAGCCGCGACCGGTCCCGGTCAGCGGGTTGGCGGGGTCCCAGGCGTAGCGCAGCGTTTCGAACCGCATGGACCGCGCGTCGATCATCAGGAGCCGTCCCACCAGCCCGTCGCCGAACCCGACGACCGCGCGGATCGCTTCCATCGCCATGGTGCTGCCCACGAGCCCCGCCAGCGCACCCAGCACGCCCGCTTCCGCGCAGGTCGGCACGCTGCCCTCGGGCGGCGGCTCGGGGAACAGGCAGCGGTAGGTCGGGTTGGGGGTGCCGTCGGGGCGGGTCTCGTAGGGCCGCAGGGTCGTCACCGTGCCGTCGAAGGTGCCGATCGCGCCCGTGACCAGGGGGCGGCGCGCCCGGCAGCAGGCGTCCGACAGGGCGTAGCGGGTGGCGAAATTGTCGGACCCGTCCACCACCACGTCGTAGGCGGACGCCAGCGCCTCCGCGTCCGCGGCCGTGACGCGGCGGGGGTGCGGTTCCACCGCCACGTGCGGGTTCAGCGCCGTCACGGCCGCGCCCGCGCGCTCGGCCTTGGGCCGGCCGAGGTCGGCGGTCGAGAACAGCACCTGCCGCTGCAGGTTCGACAGCGACACATGGTCGTCGTCCGCGATGCCGAGCGTGCCCACGCCCGCGGCCGCGAGATACTGGATCACGGGCGCCCCGAGCCCCCCTGCCCCCACCACCAGCACGCGGGCGGCCCGCAGCCTGTTCTGCCCGGGGCCGCCGACGTCGCGCAGCACGATGTGGCGGGCGTAGCGTTCGATCTCGTCGGGGGACAGCGCCATGGCTCCCATGTCGTCGGTCGTCGGGCCGAAATCAATCGGGCCGCTGCCTTGACAGGGAGGCGCCGCCCGAACAGATGGGCGGCGATCCTTCCCCTACCCCGAGACGCCCCATGACCATCGCGCAGGACGAGGCCGCCCAAGGCTGGGTTGAACCCCGCGCCACGGCGCTGCTGGTACTGGCCGACGGCACGATCCTGGAGGGGATCGGCTTCGGGGCCGCAGGCCGGGCCGTGGGCGAAGTCTGCTTCAACACCGCCATGACGGGCTACGAGGAGATCCTCACCGACCCGTCCTACGCGGGCCAGATCGTCACCTTCACGTTTCCCCACATCGGCAACGTCGGGACCAACGAGGAGGATATCGAGACCGTCAACATGGCGGCCCACACCGGCATCCGCGGCGTGGTGCTGCACGCCGCCATCACGGATCCCGCCAACTACCGGGCCACGCGCCACCTCGGGGCCTGGCTGGCGTCCCGCGGCATCATCGGCCTGGGCGGGGTCGACACGCGGGCCCTGACGGCCCTGATCCGCGACCGCGGCATGCCCAACGCCGTGATCGCCCACGACCCCGAGGGCCGGTTCGATCGCGAGGCGCTGAAGGCCGAGGCCGCGGCCTGGCACGGCATGGTGGGAACCGACCTCGTGCCGGGCGTCAGCACGGCGCAGCGCTTCGACTGGGACGAGACCGTGTGGCGGCTCGAGGAGGGCTACGGCCGGCAGACCGCGCCGCGGCACCGGGTCGTGGCGATCGACTACGGGGTGAAGCGCAACATCCTGCGTCTGCTGGCCGATGCGGGCTGCGCCGTGACCGTGGTGCCGGCCGACACCCCGGCCGCCGCCATCCTGGCCATGCGGCCCGACGGGGTGTTCCTGTCGAACGGGCCGGGCGACCCGGCCGAAACCGGCCGCTACGCGGTGCCGGTGATCCGCGAGCTGATCGACCACGTGCCGACCTTCGGGATCTGCCTCGGCCACCAGATGCTGGGGCTCGCGCTGGGCGCCCGCACCGTGAAGATGCACCAGGGCCACCACGGCGCCAACCACCCCGTCAAGGACCGCGCCACCGGCAAGGTCGAGATCGTGTCGATGAACCACGGCTTCGCGGTCGACCCCGCCACCCTGCCCGCCAATGCGCGGGAAACTCACGTGTCGCTGTTCGACGGCTCGAATTGCGGGATCGCGCTCACCGACCGCCCCGTCTTCTCGGTGCAGCACCACCCCGAAGCCTCGCCCGGCCCCCGCGACAGCCACTACCTGTTCCGGCAGTTCGTGGCCATGATGGAGAAGCGCGGCGCCGGGTGATTCTCCCAACGACCCCTCGCCCTGAGCCTGTCGAAGGGCGGGCCGGACGCGAGATCCCTGGATCACCCTTCGACAGGCTCAGGGTAAGGGCAGCATACGGCCTTTGATCTCGGCTTCAGGGTGCTGCCAGCGCGATGGCGGCCACCAGCCGCCCGTAGTCCGGCTCGCCGCGATGGGTGGCGCGGCGATAGCTGAAGAAGCGGGCCTCGTCCGCGTAGGTGTCGAGCGCGAGGTTCTCGACGCGGCCCACGCGCGCGCGCATGAGCCGCATGACGATGAAGCCCGGCAGGTCGAACAGGGCGTGGCCAGCCCGCCGGCCGGTGCGGAAGAAGGCCGCGGAGGCCGGGTCGGCCTCCGTGAAGCGGACCTTGAAGTCCGGCCCGACCTCGTAGGAGGCTTGGGCGATCGCGGGCCCGAGCACGGCCGTGATGGCAGCCCGCCGCGCACCCGCGTCCTCCATGGCCCGGACCGTGGCTTCGAGCGCTCCCGTGAGAGCCCCCTTCCAGCCCGCGTGCACGGCCCCGACCACGCGCGCGTCCGGGTCGGCCAGCAGCACCATCCCGCAGTCGGCGCCCGTCACCCCGAGCCCCAGGCCCGACGCGCCCGTGACAAGACCGTCGACCCGCGGCCCCTCGCCGGGCCCGAACGGGCCGTCGATCCGCAGCGCCTCGGCGGAATGCACCTGGAACGGCACGCAGAAGCGGCCGGGGTCGACCCCGAGCGCCTCGGCCATGCGGCGCCTGTTCTCGGCCACGGCCGCGGGAGCGTCCCGTGACCCCACCCCGCCGTTCAGGCTGGCGTAGACCCCCTCGGATACGCCGCCGTGGCGCGTGAAGAAGGCGTGGCGCACGCCGGGCAGCGCCAGCGCCGGAGAGCGGATGAGAACGGGCGTCATGGGCGTGATCACGGCTCCGGGTCAGCGCCCGACTCTTGAACCGCGACCACGCCCGGATCAACCGGCCCGCTTGCACGGACCGCGATGCCCGACGGCATGAAACCGCCACGATGGTCCGACACAAGGGGATGTTCCATCACACTCACGATCCGTCACGCGCCGCGGGCCAGAAGCCTTGCTGCCGCGCTCCGGCGGGCCGCATGGGTCGATCGGAACTCCCGGTTTCGCCCTTCGGAACCGGGCGACAAAGCCGAGGACAAAGAATGCAGCAAGGTACCGTCAAGTGGTTCGACAGCATCCGGGGCTACGGCTTCATCCAGCCCGCGGATGGCGGGCGCGACGTGTTCGTCCACATCTCCGCCGTCGAGGCCGCCGGCCTGCGCAACCTGAACGAGGGCCAGCAGGTGTCGTTCGAACTGAAAGCCGACCGCGGCAAGACCTCCGCCGTGAACCTTCAGGTCAGCTGACCGGCGACGCTGGCTACATGAAAAAGCCCGGCCTCTCGGCCGGGCTTCCAGTTTCGGACCGCCGGGCCTAGATGATCCGGGCCGCGTCGCCGGAGCGAGCCCGCTCGGCCTCGGCCTGTTCGCGGGTGTAGGCCGGGGCCTTGGGATCGAAACCCGTCCAGCCGCTGCTTTGATAGGCTTCCCGCCGCTGCGCGGGGTCGATCGCGTTGCCCTGCTGCAGGATGGATCGCGCCGACGATTCCAGGGTGTCGGCCACGCGGGCCGTGACCAGGGAGCCGCCGCGGCGCACGCCCTCGGCGTAGACGTGGGCGTCCTGCTCGCTCACGCCGGCGCCAGTCAGCGATCCCAGCAGCCCGCCGGCGGCCGCGCCGATGCCGGCACCCGTCAAGGTCGCGACCAGCCATCCGGCCGCCACCACGGGACCCACGCCGGGGATGGCCAGAAGGCCGAGACCCGCCAGCAGGCCCGCGCCGCCGCCGATCACCGTGCCGGCCGTGGCTCCCGTTCCGGCCGCATTGGCGGTCGTCTGGTCGACGTGAGCGTCGCCGTCGGCCGGGTAGCCGCTGTCGGACCGGCTGGCCACGATGCTGATGTCGCCGTGGGGAACGCCGGCGCGCTCCAGTTCGGCCACCGCGCGCGCCGCGTCGTCGTAGCTGTCGAAAAGTCCCGTTACGGTCTGGGTCATGCTGATCTCCTGCCTTGGATGATGGGTGACGGCTCGCTCACTTGCCGACCACGTTGCCCTTGAAATCGAGCGACACCGGCACGCTCTGGCCGTCCTTGCTCGCCTTGGCGCGCCAAACGCCCTGATCGTCCTTCTTGAGGTCGCTCACGTTGGTGAAGCCGGCATTCTCGATCCGCGACTTGGCCTGACCCTCGGTGAAGCTGTTGGCGCCCGCGGCCGGCGCCATGGCGTTGCCCGCCGCGGGCGCCGCAGTGCTGTCCTGGGCGTGCAGGGCCGGCGCAGCCAGGGCCGCACCCATGAGACCCGCCACTACGATCATCGTTTTCCGCATCATGCTGCTCCCAGCGTCCTCGACACCGAGGAAACACGACCGGGTCGCTGCCGGTTCCTTAATCAACATGCCCGGCCGGCCCGATCGATGTCGAATTTCTGAGCTTCCCGGCGCGGGGCCGGATTGACAAACCCAAGATTGTTTGGTGCTCCCAACCCGCACAGGACCCGGACCGGACGCGATGGCCACCACCGATCTAGCGAAGCGGGTCTACGATCACACGTGGAAGCTCGACCCGATCATCCGCAGCCTGCTGGATACGGACTTCTACAAGCTGCTGATGCTGCAGATGATCTGGGGCCTGTACCGGGACCGGCACGTCACCTTCTCGGTGATGAACCGGACCGCGCAGGTGCGGATCGCGGACGAGATCGACGAGACGGAGCTGCGCGAGCAGCTCGACCATGCCAGAACCCTGCGCCTCACCAAGAAGGAGCAGATCTGGCTCGCCGGCAACACGTTCTACGGCCAGCGGCAAATCTTCGCGCCCGACTTCCTGCGCTGGCTCAACGACTTCTCGCTGCCCGACTACGAGCTGCGGCGGCAGGACGGCCAGTTCGTGCTGCATTTCGAGGGACCCTGGGCGGAGACCACCATGTGGGAGATCCCGGCGCTCGCGATCCTCAACGAGCTCCGGTCCCGCGCGGCCCTCAAAGGGCTCGGCCGCTTCGAGCTCGACGTGCTCTACGCGCGGGCCAAGACGCGGCTCTGGTCCAAGGTCGAGCGCCTGCGCGGGCTGGCCGACCTCAGCATCTCGGATTTCGGCACGCGGCGGCGCCACAGCTTCCTGTGGCAGAGCTGGTGCGTGGAAGCCCTGAAGGAGGGCCTGGGCTCGGCGTTCACGGGCTCCAGCAACGTGCTGCTCGCCATGAACAACGACCTGACCGCGATCGGCACCAACGCGCACGAACTGCCCATGGTCCTGGCCGCGCTGGCGCCTGACGACGACGCGCTCCGGCGCGCTCCCTACCAGGTGCTCAAGGACTGGCAGAGCTACTACGGCGGCAACCTGCTGATCGTCCTGCCCGACGCGTTCGGCACCGCGGCCTTCCTGCGCGACGCGCCAGACTGGGTGGCGGACTGGACCGGGTTCCGTCCCGATTCGGCGCCCCCCGTCGAGGGCGGCGAGGCCATCATCGACTGGTGGCGCCGGATGGGCCGCGACCCGGCCGAGAAGCGGCTCGTCTTCTCGGACGCGCTCGACGCCGACACCATCGAGGCGACCCACCGCCATTTCCAGGGCCGGACGCGCATGAGCTTCGGCTGGGGCACCAACCTGACCAACGATTTTCGCGACTGCGCGCCCGTTTCCAACGCCGGCCTCCGAGCCATTCCGCTCGTGTGCAAGGTCGTGGACGCGGACGGCCGGCCGGCCGTCAAGCTGTCCGACAATCCTAACAAGGCCAGCGGCGACCCGGACGAGATCGCGCACTACCTGCGCGTGTTCGGGCATGCCGGCCACGTGGCGCAGGCCGTGACGGTGTAGCCATGCCGGCCAAGTCCGGCCCGCGCCCTTGCTGGGGAGCGGGTGAATGCCATCTTCCGAGCTTGAGCTTCGCGGATATCGGAAGCGCGGAAGCAGGAACGGCGGCTCGATGGCGCAGGCGCAGGTGATCCAACGGTCGCGGGGCGTGGTTCCGGCGGGGGTTCCGGCCATCCTGATCGGGATGGCCGCCGCGGCGCCGCTCGCGCTTCCCCATGCCGCGGCCGTGCTGGTCGCGGTTCTGCTTGGCACGCTCGGGCTCGCCTTGTTCGGGCACGCGGTCACGGCGCGGTGGCCCAGCGCCGCCGAGGCCGCCACCGACGCGGTGGCGCTCGGGCTGCTGGCTTTTGCGCGCGACGACCGGTACCGCGTGTGGCAGGTTCCCGATGGCTGGCCCGACGTGCTGGGCCTCACGGCCCCGGGCGCGGCCCTGAGCCTGCTGATCTACGGAAGCGCGGCCGCGGCCGTGCTGGCGAGGGCGGGCCGCCGCATCGCGCCGCGCGAAGCCCTTTCGGTGCTGCTGCTGCCGGTCCTGTTCAACGCCCTGCTGCTGCTCGGTAGCGACACGCTGATGCGGCGGCTCGGGTTCTGGCTCACGGGCGAGACCGCGGTGCCGGACGCGGCCCGCGCGGTGCTGGGGCGGACCGTCGTGCTGTTCGGCTTCGCCGAAGCGGTCGCGGGCGTGCTCGGCCGTCTCGTGACGGGGCGCCTCGCGCGCGACTGGCGCCTGCACGCCCTGCTGGGCGGCAGCGCGGTCCACGCGGCCCTGACGCCCGTTCTGGCCGACCTGCCCGCCACGGCCGCGGGGTGGGGCACGGTCGGCCAGGATCTCGTCGCGGTTGCGGCCGCGGCCCTGGCCCAGTCGGGCCTCTGGGCCACCGTGTTCATCGTCACGGGCCTCGCGCTCGACGGCCTGGGCAACGTGCCGCCGACCTACGCGTCGGTCGACCGGCACTGGCGGGGCGGTCTCGTGAAGGGCGCCATCTACGGCGGGGTCTTCATGGCGCTGCTGCTCGCGGGCGGGCTGCTGCTCACGGCCCCCGCGGTGCTGGACGCCGTCCGGGCCGCGCCCGTGCCGATGGGCGTGGTGGCGGGCGCCGCGCTGTTTCCGCTCGCCGCCACGGTGGTGGCGAGCGCCGACGGCACGGCCCCGTTCTTCGGACGGCTACGCGACGCCTATGCGGAGCCCCGAGGCTACGGGCGGGGCGCCGTGGCGGGCTGCGGGGTCGCCCTCGCCCTCCACGCCGGGCTGCCGGGCGCCGACGGCCTGCTCCGCTTCGCTGCCATGGGGATTACCGGGGCGCTCGCCTACGGCGGCGTCGACCTCGCCTTCGACGCCGTCGCGGTGGCGCGGGGGCGGCGGGCTGTGGTCGAGCCCTGGCGCCTGTACGCCCTGGGCCTGCTGCTGGGCGGCCTCGTGGGCGGCGCGCTTGGCTGGTATTTCGACGCCGCCCAGGTCGCGGTCGTGACCCAAAAATTCTGGGCCTACGTGGCGTTCGACCATGGGCCCGAGGGGGCCTTCGCGGTCAACCCCCTGTTCAACAAATGGGGCACGGTGGACCTCGGCCACGCGGGGGGCGGGGTCCGCCTGTTCTACGACGAATCCCTGTCGGGCGTGATCAACTGGGCCATCGCGGCCCCGCTGTTCAGCATCAACTACTTCGTGCTCGCGGCCCTGTTCGGCCGCAGCCTCACGCCGCTGAAGCAATTGGTCAGCCCGGCCGGCTTCGAGGGCCTGATCGAGCAGGCGGTGCGGGTGCTGCGCTGGGGCCTGTGGATGGCGCCGGTCATCAATTCCTTCCTGCGCCAGTCGCCCGACCCGTCCTGGTACAACCAGGACGGGGCCGTGCGCACCGTGGCCGCGACCGCGGCGAGCGCGGTGCTGCCGGCCGACACGTTCCGGCACTGGAGCCTGACGGCCTTCACGGGGCTGCTCGCCTACGACTGGCTGCGGGTGCTGATCTGGTTCGACCACATGGGGCTCCGGGTCGCGACCCTGGTCAACCTCACCTTCATCGGCGGCGACCGCGCCGACGAGGCGGCGGCGCGATTCGCCGGGCACGCGGCCCGCACCCGCATCATGCCGGTCGGGATCCGGCGCTTCGCCACCTGGGCGCCGCTGCTGATCCCGTTCTACATCCCCCACGGCCCCGACTGGGACGCGGCCTGGACAGGCGCCGAGCGCATCCGGGCGACCGCGCCGCCGTTCGAAATGTCGGTCAACAGCCTGATCGCCATCTACGCGGCCGCGGGCCTCGCGGCGCTGCTGGGGGTCGCGGCGGTCGCGCGCCGCTGGAACGGAGGCCGCGGCGCCCCCCATCCGGACAGCGCGACCGCGCCGTCGCCCGTGGCCCAGGCACCCGGGCGCTTCACGCTCGCCAACGGCCTAGTAACGGCCGAACTGATGGCCGACGGGCGCGGGCACCTCGCGGTGGATGGGGCGACGCGTGGCGGCCATCCGGTCGATGTCACGCGGCGGGTCGCGGACCCGATGCAGATCCGCGGCCCCTTCTTCTTCCTGCGCGACCGCGACGACGCGGGGCTCTGGAGCATCGGCTACGAGCCGCTGCGGCAGGTGGGCGAGGACTACGCGGCGGCCCAGTCCGGCCCCGCCGGCGCCCGCCTGCGCAACACGGTCGCGGGGCTCACGGCCGAGGCGGAGGTGCGGCTGGGCGACGCCGCGCCGGTCGAGGTCTGGCGCATCCGCCTGAGCAACGGCGGCACCCGGCCCCGCCGCGTGACGCTCACGAGCTACCGCGAACTCGCGGCCAACGACGCCAACGCGGCCGCGCGCGACCCCGACTTCAACGCCCTGCACGTCGAAACCGTGTTCGTTCGCGCCCTCCAGGGCCTGTTCGTCCGCAACCGGCTGCTGCGGGGGGTGGGAACGGGGCGCATGTCGTCCGAGCTCTTCTTCCACGCGGTCCGCGT
>CAXTEP010000069.1:13195-15090 GCA_964243125.1 uncultured Lichenihabitans sp. | reverse complement strand
CCGACAGCGCACCTGGGAGACTCGCGCCGGCGCGCCGTGGGCTCAGGGGCGTCAAGCTGGTGATCTCCGACGCGCGAGAAGGACGAACGGCCGCTTTCGCCAAGGTGCTGAGCGCCACCTGGCAGCGCTGCCGCGTCCACTTCGGCTCGACCATATCCCTGTTTGCATGCGGTCGCTGCGAAAGCGAGGAGCGGCCCGCCCGAGGAACCCCTGCGGCGAGCCGATCGCCGCCGCCGGGAGCGGCAGCCGGAGGCATAGGGCTTCTCCCGAAAACGCGCGCATGGATCTTTTTGCGATCTAGACTCATGCGGCTCCGCGCGCGAATTGATGCGCGATCCGCAGCCCCGCCGGATACCTACCGCACAAGTCCGCATGATGAACGTCCCGGAGCGCCGATTTTCCCGCCGCAGCGTGATTGCCGGCACTGCCGCGACAGGGATCGTCCCTGCCGCAAACCAGGCCTTTTCCGGCCCGCTGTCCCCGGAGCCGAGCCTCGACTTCGTGACGCCGGCCATTGCGGGCGGTCGCGGCGACGGCATCACCGACGACGGCGCCGCATTCGAGCGGGTCCTGTCGCTCGGGAAACCCGTCCACCTCGCTGGACGATCCTGGCGGGTCGCCTCCGGCATCCGCGCAGGCCGGCGCGACCTGACGCTGATCGGACCCGGCATGATCGTCTTCCCGCGCCGTGAAGGCGCGCTGGTCTTCGATCCGCCATGGGGCCCGTCCTCGGCCATCCTCGATTTCACCGAGGAGATCTACCCCGGCGACATCGGCAGCCCGGTGGCCCGGCTTACTTTGTCCGACGGGTCGGCGTTCGCCGCCGGGGACGTCGTCCAGGTGCGCTCAAACAACGCTTTGGCGACCGACCCTTTGGCAAAGCGGGCGGAGCTCGCCTCCGTGCTCGACGTGAGGGGCCGCACGGTCTGGCTGACCCAGCTTCTCGGCGACACCTACGGAGACACCCCGGTTCTCCAAAAACTGCCGACGCAGCGGCTGCGCCTTGTCGGCGGTATCGTGTTCCACTGTGACCAGGACATCGTAGCGAAAGGTGGCAATCGAGACCGCGCCGCGATCCAGATCGAGGGTGCCGTGGAGCCGATCGTCGACGTGGAGATCGCCGATGCCCCCACCCGCGGCGTCTTCGCGCTCTCCTGCTGGCGCGGCCGCTTCTCGGTGCGGGCTCGAGATCTGAGGGACGACGTTAGCGACGCCGCATACGGGTACGGCATCGCCTTGGGCGGCGCCTCGCGCTACAATCAGCTCGACGTCCAGGCCGAGCGCTGCCGCCACGCCTTTACCACCAACGTCTATGCGCCGCTCGGCCCGGCCTGGTGCGGCGGCCCCCGCGACAACCGCGTGACGGGTGCGGCGGTGCGCTGCTCGGGTGCCGGATTCGACACCCATCCAGCCTGCTTCGACACGCATTTTCAGGATATCGAGGTCAGCTCGATTTCGGCCGATTTCAGCGGCTCAGGCTCGGGCGAGCGCTATGCCCTTCAGGACCGGGGCATCAGAACCGTTGTCGATGGGCTGACGACCTACGGTTTTACCGCCGGTCTCTACAGCTTCGCCAGCGCCGACCCCGGCTTCGACTATGTCAACCGTTACAGCCGCATCCTCGCTGTCTGCGGCACCCGCGAGGCCACGATCAACGGAACGCAAAGCGGCGGGGTCAACTTCGCGGGTGGGCCAGCAGCCGGCCGCATGACGGTCGAGATCTACGATTCCCTGTTCGACGGCGCGCTCATGAATTGGTCGGCCCATGCACAGCGCGCGAAGTTCTTTCGCTCGCGCTTCCTCAATCTTGATACGATGCGGACCGGAAACGCGGACGTGGCCTTCTACGATTGCCAGCGAGACAACGAGACCGGACGCGATCAGGAGCCGATCGA
>CAXTEP010000069.1:8717-13095 GCA_964243125.1 uncultured Lichenihabitans sp. | reverse complement strand
CGACCCTCAGTTCTTCCAGGCGTCCACGACGATCGACAGCGCCTGGCCGGGGCTGCGCGGGTCATGATCAGGGGTACGCTGAATGAAGCCGAGAGTGTAGTCGATCACGTCAAGCACGGATGTCCCGTCGACGTCGTTGTAGTGGAGATAGCGGACACACCCCTCATCGTGAAATCGGGACTGCTCGAACAGCTGGCTGACCGTCTCGAGCAGGGGAAACCACACGTGGCCGCCGTCGACCACCTGGCCGTTGTGCAGGCGCCCGCCCCCGTGGGGATCGAAGATGATGTTTCCGTCCTTGTCGCGCCTCGCACGCGCCGCGTAGACGGAGTTCCGGTAGTCCGGCACGCTCATCCGGAACAGGCCACCCGGCCGTAGCACCCGAAAGATCTCCTCGATGATCGCCGGCAGGCGTGAATATTCGATGTGCTCGAAAACGTCCTGCGACTGGAAGCGGTTCACCACGTTGCCGGGAAGCGGAAGTCGCATCAGGAGGTCGTGGTTGATGTTGTGCGACGAGGGGTGAAACGGCGTCAGTCCGGTATGGGTCCGGAATTGCGGCTCACCGCGCGACAGCCGCCCGGCATAAAGCGCCGGTTCCCGGGAAGTTCTCACGCCCTCCCAGTCCGCCCCCTTCCTAAGCCCGATGCGGCACATCTGAACGTCGAGGTGATCGATGAAACGATTGAGCATGGAAGTCTCTGACCAGGCTGATCCTCGGCACAAGGAACGGGGTTGCGCGCCATCAAGCCAGCAGGGCGACATGCTTGCGCGGATCGGGCCGCGCCGCAGTCTCAGCCGCCTCTGCTCTCGCCTGTCGCACTCGTTCGGCAAACTGGCCCAAGGCGATCTCATCGCCGTAGCGCTCGTAGATGAGACGCCAGTTCTTCACCGCTTGGCGCGGTACGGCGTCCGCATTGAAGAGGCGCATGCCGCCGACCCCCACGTCGCGGACGAAGTCGGTCTGGTAAAGCCCCACCTGATAGCCCGCCCGCCAGGCGCGTAGACAAAGGTCGACGTCGTCGCACTGAAAGGGTGCGAAGACTTGGTCGATCCCGCCCAGGGATGCAAGGGCGCTGCGCAGCACGAACATCGGCGCGCGGTTGACGACCTCGACAAAGGTGAACAGCCCGTCCGCCTCCGTCCCGGGCGGGAAGGTTTTGACGCGATAGCGGGCGATGCCTGGCTGGTCGATCAGCTGATCGTCGCCGGCGCGGTCGTCTCCGTTTTCCTTCGGAGGGTCGCGGGGCAAGAGAGCCAGGCCGCAGTGCCCGCCCAGGATCGCGAGCTTCGGATAGCACCGAAAGAGATCGAGCGCAGCCGACACCCAGCCAGGCTCCGGCGGCGGGTAATCGTCGTCTTGCAAGAGCACGACGATCTCGCCGCGGCAGAAATCGAGCGCTCTGGAGTAGGTCCGTACTTCGAAGAGATCGTTGGATCTGATGAGGAAATGGTTCTTGCCGGTGAGCAGAGCCGGAAGGATCTCCATCGCTCCGTCGCTCGACCCGTCGTCCACCACCACGATCTCCTCGATCCCGACTGTCTGGAGCGTGGCAAGAATGGCCGCGATGTTGTCCTTCTTGTTGAAGAGCTGGACGACAGCCGAAATGCGGGGACGCTCGATGTAGACCCCCGTATTCGGATTGAGATCCTTGGCTGAAGCTCGCCTCCGGAGACGCATCGCGAAATATGCGCGGCGCCAGCGCCGCAGCATCGAGGAAACGAAGCGCACCACGGCGAATCCCCTACCCACCTTGATCCAACCTCATCTTGCCTCAGTTCGAACCGTCGAGAGTCCACGACGCCCTAAGTCTTTCGACGGACGCCGGGCGCGCCGGAAGTGTCATTGGTGGGCCGCGCGGCAGCGAATATCCTGGTCGGGATCGCAAACGGGATGAAGTGGATGCGCGAAGGCGGAAGCAACGGAGCCTGCGGCGGCCCCGGGCCGAGACCGATGACGATCGCGACCAGCCTTCTGCCAGAGGATCACCCGGCCACGCAGATCCCACGATGAGCTTGGAAGATATCCCGGCATCCGCTCCTTCCAGACCTCGTCAGTTTGTCAGGGCCTTCACCAAGCTGACGTCCTGTTTCGTCGCGATCGGCGTTCCGGCCGGTTCCAACTTTCTGTTGACGCCGATCCTCGTTCGACGTTTCGGACCGGACAGCTTCGCCACTTGGACGATGATCGAGCCGTTCCTGATGATCGGCGCTTCCCTTCTCATGCTGGGCGCGAACTTCGGTGCGCTGAACCGGGTCGCCACCGGCAAAATGAGCGCCGGCGCGGCGCTGGCGGCTCTCCTTGTGGTTCTGGCCATCACGGCTCCGATCCTCTGCGCCGCTTCGGTGGTGCCGCTCATCGGTCTCTTCGGGCTCGCCACGGCGGTTCCGATCCTGGCTTGCACGTTCTGCGAGGCGTTGCCGCTCGTCGTCGCCGCCCTGTTCCGCGCCGAGATGAAGATCGAGAAGCTGGCGCTGTTCGAGGGCGGCCGGTGGAGCCTGCTGCTCGCAGCCTCCTTGCTCTGCGCGGCAGCCGGTCTGGCGTGGATCGTCGATCCGGCCGAGCTTCTGTGGACACGCGCCGGCATCACGGCGGCTCTCTTCGTCACGCTTACCCTGCCGCTGCTGAAGGCCGAGGGCGTGAACGTGAACCAGCTTCGGGCGATGCTCACCTACGGCTTCCCCTTCGTGCTGGCTCAGCTTCTGCACATCGTCATCTTCAATTCCGACCGCTACATCGTTTCCCTGGCAGGCCTGCCCAAAGCCGACCTGACGATCTACATCGTTCATTTGAAAGTGGCCGGCATTCTCAACCTTCTGGTGCTCGGACCGTTGAACGTCTGGTTCCCGACGGAGGCGATGCGGCGCAACCCATCCACGGAGGCCGATTTCTTCATCGGCACATCCGCGCTCGTCATCGCGCTCCTGCTGCTCGGTATCCTGGTGGTGCAGGTCGGCGTTCCAGCGGTGTGGCCGACGCTTTTCCCCGGCGTGCCGCTCAACCGCTCCCTGCTACTGGCGGGCAACATGACGATCCTGCTGCAGGGCCTGATCGTCATCCTCGAAGTCGGCCTGTTGCGTCCCGGGCAGACCAAATGGGTCGTGGCACCGCCGCTTGCCTCCAGCGTGGTTCTTGCCACCTTCAGTCTGGCGGTGACCCAGGTCTACGGCATTACCGGATTGGCTTGGTCGCGCGTCGTGGTGTTCGCGGTCTACGCACTGATGGTGCGGCTCATCTCGCAACGCATCGCGCCGGTGCGCATCCCCTTCGTTGCCTTCACGCCCTTCGGCGTTGCGGCGCTCGCGCTGTGCACCCTGCCGACTGCGGAAGCGCGACAACCCTTCGACGTCGTCCTGGCAGTCGGAATGGTGCTCGGCGCCTCAGGTCTTGGTGTCGCGGCAAACATCAGGGTGATCAGGGCGCTCGGACGCAACACAGGGTCGGGAGCGCGGTCCTCGTGGTCGCTGTCATAGGCGTCCCGCCGCGAAGCCTTGCCCGTCCCCGGTTCGAACCGGTGGGGCTTTGCTGCTTCGTCTTGAATGTGACGCTGCTGACGAGCGCGTTCTATCCCGTCTACGCAACGAGCGTCGTGTACACCCTGCTTTGGATCGCCGCCTACGGGCTGACCTTCGCCTGGGCACTCGTGGCGCCCAACGAAGGCGCCACCCTCAGCGGTCCGCAGATCCCGATCGCGATCATCTTCGCCTGCATCGGGCTCAGCATCCTGTGGTCGTTCCAACCCGCCACGTCGCTCGGCTATGCCGCGATGCTCGCCCTCAACGCCGGCTTCGCGATCACCTTGGCCCGGAAATGGCCGGTGCAGCGCGCTCGAACAATGACTCGGATCCTGATGACCGTGTTCGTGATCGCCTGCTGGGTCTACCTCGCCTCAAGGAAGGGCTACCAGGTACAGGGAGACGATCCTGCGCCGGAATTGGCATTCCAGGGCATCTTCTCGCACAAGAGCTTGGCCGGTTACAGCTTCGCCTACGCGTTCCTTCTCCAGCTGCTAGAATGGCGGAGCCGCAGCAAAGGGCGACTGCTGCACCTTGCCCTGTGCGTCCTGCCCCTCGTTTGCCTGGCTGCCTCGCATTCCAGGACCGGTCTCGCGATCGCCGCCGTAGGGGCGCTGGTCGTGGTGATCCAGCCCAGCCTGAGCGCCCGGGCTTTCCGGGCCTGCTACATCGCGGTCGTGGTCGCGGGTTTCCTTCTCTTGATCCTGCCACCGCTGTTCGCGAACACGATCATGCAAACGGATTCGGAGTATCTTCAGCTTACCGGCCGCACCTCTTTGTGGAAAACCGCGCTCGCGATCATCGGAGCCGATTTTCCGATCGGTTCCGGCTATTTCGGTTTCTTCGGCACGGCGGACCAGGC
>CAXTEP010000069.1:0-8617 GCA_964243125.1 uncultured Lichenihabitans sp. | reverse complement strand
TCTTCAATCACAATACGTGGGGCAGCTTCGCGATGTTCTATCTTCTGGCACTGGCCGCACAACCAGCGCCGGTGTTGCTGCGCGGCTTCCTTCTTCCGCGCGTGATCCCGGTACTGCCCCTTGGCTCCGGAACGCGCTCCGGCGAGGTCGCCCGCTGGAACACTTGAATAGTCCAGCAATCCCGTTTCCAAGGCGACCTCAGGCGCTCTCGACGATCGCAGGGCATTTGGCGGCAGCCGCCAGTGAAGGGCGAGACCTCGGCCAAGCGCTTCCGTCAGAGCGATCCCGCGACCGACGGCATCCGGCGCACTCAGAAGCGAGGGCGCGCGCCGGGATGCGAAGGCGGAAGGCACGCCGATCCACCGAGCTTTTCCCGCAGCGTCCCCGGCCGGTAGGCGCGCTTCAGGGCGCCGCGGCGCTGAAGTTCCGGCACGACGAGGTCGACGAAATCGACGTAGCTCTCGGGCGCGACAACGCTCGTGAGATTGAAGCCGTCCACGCCGCCTTCCTCCATCCACGCCTGCATGTCGTCGGCGATCTCGGCGGGGCTCCCCACGAGGAGTGGGGCACCGCCGCCGATCGTGCTGGCGACCGCCAGTTCGCGGATGGTTCGCGGGTCGGGGGCACGATCGCTCCTGTCATGCGCCTCCGTGGCGGCCTGCTGGGCTTCCAATGGACTGTCGAGCGACAGCTGTGAGAAGTCCCGGCCCTGCCAGCCGGACTGCATCACCAGGGCACCTTCGACGCTGCCGAACTCGCGATAGTCGGCGAGCTTGTCTTCGGCCTCGCCCCGCGTGCGACCGGGAACCGACAAGGCGCTCAGAAAGACCGTGATGCCGGCCGGATCGCGTCCCGTCGCGGCGGCGAGGGAACAGCGTTTCGCCCTGGTTCGACGGCCAGGAATAATCTACTAATTTAGTAGACAACTCGCATGGATTGATCTAACGCTGGATCAGGCTCGCTGTTCGGCCAGTTCCAGAGCGATAACGAGCTACAAGAAGATTTGCCGAGCGCAAGGCGGGCCGTAACGGATGAGGCGTCACAATGACGTGTAGTCGTCCCAGTCAACCTGTCCCAAGCCCTGTCTTGAATGGACGGTTCTGCGACGTCTTCGTGCATGGACTTCCCGTCACGGCAGATTGTCAGGCCCTCAACACGAAGGTTGTTGTTCAATGATGATGGTGGTGCGGACGGAGGGTCCGCCCGCGTCCTGATGTCCCCTCGTTTTTTTCGGATCCACTATGAGCAAACTGTCTGATCTGACCGTCTCACGGCGCACGGCCCTGGTCGGCACCGTTGCCCTGAGCGGCGCCACGCTGGCCGGCCTTCCCATGTCGGGCCGAGCTGCGGGCATCAAGACGCTCCGCATCGCGTCGGGCGAAGGCGACGGCGTGAAGGGCACGCTCGACCCGGCGTTCGGCAAGAACGACCCCGATTCGGCGCGCCTCGGCTTGGTCTACGAGAAACTCGTGCGATTGAACGAGAATTTCGCACCCGAGCCGCAGCTCGCGACGGAATGGTCCTCCAACGCCGAAGCCAGCGTTTGGACCTTCAAGCTGCGCCCGGGCGTCGTTTTCCATGATGGCAGCCCGTTCACCGCGAAGGACGTGCTGTTCGGCTACGGCCGCCTGGTAGATCCCAAGCTGGGTTCGCCCGGCGCCGCGACGTTCAAGGCGATCAACCCGGAAGGCATCAAGGCGCTCGACGAGCATACCGTCGAGTTCCACCTCCCCGCGCCGGTTGTCGAATTCCCGCTGCTCCTGACCAACCGGTTCGGCTTCATCGTCCGGGACGGGCAGACCGCCGATCAGTTGCGCACGGCAGGGGTCGGAACCGGCGCGTTCAAGGTGGAGCACTACGTGCCGGGCGAGGAGCCGAGCACCTACGTGAAGCATCAGCAGTACTGGCAGCCCGGAAAGCCCGGTGTCGACCGGGTCGAGTTGCGCTCGGTCCCGGAGGAATCGGCCCGCATCGCCGCGTTGCTGTCGGGCCAGATCGACATCTTCTGGGATCTGCCGCTGCGCTCCCTGAAGCGCCTGGAAGGGGAGGCGAGCGTCAAGGTGGTGAACGCCCGCACGCCGTTCTGGTACGGCTTCGCGTTCTGGTCCGACACCCCGCCCTACGACGATCCGCGCGTGCGCCTCGCCCTCAAGCTCGTCGCGGACCGCGAACAGCTGCTCAAGGCGGTTCTGGCCGGTCACGGCTCGGTCGCGAGCGACAATCCGGTGGCGCCCTGGCTGACCTACGCGATCCAGGACGCCCCGCGGACGCAGGACATCGCGAAAGCCAAGGCGCTGCTGGCCGAAGCCGGGCATCCCGACGGCATCGACATCGACCTGCACACCTCCGAGGCGACGTCGGGGCTGGTGGAGCTCGCGACCGCCTACAAGGCCCAGGCCGCCAAGGCCGGCATCCGGGTCAACCTCGTCAAGGACCCGGCCGACGACTACTGGGCCAACATCTGGCTCAAGAAGCCGGCGATCGCCACCTGCTGGTCGGGCCGGGCCGCCGACGAGGCCCTGGCGCTCCCATTCCTGTCCGATGCCGAGTGGAACGAGACGCACTGGCGCAATTCGGACTTCGACGCGGCGGTCGCCGAAGCCCGCAGGACGACCGACGTGGCCAGGCGCGCCGAACTCTACGGCCGGGCCCAGAGGCTGGTGCGCGACGACGGCGGCGCCGTCATTGCTCTCTTTGGCGACGCCGTGGGCGCGACCCGTTCCAACATCTCGGGCTGGAAACTGCACCCGCAGAAGATCTCGCAAAGCTTCGTCGACGTGACGGTCGGCGACGCGAGTTGACCCATGGGCTGCGACCGTTCGAGCCCGCTCGCGCGGCTGGTCCTGCGGCGGACGGCCTTGTCGATCGTGTCGTTGTGGGCGGTGGCCACGATCGTCTTCTGGGCCGTCGCCCTGCTGCCCGGCGACACGGCCGAGCGACTTCTCGGCCGTGACGTGACGCCCGCCGCATTGGCGGCGCTGCGGGCGGCCCTTCACCTCAACGATCCGGTCTGGGTCCGCTACGGACACTGGTTCGCCGACATCTCGCACGGTGACCTCGGCCGCTCGATGGCGGCCGACAGGCCGGTTCTGCCCTACATCCTCGATCGGTTGCGCAACACGCTGTTTCTGGCGGGTTTCGCGCTCGCCATCCACGTTCCGCTCAGTATCGGCCTCGGCCTCTGGGGTGCCGCGGCGCGTCGCGACGGGCCGGTCGACACGCTGCTCTCGGTTGCCGTGCTCATCGGCATGTCGGTTCCCGAGTTCGTCTTCGCGATCGCGCTCGTGGCCTGGCTCGCCACGGATCTCCACTGGTTTCCGCCGCTCGCCCTGATCGACCGCGAAACATCGCTCCTGGGAACGCTGCATGTCCTGGCCCTCCCGGCCCTGACGCTCAACCTCGCCATGACGGCCTATGTGGTGCGGCAGACCCGAGGCTCGATGATCGAGGTGCTGCGTTCCGACCACGTCCGCATGGCCGGACTGCGCGGTCTCTCGCCGGCCCGCGTCATGCTCGTTCACGCGCTGCCGAGCGCGCTCGGGCCGGCCGTCAACGCCGTGGCGCTGAATGCCGCATGGCTGGTCGGCGGCATCGTGGTGGTCGAGACGGTGTTCAACTATCCGGGTCTCGGGCGCCTGCTGGTGGAGGCGATCGGCTTCCACGACATCCCGCTCATCCAGGGCGCCGCCATGGCGCTCTCGGCCGCTTACGTGGCGGTCAACCTCGCGGCGGATGTCGCCACCATGCTGCTCGATCCGAAGCTGAGGCATCCCGCTTGAGCGCCGTCGCGGCCCTGAGGGCGCCGAGGCGCCGGGGCCTCGCGGCACGCCTGCCCTGGACGGGCCACGCGGCGCTGATCGTGCTGCTGGCCTATGCGACCGCCGCCGCAGCCGCGCCCGTCCTCGCCCGCTACGCACCCGACGACATCTTCGTGGGCGGCATCTTCGACCCTCCCTCGCGAGACTTCCGGCTGGGCACGGATGCGCTCGGACGCGACGTGGCGAGTCGCCTGCTGTTCGGTGGCCGCACGGTGCTGGCAAGCGCGGTCGCGGCGGCCGGACTCTCAGCCGCGCTGGGCGGCCTGCTCGGGCTGTGGCTGGGCCTGCGGGGCGGCTGGGTCGACGAGGTCGCGATGCGGCTTCTCGAGATCGTCATGAGCATCCCGCCGATCATCCTGGCGCTGCTGGTGTTCGGCCTGTTCACCGGCGCACCGGCCTTCGTGGTGAGCCTCACGGTGGGGCTTCTCTTCGTGCCGAACGTCGCCCGCGTGGTCCGGGCCGCGACCCTCGCGGTCGTCAACGAGGATTTCGTCGCCGCGGCCCGCGCCCGCGGCGAGGGCGGGTGGTCGATCGCGCTGCGCGAAATCCTCCCCAACGTAGCCGGGACGGTTCTGGTCGAGTTCTCGGTGCGGACCGGCTACGCGATCCTGTTCATCGGCGGCCTGGGCTTCCTCGGTCTCGGCGCCGCCCCGCCCTCGCCCGACTGGGGGCTGATGATCAACGAGGGGCGCAGCACGCTGGACCAGTCTCCCTGGCCCGTGGTGGCGCCTGCAGTCGGCATGGCGTTGCTCGTGGTCAGCATGAACCTGCTCACCGACGCGATCCTGCGCTGCCTCGGGCCCGCCGACCACGGCGAGGGACGGCCGTGACCAGCCCGCTCGTGACCGTCCGCGGCCTCGACGTCGACTATGCCACCGCGGACGGATGGCAGAACGTGCTCCGCGCCGTGGATCTCACGCTCCGGCCCGGCGAGGTCGTCGGCCTCGCGGGCGAGTCGGGCTGCGGCAAGTCCACGCTCGCCTCGCTCCTGCTGGGCGAGAAGCGGGGCGCGAGGCGGATCACGGGCGGCACCGTCGCGTTCGACGGCATCGACCTGTTCGCGGCGTCGCGCCGGACCGTGCAGGATCTCAGGGGCGCCCGCATCGCCCTCGTGCCGCAGAACGGCGGGTCCGCCCTCACCCCGACCTCGCGCGTCGGCGCCCTTCTCGCGGAGGCTCTGCGTCGGCATCGGCCAAACATCGGCCGGGCCGCCGCAAGGGCCCGGGTGCTCGCCGGGCTCGCCGAAGTGGGACTGCCGCGGCCCGAGGACGCCCTGCACCGCTACCCGCACCAGTTCAGCGGCGGACAGCAGCAGCGCATCGCCCTGGCGCTGGCGCTGATCTGCAACCCCGACCTGCTGCTGCTCGACGAGCCGACCACCGGCCAGGATGTCCTGATCCGCCGCTCGATCGTCGCGCTCCTGGCCCGTCTCGCCGCCACCCGGCGCACGACCATGCTCTACATTTCCCACGACCTCGCCACGCTGGCCGAGGTCTGCGGCCGGATCGCCGTCATGGTGGCGGGCGAGATCGTCGAGGACGGTCCGGCCGAGGCCATCATGCAGCGCCCGTATCACCCCTACACACGGGCGCTCGTCGCCGCCCTGCCGCGCCTCGACCGTCCGCCCGTGGCCAGCCATGGTGGCACGAGCCTGGCGCGCGACCGGTTGCCGCCCGGCTGCCGGTTCGCGCCGCGCTGTCCGGCCGCGACCCAGCAGTGCGGGGCCACCCGGCATCGGCTCGCGCCCGTCGGCCCCCGGCATGCCGTGGCCTGCATGCGCCTGCCGGCTCTTGCGACTGAAACGTTGCTCGCGCCCCTCGATCGTGCGCGGGAGCCGGCCGCGTGATCGCACCCGATCTCCTCGCTCTCGGCAACCTGCGCTACAGCCACCGGCGGGCCGCGACGCCGGCTCTGGACGGCGTGTCCCTGACGGTTCGGGCCGGAGAAACCTTGGCCCTCGTCGGGGAAACGGCAGCGGGAAGTCGACGCTGGCCCGCGCCGTGGCGGGCCTGCTGCCCGTCCGGGAGGGCGACGCCAGCCTCGGCGGTGTTTCCCTTGCCTGGCGTGCGGAACGGCGGGATGCGGCGCTCAGGCGGCGCGTGCAGATCATCTTCCAGAACCCTGACCGATCGCTCAACCCCCGCCACACGGTAGCGACGATCCTGGCGCGACCGCTGCGCCTCCTGTTCGGGCTCAAGGGGGAGGCGCTCGACGCGCGCGTCGCCGATCTGCTGGGCAGCGTTCGCCTCCCGGTCGACTTCAAGGGCCGCTACCCCGCGGAACTGAGCGGCGGCGAACGCCAGCGCGTCGCCATCGCCCGGGCTCTCGCGGCCGAGCCGTCGTTGCTGCTCTGCGACGAAGTGATTTCCGCGCTGGACGTCTCGGTCCAGGCGGCCGTGCTCGACCTTCTCCGCGACCTGCAGGCGCGGAGCGGTCTCGCCATGCTGTTCATCACCCACGACCTCGCCGTGGTGCGATGGTTCGCCGACCGGGTAGCGGTGCTTTACCGCGGCGTCCTGTGCGAGGTCGGTCCGGTCGCGGCGCTCTTCGAGAGGGTCCGGCATCCCTACACGGAGGAACTGCTGGCCGCCGTCCCGGTCGTCGGCCGGCGGCCCGACTTCGCGAGCGCCGCGGCCGCGACCGACGACGCGCCCTCGCGGCGGGGCTGTCGCTTCGCGGCCCGCTGCCCGCGCCGGATCGACGGGCTTTGCGACGCCGTCGCGCCGCCGTGGCGCGACGGCGGCCCCGACCACCGGATCCGCTGCCACCTCGAACTCGACGCGCTCCGGTCGACCCGGGACGGGTCCGCGTCGTTCCGGAGACCGTCATGACCCAACAACGTCGGATGAAGCTCGGCGCCTCGTTCTATCCGTCCGGCTACCATGTCGCAGGCTGGCGCTATCCGGGCGCGCATGTGGATGGCGGCATCAACCTGCGGCACCACATCGAAACCGCGCAGGCGGCCGAGCGCGCCTGCTTCGACTTCTTCTTCCTCGCGGACGTGAACGCCATCTGGGACCAGGACATCGAGGCGGTCTCGGCCACGGCCTGGAGCGCCAAATTCGAGCCGCTCACCGTGCTCTCCGCCCTTGCCATGGTGACGAGCCGCATCGGCCTCGTGGCCACCGCCAGCACGACCTACAACGACCCGTTCAGCCTCGCGCGGCGCTTCGCGTCCCTCGACCACATCAGCGCAGGGCGCGCCGCCTGGAACCTCGTCACCTCGGCGACCCCCTCCGAGGCCGGCAACTTCAGCCGGGACCAGCATCCGGCCCACGGCGACCGCTACGCCCGGGCGCGCGAGTTCGTGGACGTGGTCACCGGTCTGTGGGACGGCTTCGAGGACGACGCCTACGTGTTCGACAAGGCTGGCGGACGCTGCTTCGACCCCGCGAAGGTCCACCGGCTCGACCATCGGGGGCCGAATTTCCAGGTCCGCGGCCCCTTGCACATCCCGCGCCCGCCGCAGGGACACCCGGTGATGGTGCAGGCCGGCCTGTCCGATGCCGGCCGGGAGCTTGCGGCCGAGACCGGGGAAGTGCTGTTCACGGCCCAGCCGACCCTTGAGGATGCGCGAGCCTTTTATGCCGACGTGAAGGCCCGGGTGGCCCGCCACGGGCGCGACCCCGAAACGCTCAGCATCATGCCGGGCGCCGTGACGGTGATCGGCGAAACGCGGAGCGACGCCGAGGACCAGATCGCGACGTTGAACAGGCTGGTCGATCCACGCGCCGGCCTCACCTTCATGTCGGGACTCATCGGCGACACCGACCTTTCGCGGTTCGACCTCGACGGCCCCTTGCCCGTCCTGCCGCCCACCGAGGGACCGCAGGGGCGGCAGAGGCTGGTGATCGACGTGGCGCGGCGCCAGGGGCTGACGCTGCGCCAGCTCTACCTGCAGATCGCGCTGACGAGCAGCCATCGGCTCGTTTACGGCTCACCGACCGAAGTGGCCGACCAGCTCGAAGAGTGGTTTCAGGCGCACGGCTGCGACGGCTACAACGTTGCGCCGACCCATCTACCCCAAGGATTCGATGATTTCTTCCTGACCGTGGTTCCCGAACTGCAACGCCGCGGCCTCGTACAGCGCGCCTATCGCGGCCGAACCCTGCGGGAGAACCTGGGCCTGTCGCGACCCCCGTCCCGGTATTCCCGCGCACGGGTCCTGGAACCCGCCGAGGCCTCGGCATGACCGCCCTGGTCAACCGCGTCGAAGCATTCCGCAATCGGCTGAGAAACCGGCTCGCTGCGGCGCAAGCCGCAACGCCCGCCATCGCCGATGAGGCCGCTGCATCGCATGCCCTGCTCGGCTCCCCGTCGTCGGAGGACACGGCCGTGCGCAGGCCGACACGCCAACCCGCGACCGCCTTTCTGGGCCAAGCGCTCGCAGCCGGCCTGAACGGCCCCGAGTCCGCGCTCGCGGAAGCGATCCGGGCACTCGCGCCCGATCTCGCCTGGACCTATGGCTATCCCTACGATCCGGGCCGGCCCGATCTGGGCGACAAGATCGCCTTCGCCGACATTCTTGGCCGAGGCGGCCTTGGTCCGGCACCGGCCTTGCTCGTCGGCCTGACGTTGATGACGCCACATGCGCTTTATCCGCCGCATGCCCACCCGGCAACCGAACTCTACCTCGTGATCTCCGGGACGGCCCGCTGGCAGGCAGGTGAGGATGCGCCCCGGCCCAATTCGCCCGGCGCCTTGATCCTGCACCCCAGCGGTGTGCCACACGCGACCGAGACCGCGGCCGAGCCGCTTCTTGCGCTCTACACCTGGCGCGGCGACCTCGCATCACCCTC
>CAXTEP010000068.1:12881-15417 GCA_964243125.1 uncultured Lichenihabitans sp. | reverse complement strand
AAGCACACGCCGAACACCGGGGTGCCGAAATCCAGCAGGCGGCGCATCAGGGCGGATTCGTGGGCGATCCAGGGCTCGTGGGTTTCGAACGCGCTCCGGGGCGAGCCGAGAAACACCACGGCATCGTCCTTCAAGGGTTCGGCCGCGTGCCGGCCGGCCTCCTCGAAGCTGATCACCTGGCGAATCTGCCAGCCTCGTTCGGCCGCGTAGTCGCCGATCAGGCCGGGGCCGCCGGCCACGGAATTCTGGAAGAAGCTCAGCTTCATCGACCCTGTCCCGTCGCGGCGGTTGATCGTCCGACATGGCCGTCGCGGATGCTCGGACCGCACGACGGTTCCAGCAAACAGCATTCGGACGGCGGATGGCGCGCCCAAGGGGAATCGAACCCCTGTTTTCGCCGTGAAAGGGCGACGTCCTGGACCGCTAGACGATGGGCGCTTCGAGGGGCCGCCGCAGCGCGGCCGGCCGCGACGTATAACAGAGGTCCCCGCCCTGGCAAGTGCGAACCGGCCCGATGCGACGCGGCGGCGTTGCGCCGCGGATCACGCGTGCGGGTGTCACGCCGGAGCCGCGTCGGCGAGCCGCAGTTCGACGCGGGCTCCCCCGCCCCAGTGATTGACCGCCAGCGTTCCCGCGACGTGCAAGAGGCCGCCCTCGGCGTTCCGCAGGCCGCGCCCGAGCGGCTCGGACGCGCAGCGGAACGCCACGGCCCCGATGCGGGCGCCGTCAGGTCCCGCAAGCGTCATCCGGAGGTGGTCGGCCCCCACGGGCATCACCTTGAGAAGCCGGTGTGCCGGCAGGGCCAGCACCGGATCGGGGTTGCCGTGGCCGAACGGGCCCGCGCGCTCCAGCAGGGTCACGAGATCGCTCGTCACCGCGGAGGCGGCCACCAGCGCGTCGCACGCGAGGGCCGGACGCGCCCGCGCCGCGACCGTGTCGGCGCAGTGATCGTGCAGGAAGGTTCGGAACGCCTCGACCTGGGCCATGTCGATGGTGATGCCGGCCGCCATGGCGTGCCCGCCCCCGGCCACCAGGATCCCCCGCTCGACCGCGAGCCGGACCGCGTGGCCGAGGTCCACGCCCGGAACCGAGCGGCCCGATCCCTTGCCGACCGTCCCGGCCCCGCTGATCGCGAAGGCCGGACGGTCGTGGCGCTCGCGCAGCCGAGCCGCCACCAAGCCGACCACGCCCGGGTGCCAATCGGCCCCGCTGGTCACCAGGGCCGCGACGCCCTCCGCGCCGGCCGGCCCGAGAGTGGCCAGGGTTGCGGCCTCGGCTTCGAGCACGGCATCGGCCTCGATGGCGCGGCGCTCGCGGTTGAGCGCGTCCAGCCGTTCGGCCACGGTTCGCGCCTCGTCCGGGTCCGCGGTCGACAGCAGTCGCGCCCCCAGGGCCGCGTCGCCGACGCGCCCGCCCGCATTGATGCGAGGGCCGATCAGGTAGCCGAGGTGGAAGGCCGTCGGCGGGCCCGCGGCCCCGGCCACGTCGAACAGGGCCGCGAGCCCCGGCCGCGCCCTCAGTCGCATCACGGCCAGTCCCTTGGCCACGAAGGCGCGGTTGAGGCCGACCAGCGGCATGACGTCGGCCACGGTGGCGAGGGCCACGAGGTCGAGGGCGGCCAGCAGGTCGGGCGCGGGGCGGCCGGTCCAGAAGTCCCGCGCCCGCAGGTGCCGGTGGAGGCCGGCCAGAACCATGAACACCACGCCCGCGGCGCAGAGGTGACCCAGGCCCGACAGGTCGTCCTGCCGGTTGGGGTTGACGATCGCGTGCGCGGGCGGCAGCGCCACCGGCGCCTGATGGTGGTCGATCACCACGCAGTCCAGGCCGGCCCGCTTCGCTTCGATCAGGGGCTCGATGCTGGCGGTGCCGCAATCGACCGTGACGAGCAGGCGGGCACCCCCGCGCGCCAGGGCCAGAACCGCGGGCGTGTTGGGGCCGTAGCCCTCGGTGATCCGGTCGGGGATGTGTACGGCGGGGTCGAGGCCGGCGGCCCGGAGATAGTCGGCCAGCAGCGCGGCCGAGCAGGCGCCGTCCACGTCGTAGTCGCCGAAGATCGCCACCCGTTCGCGGCGCTCGACCGCCAGCGCCAGGCGCTCGACTGCCTCGGTCAGGCCCGCCAGCGCGGCGGGATCCGGCATGGCGTCGCGCAGGGTGGGGTCGAGGAAGCGCGCGCAGGTGTCGGCCGTCTGGCCGCGGCCGGCCGCCACGCGCGCCAGCACGTCCGGCACGTCCAGGGTCTGGCCGATGGCGAGCGCCCGGCCCTGGCCGGCCTCGTCGAGCCGATCGGTCCAGCGCTGCCCCGTCATGGAGCGTTCGACGCCGAGAAACGCGCGAGTCATCGGCGGCTGGCGTCCGTTCCGGGTTGCGCGGGCCCGGGCGCGCCACCGATGCAGGCTGGCGACGGTGCTCGGGAAAGCCGCATTCGTTTCCGATTTGTTCGTATCACCGCGTGCTCGAATGCGCTACGATGGACCTCATCGTTCGAGCTGGAGCATCATGGTCGACCGCCAGAACCTGTTCAAGCAGCCGTCCGACG
>CAXTEP010000068.1:0-12781 GCA_964243125.1 uncultured Lichenihabitans sp. | reverse complement strand
TTCGTCAGCGTCACCGACAACGGGCGCGGCATCCCGGTCGATCCGCATCCCAAGCACCCCGAGAAATCCGCTCTCGAAGTGATCATGACGGTGCTGCACGCGGGCGGCAAGTTCGATTCGGGCGCCTACCAGACCTCGGGCGGGCTGCACGGGGTCGGCGTGTCGGTCGTCAACGCGCTGTCCGACCACCTGGACGTGGAGGTCGCGCGCGGCCAGACCCTGTACCGGCAGGTGTTCGAGCGCGGGCGCCCCGTGGGACCGCTCGAAACCGTCGGCCGCGTGCTGAACCGGCGCGGGACGCGCGTGCGGTTCCGGCCCGACGCGAGCATCTTCGGCGTCGACGCGACCCTCGACCCCGCCCGCATGCTGCGCATGGCGCGATCCAAGGCCTACCTGTTCGGTGGCGTCGAGGTACGCTGGCGCTGCGCGGCCGAGCGCCTGCCCGCCGGCGGCAAGGTTCCGGCCGAGGCGGTGTTCCGGTTCCCGGGCGGTCTCAAGGACTTCCTGGCCCGCGAGGTCGAGGGACGGCCGCTGGTCAACGAGCAGCCCTTCGCGGGCAAGGTCAGCCGCCCCGGCAACCACGGCTCGGTGGAATGGGCCATGTCGTGGCTGGCCGAGGACGACGGCACCGTCCGGTCCTATTGCAACACGATCCCGACTCCCAACGGCGGCACCCACGAGGCCGGGTTGCGCGCCGCGCTGCTGCGGGCTCTGAAGGACCATGCCGAGCGGATCGGCCAGGCCAAGCGGTTCGCGGCCGTCACGGCCGACGACGTGATGCAGAACTGCGCCGCCATGCTGTCGGTGTTCATCCGCGAGCCGGAGTTCCAAGGCCAGAACAAGGAACGGCTGCAAACCCTTGAAGCGTCACGCATCGTCGAGGCCGCGCTGCGCGATTCATTCGACCATTGGCTGGCCGCCACACCTTCGCAGGCTCTTAAGCTGCTCGACTGGAGCATCGACCGCGCCGAGGAGCGGCAGCGCCGGCGGGCCGAGCGGGACGTGGCGCGCAAGAGCGCCACGCGCAAGCTGCGCCTGCCCGGCAAGCTCGCCGATTGCGCGAACTCCTCCGCGCAAGGGTCGGAACTGTTCATCGTCGAGGGCGACTCGGCCGGCGGCTCCGCCAAGCAGGCCCGGGACCGCGCCAGCCAAGCCGTGCTGCCGTTGCGCGGCAAGATCCTCAACGTGGCCAGCGCCACGCGCGACAAGCTCGCGGCCAACCAGCAACTGGCCGACCTCGCCCAGGCGCTCGGCTGCGGCACCGGCACGCACTACAAGGACGCCGATCTCCGCTACGACAAGGTCATCATCATGACCGACGCCGACGTGGACGGCGCCCACATCGCGTCGCTGCTGATCACCTACTTCTACCGGCAGATGCCCCTGCTGATCGACGGCGGCCACCTTTACCTCGCGGTGCCGCCCCTGTTCCGCCTGACGCAGGGGACCAAGTCGGTCTACGCCCGCGACGACCGGCACAAGGACGACCTGCTCCGCAAGCTGCAGGGCAAGGGCAAGGTCGAGATCAGCCGGTTCAAGGGCCTGGGCGAGATGCCCATGCGCGACCTCAAGGAGACCACCATGGACCCCGTCCGGCGCGCGCTGCTGCGCGTGGTCATCCGCGAGGACCAGCGGCACGGGACCGCGGGCGCGGTGGAGCGCCTGATGGGCAACAAGCCCGAGGCCCGGTTCAGCTTCATCCAGGAGCGTGCGCCGGCCGCCGCGGACCTCGTGGACATCTGACCGCGGCGGCTCAGTTCAGCACGCGCCCGGGCTGCGGGCTGTCGAGCGAGAAGGCCGGGATCTCCACCTCGAAGGCCCGTTCGGTGTCGTCGGCCAGGCGGTAGCTGCCCGTCATGATGCCGCTCGGCGTGCCCAGCGGGCAGCCGGACGTGTAGCGGAAGGTTTCGCCCGGGTTGAGCACCGGCTGCTCGCCCACCACGCCCAGGCCGCGCACCTCTTCCACGAGGCCATTGCCGTCGGTGATCTGCCAGTAACGCGAGATCAGCTGCACGCGCAGGCGTCCGAGATTGGCGATCTCGATCGTGTAGGCCCAGACGTAGCGGTCGTTCTCGGGGTCCGAACGTTCGGGCAAAAACTCGGGAAACACCGTCACCTGGATGTCGTGCGTCACGGCCCTGTACATCGCCTGCTCCCGAACGTCCCCCTTCGGTCGACCCTCGTCAACGCGGACCCCGCGCCGGCCGTTGCGTCACCAGCGCAGCGTTTCGAGCGCCTGGCCGATGTCGTCGGTGAGGTCCGCAACGTCCTCCAGGCCCACCGACAGGCGCAGGACGCCGTCGGTGATGCCGAGACCCTGGCGTATCTCGACGCCGAGCCGCTGGTGGGTCGTGGTGGCCGGATGGGTGATCAGGCTCTTGGCGTCGCCCAGGTTGTTGGAGATCAGGATCACCGACAGAGCGTTGGCGAAGCGGAACGCGGCCGTCTTGCCGCCGCGGATCTCGAAAGCGACCAGGGTGCCGCCGCCCGACATCTGCCGCCGCGCGAGTTCGGCCTGCGGATGGTCGTCCCGCCCCGGATAGATCACGCGCGTGACGGCGGGCTGACCGGCCAGGAAATCGGCGATCCGGGCCGCGCTGGCGTTCTGGGCCGCGACCCGCAGCGGCAGGGTTTCAAGGCCCTTGAGCAGCACCCAGGCGTTGAACGGCGACAGGGCCGGCCCGGTCTGCCGCAGAAAGGTCTGCATCTTGGTCTCGATGAAGTCCTTCGAGCCGAGGATGACCCCGCCCAGGCAGCGGCCCTGCCCGTCGATGTGCTTGGTGGCCGAATAAACCACGCAATCGGCCCCGAGCCCAAGCGGCGCCTGCAGCATGGGCGTGGCGAACACGTTGTCGACCACGAGGGTCGCGCCGCCCGCGTGCGCGATCTCCGCGACGCCTTCGATGTCCACGAGGCCGAGCAGCGGGTTGGTCGGACTTTCCAGGAACGTGACCTTGGTGTTGGGCCGCATGGCGGCGCGCCACTGGTCCAGGTCCTCGCCGTCGACCAACGTCGACTCCACCCCGAAGCGCGGCAGCAGCTCCTCGACCACGTAGCGGCAGGAGCCGAACAACGCCTTGGCCGCCACCACGTGGTCGCCCGCCTGCACCTGCCCCAGCATGGCCGCGGTCACGGCCGCCATGCCGGTCGCGGTGGCGCGGGCCGCTTCCGCGCCTTCGAGCAGCGCCATACGGGCCTCGAACATGGCCACGGTGGGATTGGAGAAGCGCGAATAGATGAAGCCGGGCTCATCGCCGTTGAAACGGGATTCGGCGGCCTCCATCGTGTCATAAACATAGCCCTGTGTCAGGAAGAGGGCTTCCGAGACTTCGCCGAACGAGGAGCGCAGGGTGCCCCCATGCACGAGGCGGGTGGCGGGCCGCAGCGACGCGAGCCGGGCTTCTGGTCTGGTAGTGCTCAAGGTCCAACTCTCCGCGCGGGCGCCGACGGCCGTCACTTTCGGGCTGGCCAGACGCGTGCGACCCCGTTTCGGGGATCGACAAAGCAATGCGGGGTCGGATCGACCCGGCTTTTTAGCGCTTTGTTTAACGTGGCGGCAAGCCAGCCGGCTCAAATGACCACGCATCTTTCTACAGCGGCGGACGGTCCGGCGTCAACGCCGACAACGGTCCGCCGTGGCCGTCGCAGCCTGGGGCGCGGGCTCCAGACCGCGTCTTCGGTCCAGCCGAGGAACCGTACCCCCAAGCAGGCGACGGTTCGCCCAGACGTCGTCATCGGCCATGGATCGGAACCGCAGGATCATGTCCACCGGTCAACCCTCCTGTCACCGGCATCTGGATTAACCATTACTCAGGATGCGCCCGGTAGGCTTGCGGCCGGATCGTTCCGCGGAGCAGGTTCCCGACCAGAGTGTTCCCATGACCCTGCCGCCCTTCCCGCCCGGACTGCTGGCCGGCCACCAGATCCAGATCCTCATCGACGCGGGTGCGGTCGAGGCCGCGACGCCGTTCACCGCCGACGGCCCGAGCCTCGTCCAGCCCGCCAGCCTCGACCTGCGGCTGGGCGCGGCGGCGTGGCGGGTGCGGGCGAGCTTTCTGCCCGGGCGCGGCCGCAGCGTCGAAGCCTGCATCGCCGACCAGCCGTCCCACGAACTCGACCTGTCGCGCCCGACCGTGCTGGAAACCGGCACGGTGACGATCGTCAAGCTCGACGAGTCCCTGCGCCTGCCGCCCCATCTCACCGCGGCCGCCAACCCGAAGAGTTCGACGGGGCGCATCGACGTGTTCACGCGCGTCATCACCGACCATGCCCGGGAATTCGACCTGGTCGAGACGGGTTACGCGGGGCCGCTCTACCTGGAAGTGTCGCCGCGCAGCTTCCCGGTCCGGGTCCGGGCCGGGTCGCGCCTGTCACAGCTCCGTTTCCGCACCGGGACCTCGCGGCTCGACGACGACGAGCACCGGGACCTTCACCGACGTGCCACGCTGGTGTCGGGTCGCGAGCCCGTGATCGCGGGTGGCGTGGCGCTGGCGGTCGATCTTGGGGGCTTCGACGGCCTGCTGGGCTACCGGGCCAAGCGCCATACCGGAATGCTCGACGTCGATCGGATCGCGACCTATGACCTGCACGACTTCTGGGAGCCCCTCGCGCTGCGCGGACGGCGCGAACTGGTGCTCGACCCGGGCGAGTTCTACATCCTGGCTTCCAAAGAGGCCGTGCACGTGCCGCCCGACCACGCGGCCGAGATGACGCCCTTCGATCCGCTGGTGGGCGAGTTCCGGGTCCATTACGCGGGCTTCTTCGATCCCGGCTTCGGGGCCGGCGAAGCGGGCGGCACGGGCTCGCGCGCCGTGCTGGAGGTGCGCTCGCGCGACGTGCCGTTCATCCTGGACGACGGGCAGATCGTCGGCCGGCTCGTCTACGAGCGCCTGTCGGAACGGCCCCGCACGCTCTACGGGGCCGCGGCGGGCTCGAACTACCAGGCGCAAGGCCTGAAGCTTTCCAAACACTTCCGGCCTGACCGGGGCTGAACAGCATGCAAGCCGCCTGACCCTGCGGCCGACGGCGTCGTCGCGCCATGCTGGTCCGGCGGTGGTCGCACGTCGGCCAAGCTATCGCTGCCTGAACTTGTAGACGTGCGCCCAGTCCGAGTTCGGATCGGTGTGCAGGCGGCAATCGAAACCGACGTCCGCGAACTTGCCCAGCAGATAGTCCCGCTGGAAGCCCAGTTCCATCCAACCCCGGATGCGCATCACCGCAACGTTCTCCCAGTCGAGCCTGAAGCCCCACGGATAAGGCAGGTTGTCGCACGGGCCGTCGAAGACCGGCTCGCCGGCCAGGATCACCCGGCCGGTCGGCTTCAGCAGAAGCTTCAGCCGCGGGATGAGGGTGCGGAACTCCAGGCAGTGGTGGAAGCTCTCGTAGAACAGCACGAGGTCGTAGGCACCTTCGTGGCCGGCGGGATTGAACCCGAACTGGCCGACATGCGCGTTCAGGTCCACCTTGAACAGGTCGGCATTGGCCTGTACGGCCCGGCAGAACGCGGGATTGATGTCGACCGTGTCGACCCGCGCGCCGACACGGGCGAAGGCGAGCGCGAGTTGGCCGAAGCCGGCGCCGTATTCCAGCACCCGGTCGCCGACCTTGATCCCGCTGCGCCGGATGATGTGACCCATGGCGATGAGATGGCCGCCTGCCACGCGCGTGTTGCCCGACGCGTAAAAGGCGGGACGGATGATCGCGTCCAGGTCGCCGATCTCGGGCGTGTCCTCGTTGACGACGGCCTCGTAGGATCCTTCCCGGCCGGTGATGGCGCTCCACAGCCTGAGCATCTGCTCGCGATACGCTACGCTGTCGGGATCAAGGCGAAGGTCGATCCAGTCGGGCAGGGCCAGGAAGCGGCCGTGCCAGGGCGCACCGTTGCCGGCCAGAAAATCCCGCGCCACCCGGTCCAGGTCGGCGATCGGGAAGCTCCGATGCGCCCCCAGGCGCCCGGTCAGCGAGGTTTGAAACTCGGAACTCCGAACCAGCCAGTCGCACAATCCCGTGACGTCGTCGAAGCGTGCATGCTGGTCGATGATCGCGTCGCTTTCCGGCGCGCGGTGCAGGATCGCCTGGAACGCCGCGACGACTTCCGACCGGGTGAGCATGGGTGTCCTCGTGCTCCGGACGCGGGACCCGGGATCGTCCGTCGACGGGCTCGGGACGAGGACAGGGGCCGGCAGGTGTCCGACGGTTCTGCCACGCCACGCGTCCGGCTGCAAAACCCCGGTCCGCCGTGGCGCAGGGTCCGCGGGTCGATCAACCCAGGCGGCGCGCGAGCTTGTCGTACAGGTCGCTGCGTGACGTGAACACGTAGTCGTGCCGGGTGACGGTGACGTGGGCGGCGCCCCGGCCGACCAACCACTCGGCCAGAGCCGCGGCCTGCGCCTCGTCGCAGCGGAACGTGAGCGGGCCGCCGCCGCCGTCCACCCGCTCTGCGCCGAACCGCGAGGCCGCGTCTTGGGCCGGGTCGTCGGCGAGGCCGTCCAGGCGCGCCGTCACGTCGCGGGAACGCCGCGCCGTTTCCTCGGCCGCGATCCGCGCCAGGATCGCGCGGGCGGTCTGCCGAGGCGCGTCCGACCACGGGGCCCGGAGCGACGCCACGAGGTTGGCTTCGCTCCGCAGCATGACGCCGTCGTCCAGCACCCTGAGGGCGTTGGCGGCGAGCGTGGACCCGGTCGTGGTGATGTCGACGATCAGTTCGGCGGTGCCCGAGGCGGGCGCGCCCTCGGTGGCCCCGAGGCTTTCGACGATGCGGTAGTCGCCGACGCCGTGGCGGGCGAAGAAGCGTCGTGTCAGCTCGACGTATTTGGTCGCGACCCGCATGCGGTGGCCGCGCCGGGCGTGGAAGGTGGCGGCCACATCCTCCAGGTCCGCCATGGTGCGCACGTCGATCCAGGCCTGCGGCACCGCCACCACCACATTGGCGTGGCCGAACCCGATGGGGGCCAGCAAAACCACGCGGGCGTCGGCGTCGGCGACTGTTTCGCGGACGAGGTCTTCGCCCGCGACGCCCAGGTGGACCGACCCGTCGGCCAGGCTGGCGACGATCTCGGACACGGGCAGGAACGCCACCTCGACGCCGGGGAAGCCCGCCAGCGTGCCGCGATAATCGCGCGCGCCCCGGCCCTGGACGACGGTCAGGCCGGCCCGGGCGAAGAACAGCGCGGCGTTCTCCTGCAGCCGCCCCTTCGAGGGCACGGCCAGGACGAGCGGGGCTTCGGCGTCGCTCACGAGACCGCTTCCCCCCCGTCCAGGCGATCGACCCAGAGCGCCGCGCCCACGGCCGGGATCGGCTCGCGGCTGCCGAGCGACTGCGCCAAGCGGTCGTAGCGACCCCCGCCGATCACCAGATCCCCATCCGGGTGCCGGACCTCGAACACGAAGCCCGTGTAATAATCGAGGTTGCGGCCGAAGGAGGCCTGAAACGTCAGGTCGTCGCCGAGCCCCTGCGCGGCCAGGAAGTTGGCGCGCTCGTCGAACAGGTCGAGGGCGCGCCCGAGATCGAGCTTCGCGTCGCCGGCGAGATCCCGCATGGCCAGCGAGGCGTCGTCGGGGTGGCCCTCGACGGCGAGGAAGCGCGTGAGCAGGTCTCGCTGCTCGGACGCGACGTCGGGGGCCGCGCGGCTCGCCACCTGGGCCATGAACCGCTCGGCGATCTCGGCCGGCGTGCGGCCGCCCACGGTCGCGATGCCCGCAATGGCGAGAAGGTCCTCGACGAGCGCCCGCGCACCCTTGCGGTCGGCGCCGTCGAGGGCCGCGAGCACGCCGCGGTGGTCGCTGGCAGCCGGCGGAGCCTCGGCCAGCACGGCATCGATCCCCTGCCCCTTGTCGAGGGCACGCTTGAGCCGGCGCCGCCAGTGGGCCGGCAGGTCGAGCGCGGTGAACAGGGCGTCGAGCAGGCCCGCGTCGCCCGTGCGAACGGTGCCGCCTGAGAAACCCGCGGCTGCGGCGGCGTCCAGCGCCAGGGCAAGGACTTCGGCGTCGGCGGCCGGGAGGTCGGGCCGGCCGTAGCTTTCGAGCCCGGCCTGCACGGTTTCGCCCAGGCTCCCGGCGCGCGACCGGAACACCGGGCCGCAGTAACTGAAGGTTGCGCGCCGGCCGGCCGCTTCCGACGCCAGATAGGCCCGGCAGACCGGGATGGTGTATTCCGGGCGCAGGCAGAGTTCCGCTCCCGCGCCGTCGCTGGTGAGGAACAGGGCCGACCGGATCTCCTCGCCCGAAAAGTCGAGGAACACGGAAGCGGGGCAGAGCACGGGCGTCTCGACCCGGCCGTAGCCCGCGGCCCCCAGCCGGGCCAGCAGCGCGGCTTCCCGGGACGCGTTTCGCGCCAGGAACGTGCCGTGCTGCCGGCTCGCCTCCGCCACCGCCATGCTCAAGACCATCGTTCCGGGAATGGGTCGTCGCGCCGTTCTAGCAAGCGCCGGTTCCGGCCGCGACCGCTATCGAGGCGCAGAGTCAACGGAACCGAACTCACGCGCCCGCGTGCCGCCCGAGCACCTCGCGCACCGCTTCCACCAAACGGGCCTCGGGCACGCCGAACTGCGCCCGGCCGCGGAGCTCGAGGTAGTCGGTGCGGTCCCGGCTCGCCTTGGCGAGTTCAGCGCCGAGCACGAGGTCGCGGATGGCGACCTGCGGGCCGCCGTCCGCGTCACGCTCGTTGGTGCCCTGGATCACCGCGCAGAAACTGCCGCGCCGGTCGGCGTATTTGAGCTGGGCGTTCATGCCGGCCTGCCCCAGGTAGAGTTCGGCCGCGATGCCGGCCTCCCGCAGCCGGGTAACGAGCCCCTGGTAGCGGCCCATCTCGTTGCGGTCGAGCACCAGGACCACCACGGGGCCTGTGGTCCGGCCCGCCGCCACGACGGGGCTGCCGACCGCCCGCAGGGCCGAGAACAACCGCGACACGCCGATCGAGAACCCCGTGGCGGGCACGGGCTCGGGGCGGAAGCGGGCCACCAGCCCGTCGTAGCGCCCCCCGCCCCCGACCGACCCGAACCGCACCGGACGGCCGTCCTCGCCGTTGACCGCGAAGGTGAGTTCCGCCTCGAAGACGGGACCGGTGTAGTATTCGAGGCCGCGGACCACGGAGGTGTCGACGCGGACACGGTCCGAGCCGAAACCGGCTGCCTCGCAGAGCTGCACGATGGCCTGAAGCTCGTCGATGCCCTGCCTGGAGGTGGCGTTGTCGCCGAACCATTCCCGCAGATTGGCGAGGAGATCATCGTTCGGGATGTCGCCGCCGACCTGCTGGACCGTCTCGATGCCGCCTTCGGGATGGACCCTCTCGGTCAGGCCGACGCCGCCCTTGGCGATCGCGAACAGGATGATCCGCTCGACCTGCTCGTCGTCGAGCCCAGCGCCCTTGGTGAAATCGCCGCTCTCGTCCCTGCGCCCGGACCCGAGAAGAGCGCGCACGCCCTCTTCCCCGAGCCGGTCGTACTTATCGATGGCGCGCAGTACCGTGAGGCGACGCCCCGCATCTTCCGGCTTGCCCAGCCCGATCGCCTCCATGACGCCGTCGAGCACCTTGCGATTATTGACCTTGATCACGTAGTCGCCGCGCGCGATGCCGAGCCGCTCCAGGGTCGCGGCCGCCATGATGCACATCTCGGCATCGGCCGCGGGCGACGCGGAGCCGACCGTGTCGGCGTCGAACTGCATGAACTGCCTGAAGCGGCCCGGCCCCGGCTTCTCGTTGCGGAACACGGGGCCGACCCGGTAGCTTCGATAGGGTTTGGGCAGGGCGTCGTAGTGCTCGGCCACGTAGCGGGCGAGCGGCGCCGTCAGGTCGTAGCGGAGCGACAGCCATTGCTCGTCGTCGTCCCGGAACGAGAACACGCCCTCGTTGGGCCGGTCGAGGTCGGGCAGGAACTTGCCGAGCGCGTCGGTGTATTCGATCAGCGGGGTTTCGACGGCTTCGAAGCCGAACAACGCGTAGCTGTCGCGGATGGCCGCCACCATGCGGTCGGTCGCGGCGAGGTCGGCGGCCTCCCGGTCGCCGAGCCCGCGCGGCAGACGCGGCTTGACCGCGGGATCTGAACTGGGTTCGGGGGGCATCGCGCGCTCGGGACCGGGATCTTGAGGGCGCGTTCTAGAGCACGGCGCGCCGGGACGGAAGCGCCCGCGCGTCCAAGACAGGTGAACGTCCTGGAACTCGCCGGATGGAAGCTACCGGCGAAACCCGAAGGCTTCGGACCAGCACGGCAGCGAGCCCATCCGGTTTAGGGTCCCGGCCGTTACTCGTCGTCGGCCTTCTTGCGATAATAGAGCGGCGACTTCGGGTTGGACTCGTCGAACTTCTCTTCCGGCGCTTCCGTGGTGGCCTTCACGGTCTTGGTGGCCTTCATGTAGCCCTTGGGCGGCTGGGTCAGGTAGTCGCGCTCGGGTTCGACCCCGGCCGTCACCTCGTTCTTGCGGCCGGGGTTCGCGGCCTCAAAGGCCTCGCCCTGCCGTTTCAGCTCGTCGGGGTTGAGGACGAGGCAGTTGCGGTCGCTGTTGCCGAAGCTGCCGCAGGTCTTGTCGCCGGACTCCTGCTCGGGCGAGTCGACGCGGCCCTGCAGCAGTTCGTCCTTCGACAGGGCCTTGTCGCGCTGGTTGGAGAAGTGGTTCTCGCCGGGCACGCGCGCGGCCGCGTCGGCCTTGCGCCGCTTGACGACGTCGGGATCCTTGGGCCAGGCCGACGGCAGGGGCTTGGCCTCCGCGGGGGCGGCCAGGGCGGATTTGGGCGGCACCACCAGGGGCGGACGCTCGCGGTATTCGATGTCGGGCGATTTGCTCGGGCTCATCACGCCCACCGCGGTCAGCACGGACGCGAAGACGTTCTGGTAGCCATCGTCGGCAGCCCGGGCCGGCACCGCCGCGGCGCACAGGCCGAACGCGAAGCTTCCCGCGATGGCGGCGCGACGGACGACGGTCTCACGAAACGCCAAGGCAACCTCCCTGCGACGCGCCCGGATCCGGGCGGGAACAAAAATCCGGGCAGCACATTACCACTGCCATTCCCGGTGGAAATGCCGTCGGTTCACGGCATTTTGGAGGCGCGCGTCGCCGGACCGCGGAAGAACGACTCCCAGATCAGCAGGACCACGCCGGCCGTGATGGCCACGTCGGCACCGTTGAACACGTACCAGGAGAACCGGCCGGCGTGGAAATGGATGAAATCCGCTACGGCCCCGTAGGCGTAGCGGTCGTAGGCGTTGCCGAGCGCGCCGCCGATCAGCAGTCCGAGCGCCACCGTCGTCAGCGTCGTGCGGGCCCGCCACAGCCAGACCGACAGCGCCACCACGGCAGCCAGCGTGACGGCCAGCAGGATCAGGCGCCCCTGCCGGCTGTGGCTGGTGAAGAGCGAATAGGAGATGCCACGGTTCCAGGCCAGGACGATGTCGAGATACGGCCCCAGCCGCACGGGCTGGCGCTGGTCGATGTCGTAGGTGAACAGCAGCCACTTCTTCGACGCCTGGTCGGCCGTCAGCGCCAGCAGGGTGACGGCCAGCCCCAGCAGTTGTCGGTTCACGAGGCGCTCGCGGTCGCGTGCAACTCGCGCAGGGCCTGAGCGTCCCGCGGCGTTACGTCCGGGTAGTCGGGATCGGCCCCGACCGTCGGGGTCACGCGCCAGGAGCGCGCGCATTTCCGCCCCTCGGCCCGGCGCACCGCAACCGCGACGCCGGGCACGTCGGGAATCCGGAACGCCTCCGCGGGTCCGGCGCCGATCTCAACCGCGATGGCAGAGGTGATGCAAACCTCCGCGAAATCGACCGAGCCCACCAGCACCGCGAGGTTGGGATCAGCCAGGTACACCGTCGGTGCAGCTTCCAGCGACGAGCCGATCCGCTTGGCGGCCCGCTCGATCTCCAGCGCGCTGGTCACGACCGAGCGGACGCGGCGGATCGTGTCCCACCGGGCCGCGAGAGCCTCGTCGCGCCACGCCGACGGGATCTGGGGGAACAGTTCGAGGTGGACCGAGGTCTCGCCCGGATAGCGTTCCAGCCACGCTTCCTCGCAGGTGAACACCAGGATCGGGGCGAGCCAGACCGTCACGGCACGGAAGATGTGCTCGATGGCTTGCAGCGCGCCGTGCCGCTTGGGGCTGGACGGCGGGTCGCAGTAGAGCGCGTCCTTGCGGATGTCGAAGTAGAACGCCGACAGGTCCGTGTTCATGAACGCCGACAGCCTGGCCACCACCTTCTTGTAGTTGAACCCCGCGTAGGCCTCGGCGATCTCCTCCCCGAGAACCGCCAGCCGGTGCAGCATGAGGCGATCGACCTCCGCCATCCCCTGAAACCCGACCGCCTGGGCGGGGTCGTAGTGGGCCAGCGTGCCGAGCATCCAGCGCAGGGTGTTGCGCAGCTTGCGGTAGGTGTCGGACGTGCTCTTCAGGATCTCGGGGCCGATGCGCTGGTCGTCGGCGTAGTCGGCGCCCGCCACCCAGAGCCGCAGGATGTCGGCGCCGCTCTCGGCCATGACGGTCTGCGGCGCCACCACGTTGCCCAGCGACTTCGACATCTTGCGGCCGCGCTCGTCCAGCGTGAAGCCGTGCGTCAGCACTACGTCGAAGGGCGCCCGGCCCCGCGTGCCGCAGCTTTCGAGCAGCGAGGAATGGAACCAGCCGCGGTGCTGGTCGGAGCCTTCCAGGTACATGACCGTGTCGGTACCGCCCTCGGCCCGGCGCCGGATGCCCGCGAGGCCGGGGAACTGCTCGGAGTCCTCCAGCACGAACGCGTGGGTCGACCCCGAGTCGAACCACACGTCCAGGATGTCGCGCACGGGCTGCCACGCCTCG
>CAXTEP010000067.1:13772-15590 GCA_964243125.1 uncultured Lichenihabitans sp. | reverse complement strand
TCAACGGGCCGGGCGAGTCCAAGCACGCCGACATCGGCATCTCGCTGCCCGGCACGGGCGAAACGCCCGCCGCGCCCGTGTTCATCGACGGCCGCAAGGCCCTGACGCTGCGCGGCCCCAACATTGCGGCCGAGTTCAAGCAGTTGGTGGACGAGTACATCGTGCGCCGCTACGGCGTGAAGGCGCAAAGCGCCGCCGAGTGAACGGCATCGACCCGCGACGGATCTTTCGCGCTGCCGCGGCCCATGCCCGTCGTCCCGATCGTCACCGTGTCCCGTAAGCCGGCATTCGCGTGCGGTTTCGGCCGTGCAGGAACGAGGGCGGACGGCGCATTCGCGCGCCGCCGCGGGGCAGGACGGCCGGACATGCCGGGGAGCGTGGCAGGGTGAGAAGTGTGGTCGAGCAGCTCGCGGCGCGCCGGGCCCGGGCGGAAGCGGGCGGGGGCGCGGTTCGCGTCGAGGCCCAGCACGCGCGCGGCAAGCTGACCGCCCGCGAGCGCATCGACCTGCTGCTCGACCAGGGATCGTTCGAGGAGTTCGGCCAGTTCGTCGAGCACCGTTCGACCGACTTCGGCATGGCGGACCGCAAGGTGCCGGGCGACGGCGTGGTGACGGGCTGGGGCACGGTGAACGGCCGCCCCGTCTTCGTCTTCTCCAAGGACTTCACCGTGTTCGGCGGCTCGCTCAGCGAGGCCCACGCGGGCAAGATCACCAAGGTCCAGGACATGGCGCTCCGGATGCGGGCGCCCATCATCGGCCTGTTCGATGCCGGCGGCGCCCGCATCCAGGAGGGCGTGGCGGCGCTGGGGGGCTACGGCGAGGTGTTCCGCCGCAACGCGGTCGCGTCGGGCGTGATTCCGCAGATCTCTGTCATCATGGGTCCCTGCGCGGGCGGCGACGTGTATTCGCCCGCCATGACGGACTTCATCTTCATGGTGCGGGACACGAGCTACATGTTCGTGACCGGCCCCGAGGTCGTGAAGACCGTCACCAACGAGACCGTCACGGCCGAGGACCTGGGCGGCGCGGGCGTCCACACGACGCGGTCGTCGGTGGCAGACGGCGCCTGGGACAACGACGTGGAGGCGCTCCTGCAGGTGCGGCGCCTGCTCGACTTCCTGCCCGCCAACAACCAGGCGGGCGCTCCCCAGATATCCTCCTTCGACGATCCCGAGCGCCAGGACGCTTCCCTCGACACGCTGGTGCCCGAGAACCCCAACAAGCCCTACGACGTCAAGGAACTCATCCTCAAGGTGCTGGACGAGGGCGACTTCTTTGAGATCCAGGCCCGGTTCGCGGCCAACATCGTGACGGGCTTCGGCCGCGTCGAGGGCCGCACCGTGGGGATCGTGGCCAACCAGCCCCTCGTGCTGGCCGGCGTGCTCGACGCCGACGCGTCGCGCAAGGCCGCCCGCTTCGTGCGCTTCTGCGACGCCTTCGAAATCCCGGTCGTCACCTTCGTGGACGTGCCCGGCTTCCTGCCCGGCACCGCGCAGGAATACGGCGGCCTCATCAAGCACGGCGCCAAGCTGCTGTTCGCCTATTCGCAGGCCACCGTGCCGCTCGTCACCCTGATCACCCGCAAGGCTTTTGGGGGCGCCTACGACGTGATGGCCAGTAAGCACGTGGGCGCCGACGTCAATTACGCCTGGCCGACCGCCCAGATCGCCGTGATGGGGGCGCGCGGCGCGGTCGAGATCATCTTCCGGGCCGACATCGGCGACCCCGACAAGATCGCGGCCCGCACGGCCGAATACGAGGAGCGCTTCCTGTCGCCCTTCGTGGCGGCCGAGCGCGGCTACGTCGACGAGGTCATCAC
>CAXTEP010000067.1:9420-13672 GCA_964243125.1 uncultured Lichenihabitans sp. | reverse complement strand
CCTCCGGGTCGTCGCTCGCGGCGAGCCAGGCCTGGGTCAGGTGCCCTTGCGAAAGGTCGTCGGACGCGCCCGGTCCGCCCATCCGGGTCGGCACCCAGCCCGGCGTGAGCGCGTTCGACGGGACATCGGGCCAGCGTCGCGCGACCCCGAAGGCCAGCAGCACGTCGTGCAGCTTGGTGTCCGCGTAGGCCTGGCTGCCGTTCCACGGCCGCCGCGCCCATTGCGGGTCGGTGAGGTCCGGGTCGCCGCCCGTGTGCATGCCCGAGCTGAGGTAGACCAGCCGGCCAGGTTTGCGCATCAGCGCGGTGAGCATATAGGGCGCCAGCACGTTGACGGCCCAGAGCTCCGACAGGCGGTCGGCGGTCTCGACGCGGCGCGACTCCCGATAGCCGATCCCGACGTTGTGGATCACGGCCTCGAACCGTCCCTGCCGGTTCGCCTGATCGGCCACATGGCGCATGGCCGCGATGGTCGATACATCGCCGACCACCACGGCCTCGGCTCGCGGCAGCGCGGCTCGCGCAGCCTCGGCCCGGGCCTCGTCCCTGGCGTGCAGCACGACCGCGTGGCCCTGCTCGGCCAGCAGCCGGCCCGTCGCCAAGCCGAGCCCGTCCGCAGACCCGGTGATGAAGATGCGTGCCACCCCGCGCTCCCGCTTCCCGGCCCGCTGCCGCGGATGTCATCCCGCTCCGTTGAGACCACCGGCTCCATCACGTGACCGCGACCCACGCGGTGCGGTCCGGCTTCCCTGCGAGCAGGGCATCGGCCGCGGAGGCGAGCCCGCGGCCGTCAGCCGGCGCGGGCCTGCTCGGTCCGGGTCGACTCGCCGCCTCTGGTGAAGGGAGCAAGCCGGGCCACGACCACGGCGGGCGCGAGGACGAGGTAGAACTTGGAACCGTTGCCCATCGTCACCACCGAACCGCCGGCAATGCCTTCGACCGAGGTGGCGTGGAGGGGGTTGATCCACACGCCGGCATTCTGGGTCGTTTGGAACTCGATCATGTGGAAGGCCTTTGTCTTCGGGCGACGTCAAGCGTGCGGCGCCGGTCGCTTAGCGACCTCCCGCCATCACCCGCTCCACGGGCTGAACCATCCGTGGCTCAACCCGCAGGCGACGCGGGAGCGGGAACCGGGACGAGCTTCGTCTTCGCGTCCTCGATCTCCTTGATCCGCGCTTCCTCGTGAACCGCCATCATCACGAGTTCGTGGCGGATCTGGCGGGTCGAAGGAAGGTCGATCCGGCGTCCGAAGCGCATGGATTTGATCAAGGGACTGACTTTCGCAAGGTGGCAGGCTCTTCGGGGGGAGGCCGCTACGGCCGGCGCCGCTAGGCGGAGGGGGCCGGCGGCAGCGTCGGTTGGGTCGGCGGGAGCGCGTCGGCGCTCAGACGATCCTCCCTGACGACCCTCCGGCAATATTCGGACATGCTCTTCACGCGATATTGCAGGATGTCGCCCACGGGCGGCAGTTGCGCCTCGACCGTGAAAGGATTCAGCTTGGTGTAAAACTGTTCCCGGCCGTCCACCGAAACGGTTTGGCCGACGAGATAAAGATGAGACGGCATGACAGGTGCCCCCAAGAGATGATGACGTGCTGGAACGAACCTGTGTCTACGTTTGCTGATCGCCTCGGTTCCGTGCCGCTCGGATGGCGGACGCGGCAGCGGCGTGGCCTTTGCGGGTTCGGCAGCCGCAACGGTCCACGCCGCATCCCTGGTCACCCGAAGGCCTTCGGGGCGCCTGCGACATGCGAGGCTTCAGTCACGTGGGCGCGGTCGAAATCATCGTCCGTGGGCGACATCGGCGGCTCCAACAGGACTCCGGCCCGTAAGAACGACATCCCGCTGTGAGCCTCCGCCCTTCTACCCGAGGTGCAGGCTCGGCCTGGCCGCCAGGGCGAAGTCGTGCAGGTCCGCGGCACCCTGTTCGCCGTGCTGCGTCCAGTCCGTGAACGCGGCCGGGAGCGGACTGTCCTCGAACAGGGTCCTTGCGGCCGCGAAGGCGTGGTGGTCCGCCGCGACGGGCGTGTCCGTGCTGCCCATCGCGGCGAGCAGGTGATCCTGGCCGGCGGCCGGCGAGGGGGCCGCGGCCGCCATGGCCTTCGCGGCGGCCTTGAAGGTGACGGCCGTCCCGGTGCCGCCCGCATCGGCCGCGGTGGCGAAGTTCGCGGCCGTGTAGGATCCCGCGAGCGTCAGGCGGGTGGTCTGGCCGGCGCTGCTGGAAAGGGTGAGCGTGCCGCTCTTGCGGTCGCCCGCTTCCACGAAGCTCTTCACCGTGCCGCCCTTGAACGACAGGAGGTCGATCGTGTCGCCGCCCGAAAATCCCGTGATCGTGTTGGCGTAGGTACCGGTTCTGCCGAGCGCGAGCGTGCCGGCCGACTGGAACGCGAGCGTCTGGCCCGAGGCCGGCAGAGCGTCGAGCTGCAGCGTGCCGCCCTTGATTCCGAGCGTGCCGGTGCCCGCCACCGCGTTGGCGATCTCCAGCGTGCCGGTCCGGGCCAGCACGGTGCCGGTGTTGGTGAGGGTCCCGCCCAGGGTGAACTTGCCCGAGCCGCCAACCTTCTGCAGCGTGCCCGCGTTGCCGATCGCGCCGGTGACGCCCGAGCCGGTCGTGATCGCGCCCGTGTAGAGCTGGAGGGTGGCGCCCGACCCGTTGGTGACCGTATCGGTGGTGCCGCTGGCGCCGGCGAGCGCGAGGGTTCCGCTCGCAGTCAGCGTGCCGGTGCCGGTGTGCGACAGGGTGGCGCCGCCCGCGAGCGTCACGCCCGCCACGGTGTCGGTGGCGCCCGTGAGCGCGAGGGTTCCGGGCCCGGTCACGGTGCCGCCGGTCAGGGTGCCGGTCCCGGAAGCCGTGAAGGTCGAGGACGCGAGCGACAGCACCCCGCCCGTCATCGCGAAGGTGCCGCTGTCGGTCACGCTCGCCCCGAGCTTCACCGTGGCGCCGCTGACGAGCGTGTTCGCGGTCGAGATCGCCACGCCCTTGTTCAGCGTGTCGGTGCCGCTCGCGAACACCACCGTGCCGCTGCCCGTGAACTTGCCCGAGAAAGTGTCGGACGAGCCGGTGAACGTGAGGGTGCCGCCCGTGGCCGACACCGTGCCCGCCGTGGTCACCGCCGACGCGACCGTGGCGCCGTAGCCCGTGATGACGGAGGCCGCGGTGCCCGAGATCAGGCCGGACTTGAAGGTTCCGCCGTTCTCCAAGTCGAGCGTTCCGGCGAGCGTCAGGGCGTTGCCGGTCGTGTAGCCGCGGGCCTCGCCGACCTCCAGCGTGCCGCCGTTCAGGATCTGAGTGAGGGTCTGCTCGATCGTTTGCAGGCTGGAGCCGGTGCCCGACTTGAGGGTGGAGCCCGACCCTTCCAGATCGATGGTGGCGGCGAGCTTGCTGACGCTGCCGTCCCCGAAGAGCACGGTCCCGTTGCTCAGCGCCTGCCAGGTTCCGCCCGTCAGGGTGCCGCCGGCCAGATTGCCGAGCTGGAACCCCGCGTCGATCTTCACGGTGCTGCCGACGTTCCCGCTCGCGTAAATGGTGCCGCTGTTGGTCAGTCCGCCTGACACGAACTCCAGCGTGCTGCCCGCGAAGGCGCCGAGGTAGCCGGTGTTGGTGCTCGACGTGCCGTAAAGCCCCACCTTCAGCGTTTGGGCGCTGGTGCCGCTGCTGACCCCGGCGAAGATGTCGCCGGTGTTGTCGAGCACGAGATGGCCCTGGCCCAGATAGCCGCTGGCGAAGATGCGGTTCCCGTTGTGAAACGTCCCGCCATTGGCGGCCGCGTCGATGACGTGGTTGCCACCCCCTGCGAAATACAGGTAGCCACCATCGGCCAGCGTGAGACTGCTCGACGTCGGGATCAGCAGGTCGGCCTGATCCTCGAACGTGATGCTGCCGCTGTTGCTGATGGTTCCGAGCGCCTCGAGCGTGGTGCCGTCCGTCACGTCGATGTCGGCATCGAGGGTCAGCGCGCCGTTGCTCGATCCGTCGAGCCTCGGGTTCGACGCGTAGGCCTGGCCCGTGACCGTGACGTTGCCGAACCCGGTCGAGGTCAGGGAGCCCCCCCTGAGCGTCCCGCCGATCGTCATGGTGGCGGTCGAGGCGACCTCCGTGGCGGCGCCGATCAGGGCGGCGTTGGGATCGATCTGCAGGACGCTGGACTCTTCCGCGTAGACCGAGCCTCCCTTGAGGAAGGTGTTCACGTAGGCGGTCGACCGGTACCCTCCGATCTCGACGGTCGCAACGCCGTAGCCCTCGACGGTCCCCGT
>CAXTEP010000067.1:0-9320 GCA_964243125.1 uncultured Lichenihabitans sp. | reverse complement strand
CGTGCTGCCTTGCGTGATGGTGCTGCTCGGTTCCAGAAGGATGATGGAACCCCCGCCATCCAGCTTCAGGCCGTTCGGGGCGACCAGCGGCGCCTCGTAAATGGTGGTCGTGCCATAGTTGTAGAAGGTCGACGACGAGGCGATCGTGAGCGAGTTCGCGATGTAAAGGGAGCCGGCATTATCGTAGATGCTGTTCACGCTCTCGGCCTGGTCGACGTAGACCGTGTAGCCGCTCGAATAAAGATAGATGTCCGTGCTCGAGTTCGGCACATAGCCGCCGGACCAATACGACGCCACGCTGAAGTTGCCGCTGCCCGGGTTGGCGTAATTGCCGTTCGGCCCGATCCAATATTCGCTTGCCATCGTGTTCAATCCATCTGCAAAATAATCCGGCGAGCGACAGCCGGCCCCGACGGTCATCGCACCCGCCTCGCTCATTTGCGTCGACCCGGGACGCTCGCTGTTTATTCCCTCGACATGTCGGTTTTTTCTCCTGAGAGGGGAGATGCGGGGACAGGCCCGGCGCGACCCGACCGGGGTGTCGCAAGCCGCGCCCCTCGCCGGTCCGCGGATGGTCGGGCTTTTCGGGCCTGATCCGCGGCACGTCGGGTCCGCTTCCCACGAGGTTCGGGGCTCCCGTCCGGCCTTGCCGCGCCACCAGCCCCGCCATAGAACCCCTTGGCCCGACGGCGGACGGGCTCCGCGCCCGGAAGCCCGCCCATGACCCGCCCCAGGCCCGCCCCTTGTTCTCAAAGATCCTGATCGCCAACCGCGGCGAGATCGCCTGCCGGATCATCCGCACGGCCCGCCGGATGGGCATCCGCACCGTGGCGATCTATTCGGAGGCGGACCGCGACGCCCTGCACGTCGCCCAGGCCGACGAGGCCGTGCCGGTCGGGCCGGCCGCGGCGGCGCAATCCTATCTCGCGATCGACCGCATCGTCGAGGCGTGCCGGGCCACGGGCGCCGAGGCGGTGCATCCGGGCTACGGGTTCCTGTCGGAGCGGGCCGCCTTCGCGGAAGCGCTTCAGGCCGCGGGCGTCACCTTCATCGGCCCCAACCCGGCCGCCATCCGGGCCATGGGGGACAAGATCGAGTCCAAGCGCCGCGCCCTGGCCGCCAGCGTGTCCACCGTGCCGGGCCACCCCGACGCGATCGCCGACCCCGACGAGGCCGTCGCGGTCGCGGCCACGATCGGCTACCCCGTGATGATCAAGGCCTCGGCGGGCGGGGGCGGCAAGGGCATGCGGGTGGCCCGTTCGGCCGCCGAGGTCCGCGAAGGTTTCGCGCGCGCCCGCTCCGAGGCTTCGAATTCGTTCGGCGACGACCGGGTGTTCATTGAACGCTTCATCACCGACCCGCGCCACATCGAGATCCAGGTGCTGGGCGACCGGCACGGCAACCTGATCCACCTGGGCGAGCGCGAATGCTCGGTGCAGCGCCGCAACCAGAAGGTGGTCGAGGAAGCGCCCTCGCGGCTGCTCGACCCCGACACCCGCGCCGCCATGGGCCGCCAGGCGGTCGCGCTCGCCCGCGCGGTCGGCTACGACTCGGCCGGCACCGTGGAATTCGTGGCCGGCCAGGACCGCAGCTTCTTCTTCCTGGAAATGAACACGCGCCTGCAGGTCGAGCACCCCGTCACCGAGCTCGTGACCGGCCTCGACCTCGTCGAGCAGATGATCCGAATCGCGGCCGGCGAGCCGCTCCCCCTCGCCCAGTCCGACGTGGTGATGACCGGCTGGGCGGTGGAAAGCCGGATCTACGCCGAGGACCCCACGCGCGGCTTCCTGCCCTCGACCGGGCGGCTGTCGACCTACCGGCCGCCGCCCGAGGGCACGGAGGCCGGCATCACGGTGCGGGTCGACGCGGGCGTGACGGAAGGCTCCGAGATCGCCATCCACTACGACCCGATGATCGCCAAGCTCGTCACTCACGCGCCCACGCGCTCGCTCGCGGTGGCGGCCCAGGCCCGCGCGCTCGACGCCCTGGCGATCGAGGGCGTCCGCCACAACGGCCTGTTCCTGGCAGTCCTGATGGCCCACCCGCGCTGGCGCGAGGCGCGCCTGTCCACGGGCTTCATCGCGGACGAATTTCCGGACGGGTTCGCCAACCGGCCGCCCGAGGGCCCGGCGGCCCGGCGGTTCGCGGCGGTGGCGGGCGCCATCGACCACCTGCTCAACGCGCGCAAGCGCGGCATCTCGGGCCAGATGGTGCACGCGCGGCCGGTGGAGTTCGCCAAGGGGCGCGTGGCCCTGGTGGGCGGCGAAACGTTCCGCTTCACGGCGCTGACCACGGGCGGCGGCGCGCTGCTGCGCTTCGCCGACGGGACGCCCGTCGACGTGCGCTCGACGTGGCGGCCGGGCCATCCCGTCTGGTCGGGCACGATCGACGGGGCCGTGGCGTCCTTCCAGGTGCGGCCGCGGCTCAACGGCGTCACGCTGATCCACGGGGGGGCGATCGCCGACGTCCGGGTGTTCAGCGACCGCGAAGCCGAACTCGCGGCCCTGATGCCCGTGCAATCGGTGGCCGGCGGCGGCAAGCAGGTGCTCTGCCCCATGCCGGGCCTGGTGTCGGCGATCCGGGTGGTCGAGGGCCAGGACGTAAAAGCGGGCGAACCCCTGGCCGTGGTGGAAGCCATGAAGATGGAGAACGTGCTGCTGGCCGAGCGGGACGGCACCGTCGCGACCATCCGGGTCAGGCCGGGCGACAGCATCGCGGTCGATGCGGTGCTGCTGGAGTTCACCTGACCGCGGACCGGCGCGGCGCAACCGGCACGAGGACCGCATGACCGACTCCGACGATTCTTTCCTCGCCGCCGTGGCGGTCCGCCACGGCCTGAGCCCGGGCGCCGTCCGGGCCCTGGCCGACGCGCTGGCCCGCGGCGCCGGCGGCGCCCAGTGGAGCCACCCCGATCTCGGCGGCATGGGGCAGTGGACGCGCGGCGGCATGCTGCAGATCGGCGACATGTTCAACGAGGCGTTGAAGGCCCGGATCGGGGCGGCCCTGGCAGAACTGTCGGCCGCACCCCGGCGCGATGGTCCGCCCCGCCCGGGCGCGTCGCCGCGGGCGGGCGAGCCATGGTGGCCGGCCGACCTCGGCGTGCCGTCCGCCGCGGGCGGGCAGAACGGGACCGACTACGCCTGCTTTCCCGACCGGCACCGGCTCGCGCTGCGCCGGCAGGGCGGCGCCCCGGTTCTCTACGACACGGGGAGCCGGCGCGTGACCGGCGTGGCCCAGGGAGGGTCGTGGTCCCTCACCCTCACGGGGCCGGACGGGCCGGTCGACCTGCGCGATCTGACACCTGTGCAACCCTGAACGCGGCTTCCGCGTGAAGACGGGAAATTGTGGCATTTTTGCAAAAAGCCGTTCTGGCGGCCCCGGCGGGGTTAAGACATCGTTTGGTTGTGTCCCGAACTTGCACAGATTCGTTTAACCCCGCGCCGCAACGTCCTTAATGTTAAGCTGATTGAAAGAGCTCGCTTAAAGCATCGCGGACTGGTTTATCCAACTTTTAAGCGGGGTTCCCTAGTGTGGTCGGCAAGCAATGTGTTCTGCGTTTGTGAGTTGACCGATGGTGGACATGCTCAAGCCCCGCGTCAAATACGTCATCGGTCCCGACGGGAGCCCGCTGACGATTGCCGACCTGCCGCCGCCCTCCACCAAGCGCTGGGTGATCCGGCGCAAGGCCGAGGTCGTGGCGGCGGTTCGCGGGGGATTGCTGTCGCTCGAGGAAGCCTGCAGCCGCTACACGCTCACGGTCGATGAATTCCTGAGCTGGCAGATGTCGATCGACCAGCATGGCTTGGCCGGGCTGCGGACCACGCGCATCCAGCACTACCGGCAGTAGGCCATGGCGGCCGTGCGGACCCGGTTCTCGCGCATCGTCGCGGGTGTCGCGCTGGGCCTCCTGGCGGGGCCGGGCGCCGGCTGGGCCGCTTCGACGCCCGCCTCGCCCGCCATCGGCCTGGGCGGCTCGCCCGTCGTGGTGTTCGCGGCGCCGCGCGACCAGTGCGACGGCGACGACGTGCCGGACGCGCCCCTGCGGGCGTTCCGCACCGATCACGGCACCGTGCGGGCCTTCGGTCTCCACACCGAGAACCGGGGCCTCGCCGGACCCGACCTCCTGACGCTGAGGATCGACTGCCGCCCCGCCCTGGTGAGCCACGGCAATCCCGACCCGGCCGGCTACGACGACCAGCGCTGGGTCGCGGCCACCTGGACCCCCGACGGCCGGGCGATCGCGGCGCTGGTGCACCACGAGTACCAGGGCAACGAGCATCCGGGCCGCTGCCGGTTCACCGAATACCTCGCCTGCTGGTTCAACACGGTGCTGGGGGCGAGTTCGACCGATGGCGGCGCGCTGTTCCGCACTTCGACCAACCCGGCCGTGGTGGCGTCGGCACCGTTCAAGCAGGACGTCGACCAGGGCCGGCAGCGGGGCTTCTTCAACCCGTCCAACATCGTGACGACCGGATCCTACAGCTTCTTCATGGCCTCGACGACCGGATGGGACGGCCAGCCGAGCGGGGTCTGCCTGTTCCGCACCGGGACGCCGGCCGACCTGCGTTCGTGGCGCGCCTATGACGGCTTCGACTACACGATCCGCTATTCGGACCCGTACCGGTCGCGCGCGCTGCCGCGCTACCCGTGCGCGCCGGTCGCGCCGTTCCAGGCCCCGGTCGGCTCCCTCGTGCGGCAGCGCTCCACCGGCACATGGGTCGCGGTGTTCCAGGCCAAGGCGGACGCGCGCCTGTTTCCCGTGCCGGGCTTCTACACGGCCGCGAGCCGCGACCTCGTGAACTGGAGCGCGCCGCGCCTGCTGCTGCAGGGCTTCACGCTCTACGACGACCCGTGCAAGTCGGGCGGGCAGCTCATCTCCTACCCCTCGATCCTCGATCCGGCCGACCCTTCGCGCAACTTCGACGCGACCGGCGACCACCCGGACCTGTTCTACGTCACGCTGGCGGTGCAGGGCTGCGAGGTGACGGGCCGGCGCACGCTGCTGCGCCGCACCCTCAGCCTGCCCGGGCCCTGATCACGCGTTCAGCAGCGCCATCGCGGCCTCGTGGGCCCGAGGGTCCCCGGCCGCGATGATCCGGCCGCCCTTGGCGGCGTCGCCGCCGTCCCAGGTCGTCACCACGCCGCCCGCGCCCTGCACGATGGGGATGAGCGGGGCGATGTCGTAGGGCTGCAAGCCCGCCTCGATCACGAGGTCGACGTGCCCCGCGGCGAGCATGCAGTAGCTGTAGCAGTCGCCCCCGTAGCGCGGCATGCGGACCGTGGCCTCGACGCGGCGGTAGGCGTCCAACTCGCTCTCGCTCATGAGCAGCGGGCTCGTGGTGCAGAGCGTCGCGGTTCCGAGCGCCGGACAAGGGCGGGTGCGCAGGTGGTGGTCGACCTTGGTGTTGCGGCTGTTGTGGCCCGACCAGGTCGCCCGCGCCCCGTCGCCGAAGAAGCTCTCGCGCGTGAAAGGCTGGTGCATCATGCCGTAGGCCGGCACGCCGTTGTGCTCGAGAGCCACCAGCGTGCCCCACAGCGGCAGGCCCGCCATGAAGCTCTTGGTGCCGTCGATTGGATCGAGGACCCAGACGTATTCGGCGTCGGGCTGGTGGTCGGGAAACTCCTCGCCCACGATGCCGTGCGCCGGGAACGTTTCGGTGATCATCCGTCGCATGGCGGCCTCGGCGGCGCGGTCGGCTTCCGTGACCGGATCGTAGGCGCCCCCGGCCCCGCGGGCCTTGTCGTTGGCGGGCAGGGCGGAACGGAAGAAGGGCAGGATCACGCTGCCCGCCGCCGTGGCCAGCCGCGCCACGAAGCTCTCGAAATCAACCGCCGTCACGGGCGCCTCCTTGTTCCAGGCCTTTGCCGCAAGGCTCACGACCTGCCGGGTTCCTCGGTTTCCGGACCGGTCGGACGGCCCGAACGCAAGCCTTGGCCGAGCAGATCGACATTGCATGAAAATCTGCTCCGCCGGTCTTGTTTTTTGTGCAGCGCAATATAATCTTGCGATTGTGCGGCGATGATCTCGTCGCACATGCCCTCCTTGGGCGTTTCCTCCCTAGACTTGGGCCGCCCGTGGCAACACGCGCGGCCTCTTTCTTTGAAGAACCCGCAGGCATCCCGCTACTCGGCGGCCCTGCGCTCGTCCTCCATGCCGCCGTCCACCAGGGCCACCAGGGCCTGCACGGTCGCCGACAGGTGGGCCGCCACGGTCGCGAAGGCGGCGTCGGGGCGCAGCAGGCGCTCGTTCATGTAGAGCATGCGGTTGACCTCGATCTGCAGGGCATGCCGCCCGGCGGCGGGCCGCCCGTAATGTTCGGTGATGAAGCCGCCCGCGTAGGGCTTGTTGCGCTCCACCGTGTAGCCGAACCGGCTCAGTGCGTCCTCGGCCGTGTCCGCGACCGCGCGCGAGCAACTCGTGCCGTAGCGGTCGCCGATCACGAAGTCGGCCTTGAGGCGCTCGTCGCGCCAGGCGGAGCCGTTCTGCGGCAGGGCCGAGGACGACGGCATGGAATGGCAGTCGATCAGCAGGGTCCGGCCGAACCGGGCGACGGCGCGGTCCAGCAGCCCCGCCAGCGCCGCGTGGTAGGGCTTGTAAAGGCCCTCGATGCGCCGGATCCCTTCGTCGACGCTCAGGCGGCGGCCGTAGATCTCCTGGGCCTCGCCGACCACGCGGGCGATCGTGCCGAGCCCGCCCGCCACCCGCATGGACCGCGTGTTCACGTAGGCCGGCAGGCGGCCCTCGAACATGCGCGGGTCGAGCTCGTAGGGCTCGCGGTTGGCGTCCAGGTAGGCGCGGGGAAAGCGCGCCCGCAGCATGGGCACGCCGAGCGGAACCGCGCCCATGAACAGGTCGTCCACGAAGGCGTCCTCCGAGCGACGGAGGTCGGTCGCGTCCAGGCGCGCGCAGGCCAGGAACCGCGCCGGGTAGACCTTGCCGGAATGGGGCGAGGACAGCACCACGCAGGTAGACGGCTCGGCCGGACCCAGGACCTCGAAGGGCGGGTCCAGTTCGGGGTCGATTGCGCAGGCACCGGGTTCGGGCGTCGCGTGCTCTCCCCGGTCCGGCCCCTTGCCCATGCTGTTCCTTGCGACGCGATCCCGAGCCTGTCCCCGGGCGCCGTTCATTGTGCCAAGCCGGCCGCGTTTCGTCCATCGGCCGTCTTGGCGCAATCCGCGGGCCTCAGTTCGGTTCCGGGCCGGGCCGCAGCTGTGGCCCGACGGCCCTCTCGAAACGGAGCGCCGCCGCGCCGTCGTCGTAATAGTCGGCGTAGCGGCCGAACGCCCGGTAGCCCGACCCGGTGTAGAGCCGGATCGCCCCATGGTTGTCGGCCCGCACTTCGAGGCGGATCGCGCGGCACCGGCGGAGCGCCGCGTGCTCCTCGCAGGCCCGGAGGAGGGCGCGGCCGAGACCCCGCCGGGCATGCGCGGCATCAACCGCGAGCGAGAACAGGCGGGCGACCGCCGAGCCGGCCCGGAACCCGATCATGGCGTACCCTGCCACCTGCCCGGCCGCGAGCGCGACCGGCACCGCCGTGGTGGGGGCGAGCAGGAAGCGGCGCAGGCTGCGGCGGGACAGGCGGTCCGCGTCGAACGCGGCCTCTTCCAGCCGCTCCAGGGCGTCCAGGTCGGCCAGGATGCCGTCCCGCACCGAGGGGCCGGTCACGACGGGCGCCCGACCCTCACGGCGCCTTCCAGGGAAACGTCCAGGTTTCGGTCAGCGCCCGGTTGCCGGCCCGCAGGAAGGCGCGCAGATCCGTGGTCTGGTCGGGGTCGAGCGCCACGTCGATGGCGGCCCGGAATCCCTCGATGTGCGGGTTCGGCACCAGGAAGGACCGGATGATCCGGCCGTTGGTGGAGGTCGGCACCACGGAAACCAGCGAGGGGTCGGTCGCGTAATAGGCGAGGTCGCCGCCCGAGAAATCGATCAGGAACCGGCGCGAGTTTGGCACCACGGCCTCGGCCGAGCCGAGCGAGCGCGCCTGGGTCTGGAACGTGCGGTTGACGCGGCCTCCGGGCGACAGCCGGGTCAGGTTGAGGCTCGCCGTGACGCTGTAGCCGTAGCTCACCGGCCTGCCCTGCTCGACCGGCTCCCTGGCGGTCCAGGACGCCACGATGTTGTCGTTGGTCTCGTCGGCGGTGGGCAGCTCGACGAGCTGGACCCGGCCCTCGCCCCAGTCGCCCCGCGGCTCGACCCAGTAGCTCGGGCGCAGCTCGTAGGCGAGGTCGAGGTCCTGGTAGTCCTCGAAGATGCGGTCGCGCTGCAGCAGCCCGAAGCCGCCCGCCTTCGTGTCCAGAAAGGCCGACACCTCGGTCGCGACGGGGTTGCGCAGGGGCCGCCAGATCCATTCGCCCGTGCCCGAATGCAGCAGCAGCCCGTCCGAATCGTGCAGTTCGGGGCGGAAGTCGCCGAAATAGCGCCGGTCGTTCTGGCTGGTGAAGAACATGGAGGTGAGCGCCGCCACCCCCAGCGCCGCGCCCGACCGGCGGGGAAACAGCGTCATGTCGACGTCCACCACGCTTTCCCGGCCCGGATACAGCACGAACTGGTAGGCGCCGGTGGCGGCGGCGCCGTCGAGCAGGGCGAACAAGGTGACCCGCCCCGCGCCCGGCTCCGGCGCCTCGATCCAGAACTCGCGGAAGAAGGGGAACTCCTCGTCGCCCGTGCCGGCGTTGACGGTCAGCCCGCGCGCCGACATGCCGTAGCGCTGGTGGCGGCCCAGGAAGCGGAAGTAGCTCGCGCCCAGAAAGGCGATCACCTCGTCCATCACGTCGGGCCGGTTGAGCGGGTAGCGCAGCCGGAACCCCGCGAAGCCGAGGTTCACGGGCAGGGGCTGGTCGATCCGGTTGCGGCCGTAGTCGAATAGGCCGGCCGCGTAGGGCACGGGGGTGGCAATGCCGCCGCGCACGACGTTGACCGTCACGGGGCGCCGGTACAGGTGCCCGAGGTGGAACATTTCGAGCCGGAACGGCCCGCCGTCGCCGCCCATCAGGTCCTTGTCGGGACGGAACCGGATGTCGCGCCAGGCATCGAAGTCGAGGCCGGCGACTGCGTCGGGCAGGGGCGGGGGACTGGACTCGAACGGGGCGGTCGCCAGGTCGCGGGCGCGCTTCAGGACGTCATCGAAGCCGAAACGCGGCACGGGCTGCCCCGGAGCGGTCTGGGCCAGGGCGGGCGGCACGAGGCCGAGGGCCGCCCCCGCCGCCAGACTCCCAACGACCCGGCGGCGGCTGACTTCTCGCATGGTGACCACTTCAACGCAAACATCGCCCGACCCGAACGCCGGAGTAGCGGGCTTTGTGCGATGCGGCAAGCGCGG
>CAXTEP010000066.1:0-15765 GCA_964243125.1 uncultured Lichenihabitans sp. | reverse complement strand
GGCGCACCCCGCCCGGGATCGTGACGGCGGTACGAATGCGAACGGAGCGGGCCCGGCCGGGCCCGCTCCGCCTATCGTTTCACATCAGGGCCGTCCCGGTCAGGTGAACTGGACCGCGGTCGGCGCGATCTTCGGGGCGCCGGTGAAGAAGACCGACTCCGACGTCCCGTCCAGGGCCGATTGCACCACCCACTGGGTGGGATCGGTGGCGGACTGCTGGAAGGTCGCGCCGGGGCCGTAGCCCGCGAGCTGCACGACGTCCTTGTCGTAGGCCGAGAAGTCCGCCACCGTGTCGCCGTTGGCCTCGCCCTTGTGGAACACGAAGGTGTCGGTGCCGTTGCTGCCGAACAGCTGGTCGATGCCGGCGCCCCCGTCCAGCGTGTCGTTGCCGGCTCCGCCCTTCAGCGTGTCGTTGCCGGCCCGTCCCGACAGCGTATCGGCGCCGTTGCCGCCCGACAGCACGTTGTTGATGGCGCTGCCCAGCAGGGTCACGGGCGTCGACAGCGTGTAGTCGCTCACGTTCTCGATGTTGTACATGGTCGTGCCGGACCGGTAGCCGCCCGTCACCTTGTAGGTCTGCAGGTCCACGGTGACCGGATCGGTGCCGGCGCCGGTGACCAGGTAGGTGTCGATGCCGGCGCCGCCGTTGATGTGGTCGACACCCACCACGGCGTCGCCGCCGAACGTGTCCGAGCCGCTGCTGCTGCCGCCGCGCAGCACGTTGAGGCCGGCGCCGCCGCGGATCGTGTCGTTGCCGTAGCTGCCGTCGATGTAGTCGTTGCCGTCGTCGCCCCAGATGATGTCGTTGCCGAAGCCGCCCGTCACCGAGTCGTTACCGGCACCGCCCCGCACCGAGTCGTTGCCGAGCCCCACGTCGATGGTGTCGTTGCCGTCGCCGCCGTTGACCGTGTCGTTGCCCGACCCGGTCGTGACCTTGTCGTCGCCGCCGAAGGCCGACACGGTGCCGCCGCCGTTGCCGGCCTGGATGATGTTGGCGGCGCTGCTGCCGTTCAGCGCGAAGGGACCGGTTCCGTTGTAGGTCAGGTTCTCGACGTTGTTGGGGATCGTGTAGGTGCCCAGGGTCGTGACCACCGAGTCGATGCCCATCCCCGGATCCTCGCGGACCGAGTCGGTCGCGTCGACCACCGTGTAGGTATCGCCGCCCGGGCCACCGAACAGGACGTCGTTGCCGCCCCCGCCCGTCAGCGTGTCGCTGCCAGCGCCGCCGTAAAGGGTGTCATCGCCCAGCCCACCGTCGAGCTTGTCGCCCCAGCTGGTTCCGTACAACGTGTCGTTGCCGTCCGTGCCGGTCTTGTTGGCCGGACCCGTCTCGGGGGTGCTGGCGCTGGCGTAGGCCCGGACGTAATCGATCTGGAAATTGGCGGGGAACGTCGTCGCGGCGTTAGGGGATCCGGCCCAGGGTCCGCCCAGCTGCATGTTCACGATCATGTACATGGGCTTGTCCATCCCGGGCAGGGTGGCCACGCGCTGCACGATCTTGCCGTCGTAGTACCAGGTCAGGTAGTCGGGCTCCCAGTCGAGCCCGTAGGTGTGAAAGCTCGTGGTGGCGCCCTGCACCTCGTAGGGCGCCGTGTAGAACAGCGGCTGCCCGTTCTGGTTGGCATGCGCGGTGGCGATCACCGTGTCGCGATCCTGCCCGCGCTGCTCCATCACGTCGAGTTCGGGCGGCCACAGATTGTCGATCGGCAGCAGCCAGAAGGCTGGGTGCAGGCCGTCGCCGGCCGGCAGCTGGGCCCGCATCTCGAAGTAGCCGTAGGTCTGGCTGAAGCTCGCCCAGGTGTCGAGGTTGCCCGACGTGTAGGAGTAGCCGTAGACCTTCGATTTCAGGGCATCGGGGACGACCGCGGCCTGGATATTCAGCACGCCGTTGTTGATCGAGAACGGATCGATGCCCGACCACGTACCGCTGTTGCCCGGGTCGCCCGCGTAGGTGAAGTACTGCACCTCGCCGTGCGCCGCCGTGGTGTGGCCCGCGAGCCCGGCATGGGGCAGCAGCGGCGACCACGTGCCCGTGCTCGTGTCGCCGACGTTGAGGCTCAGCGAGTTGAACTCGTCGTCGAAGGTGATCCGGTTGAGAGTCGGATCCTGCGGCAGGATGAAGGAGGCCGCGGTCAGCGACGAGGCTTGCGTGTTCTGGAATGTCACCGAGTCGCTCGGCCCGAGCACCAGGACCGTGTCGGTCCCCACCTGGACCAGGGCGGCCTGGACCTGCGCGAAGGTCAGGAACAGGGGGAAGGCCTGAAGGTTGACGGCGCTGCCGTAAGCGAAGTCCGTGATCGTGTCGTTGCCCGACACAACGAACGTGTCGTTGCCGCCGCCGCCGGTCAGCAGGTCGTTGCCGCCGCCGCCGACCAGCAGGTTGTTGGTGGCGTTGCCGATGATGATGTTGTCAAGGCCGTTGCCGATGCCAGAAATTTTGCTGGTTCCGACCAGGGTCAAGTTCTCGACGTTGTCGGGCAGGACGTAGTTCCAGCCCGCGACCGCGGTGTCGATGCCCCCGTCCGGGTCCTCGACTACGCTGTCGTAGGCGGAGTTAACGAGGTAGGTGTCGTCACCCAAGCCGCCGATCAGCGTGTCCCCACCCAGTGTAGGCGATCCAAAGGCGACGAGTTCGTCGTTGTCGGACGTTCCAACTAGGGTCTGGTGAACCGCAGTCGCCGTCAGCGTGTCGACCGGATCGGAAGACGGTTGCACTGGCATAGCAGAGTCCTAGCTTTCGCGAATGGGACGTCGAAGCAATCAGCCGCGACATCGAAATGAACAAAAACATACCCGAGCAGAGCTGAAAAACTAAATAGTATCCATCAAGCCACGCTAACCGACGGTTAACTCAATGCGGAGGCTTTCTGCCTCGTCACGCCGCTTTCCGCAAGGGTTCGTAGAACGCATGTGGCAAATTGACGCAATGTATTCTGGGTTGCAACGCGCGGCCTCGATCCCGCCGAGGCGGCTGGCCGCGCAACCAGGGCGTCAGGAGCGGGCTGGCGCGGCCGCGGCGGCGCGCAGGTGCCGGACCCGGATCGGCACGGGCGGATGCGAGTAGTTGGCGAGCGCGTAGAGCGGGTCGGGCGTCAGGGTCGAGGCGTTGTCGCGCGCCAGTCCGGTCAGCGCGCGCACCAGGGGATCGGCGCTGACGGCCCGCCGCGCGTAATCGTCGGCCTGGAACTCGTTGCGCCGCGACAGCCAGTTGCTCGGCAGCGACAGCAGCGGCCCCGCGGCCGAGGCCAGCAGCAGGCAGACGAACAGCCTCACCGCGTCGTCGCCCCCGGCCAGGCCGAAGGACGGCAGCAGCCAGGGCTGCCGGCACAGCCAGCCGAAGGCCGCGAGCCCGGCCAGTGCGATCAGCGCGCCCCGCAGCAGGCCGAACAGGATGTGGCGGTGCCGGAAATGCCCGAGTTCGTGGGCCACGACGGCTTCCACCTCCTCGGGCGTGCTGCGCGACAGCAGCGTGTCGAACAGCACGATCCGCTTGGTGCGGCCGAAGCCGATGAAATAAGCGTTGCCGTGGGCGGTCCGGCGCGACGCGTCCATGGTGAACAGGCCCGACAGGCGGAAGCCCGAGCGCTCCAGGAGCGCCTCGATGCGGGCCCGCAGGGCCGTGTCGCCCAGCGGCGTGAACCGGTTGAAGCGCGGCGCGACGACCCGCACGTAGATGGCCGGCGCCGCGAGCATCAGCGCCACGACCCCGATCCAGACCCAAAGCCACCACAGGCCCGCGAAACGACCCATCGCCCACAGGGCCGCGGCCAGCAGCGGCGCCGTCACGGCCGCGCCGATGATCCAGCCCTTGAGACGGTCCGCCGCGAAGATGCGCGGGGTGGTGCGGTTGAAGCCGAAGCGCTGCTCGATCACGAAGGCGCGGTACAGGTCGAACGGCAGGCCGAGGCCGGCCTGGACGGCCGTGGTCGCGAGAAAGAACGCCACTCCCAGGCCGAGCGAGGGTGGCAGGACCGAGCGCAGCGTCCCGTGAAGCAGGCCGATGCCGCCCAGCGCCCAGGCCAGCGCGGTCGCGGCCTCGACCACGTGGCCCGCCATGGCGAGCTTCTCGCGCGCCACCGTGTAGTCGGCGGCCTTGCGGTGATCCTCGAGCGACACGCTGGCCGCGAAATCGGCCGGAACGGTCTCGCGGTGGCGTCGCACATGCGCGATCTGCCGGGCCGACAGAACGAGGGAAAGCGCGGTCCAGCCGAGCGTGGCCGCGATGAAGATCTTTAGAAGCACCATTCCTGTCGTGATCCAGCGCGCGCAGTCTGCCCCCTTCGGCCGCGGTCCATGAACCAAAGCTGAACATCCGGCCGCCGCGGTGACGCGGGCGGTACGGCTCCGTCCCCACCGATGCCGACGCGCCACACCGGGCCGCTTAACCGCGGCGGCGCTTCAACGGCGCGCCGGGCCGCGCTAGGATCGCTCGCAAACAAACCTGCGAGGGCCGATGTTGCGAGCGTTGATGGTGGTGGCCCTGGCCTGCGTGTCGATGGGCACCGCCCAGGCCCAGGCCCAGGAGCCCAAGGCCAAGTGCAACCTGTTCCACAAGAGCGACGACGGCCGCTGGGTGTCCAAGATCGACTCGAAGGTGGGCAACCCCAAGGACTTCAAGCTGCTCAAGGCCGGGTTGCCGATCGATCCCGGCCTGACGGTCGCGGGCATCAACGTGGCCGCGACGGTTGAAAGCCTGTGCGGCGGCAAGTGAGGTCCGGACGGTCGCGGGCGGCGCCCGAACCGGGACGCCCCGCGAAGCCGGTTCCATCGCGGCGGGGGCTGCGCTAACCTTCGGTCCGGACGTTGCCAAGCTTCCGCCGGAGGTTGATCTCATGCGCACCGACATGCTGATCGGAGGCCGGTTCGTCGGCGGCCAGGGGGCGGCCGAAACGATCGTCGATCCCGCGCTCGGAACCGCGCTCGGACCCGTTCCCGAGGCCAGCGCCGCGCAGGTCGACCAGGCGGTCGCGGCGGCGGTGTCGGCCTTCGCGCCCTGGTCGCGTACCACGCCGGGCGAGCGCGCGGCGCTGCTGCTCAAGATCGCCGACGGGATCGAGGCCGAGGCCGAGAATTTCGCGCGGCTGGAAAGCCGGAACTGCGGCAAGCCGCTGGCCCGCGTGCTGGCCGACGAGATCCCGGCGATCGCCGACTGCTTCCGGTTCTTCGCCGGGGCGGTCCGCTGCATGCACGGCGCGGTCGCGGGCGAATACATGGCGGGCCACACCAGCATGATCCGCCGCGACCCCGTGGGCGTCGTGGGATCGATCGCGCCCTGGAACTACCCCCTCATGATGCTGGCCTGGAAGGTGGCGCCCGCGATCGCGGCCGGCAACACGGTGGTGCTGAAGCCGTCCGAGCAGACGCCGCTGACGGCGCTGAAATTCGCCGAGCTCGCGGCCGGGATCCTGCCCGAGGGCGTTTTCAACCTTGTGCTGGGGCGCGGCGACACGGTCGGGGCCGCGCTGGTGTCGCACCCACATGTCCGCATGGTGTCGCTCACGGGCGACATCGCGACCGGCCGCAAGGTGCTGGAGGCCGCCGCGGGCGGCATCAAGCGCACCCACCTGGAGCTCGGCGGCAAGGCCCCGGTGATCGTGTTCGACGACGCCGACCTGGACGCGGTCGTGACCGGCCTGCGCGTCTTCGGCTTCTACAATGCCGGGCAGGACTGCACGGCGGCCTGCCGGGTCTACGCCGGGCCCAAGATCCACGACAGGCTGGTGGCCGACCTCGCGGCGGCCGCGGCCGCCATCAAGGTCGGGCCGCCCGACATGGAGGACGCCGAGATCGGCTCTCTGATCAGCGCCCGGCAGCGCGACCGGGTGTCGGGCTTCGTGGACCGTGCCCGGGCCGCGGGCCACATGGAGGTCGTGGCGGGCGGGCGGGCCGGCGAGGGCGCGGGCTTTTTCTACGCCCCCACCGTGATCGCCGGGGCCCGGCAGGACGACGAGATCGTCCGGCGCGAGGTGTTCGGCCCCGTGGTGTCGGTGACACGGTTCGGCGACGTCGACGAGGCGGTGGCCTGGGCCAACGATTCCGATTACGGCCTGGCCTCGTCGGTATGGAGCCAGGACGTCGGTCGCGCCATGGCGACGGCGGCGCGGCTCCAGTACGGCTGCACCTGGGTCAACACGCATTTCATGCTGGTCAACGAGATGCCGCACGGCGGCCTGAAGTCGTCGGGCTACGGCAAGGACCTGTCGATGTTGGCGCTGGACGACTACACGGTGGCCCGGCACGTCATGGTCAAGCTCTGAACCGGATCACGTCCGCGGCGGCCCTAGCGCCGCCCGAACCCGCGGCGGCGGCCGATGTCCTGCTGCGGCTCGCGGGCGTGCGCAAGAGCTACGGGGCGTCGGTGGCGGTCGAGCAGGTCGACCTCGACGTCCGCCGCGGCGAGTTCTTCACCCTTCTGGGCCCGTCCGGATCGGGCAAGACCACGACGCTCCGGCTGATCGCGGGCTTCGAGCGGCCCGACGCCGGCACCATCCTGCTGGACGGGGTGGACGTGGCCCGCACGCCGCCCTTCGACCGCAATGTCAACACCGTGTTCCAGGACTACGCGCTGTTCCCGCACATGAGCGTGGCCGACAACGTGGCCTACGGGCTCAGGGCCAAGCGGGTCGCGGCGGTCGAGGTCCGCGACCGGGTCGCGGACGCGCTCAAGACCGTGCAGATGAGCGGCTTCGCGGGGCGCCGGCCCGCGCAGCTGTCGGGCGGCCAGCGGCAGCGCGTGGGACTGGCGCGCGCCATCGTCAACCGGCCCGGCCTGCTGCTGCTCGACGAGCCTCTCGGCGCCCTCGACCTGCAGCTCCGCCGCGACATGCAGCTGGAGCTCAAGCACATCCAGGAGCGGCTCGGCATCACCTTCCTGTACGTGACGCACGACCAGGACGAGGCCCTGTCGATGTCGAGCCGCGTCGCGGTGTTCAACTGCGGCCGCATCGAGCAGGTCGGCACGCCGCGCGAGCTCTACGACGCGCCTGCCACCGCCTTCGTGGCGGGCTTCGTGGGCAGCTCGACCATCCTGGGGCGGGACGGCCGGCGGCTCGTGCTGCGGCCCGAGCGGGTCCGCGTGCTCCCGGCCGGCACGGGTCTTGCCGAGCCGGGCCTGCACGTCGAGGATGGGGTGGTGGAAGACGAGGTTTACCTCGGCATGGTCACGCGGCTCCGCGTCCGGCTCGGCGACGGCACGGTGGTCGAGGCGGTCGAGTTGAACGCGGCCGCGGCGCGCGGGGCCAGCCGGCGCGGCACGCCCGTGCGGGTCGGCTGGCGGCCCGACGCGGTCTGGTGTTTGGACGCCGCCCGGTGAGGCGGAACAGGAGGGTCGAATGGTGAAACGTATCGCGGGGCTCGCCATGGTGGTGGCGTCGCTCGCCGCCGCCCCGGCGCTTCGGGCCGCGCCGGCCGCGCCCAACTACCCCGCCAGCATCGGCCCCGGTGAAGGCGCGCTCAACATCGTGGCCTGGGAAGGCTACGCCCAGGACGACTGGGTGAAGCCCTTCGAGGCCGAGACCGGCTGCATGGTGAACAAGAAATACGCGGGCTCGTCGGACGAGATGGTGGCGCTCATGCGCCAGGGCGGCGGGGGCGAGTACGACCTCGTGTCGGCCTCGGGCGACGCCACGCTGCGGCTCATCTACGGCGGCGACGTGCAGCCCATCGCGACCGACCTCGTGCCCGACTTCAAGGATTTCGTCGATGACCTGAAGGCGCCGCCCCACAACACGGTCAAGGGCGTGCACTACGGCCTGTCCTACGAGTGGGGGCCCAACGTGCTCCTATGGAACAGCGCCAAGGTCAAGGACGCCCCGACCAGCTGGGGGGCGCTCTACGATCCGAAGTACGGGGGCCAGGTCAGCGTGCCCGACAACCCGATCCAGATCGCCGACGCGGCCCTGTACCTGTCGAAAACAAAGCCGGAGCTCGGCATCACCGACCCCTATGAGCTCACCCCCGCCCAGCTCGACGCCGCCGCGGCCCTGCTCAAGGACCAGCAGAAGCTCGTCAAGAAATACTGGGCGCTGGCCTCGGACGAGATCGAGCTGTTCAAGAACGGCGACGCCGTGATCGGGGCCGCCTGGCCCTACATGACCAACGCGCTCAAGGATGCGGGCGCGACGGTCGCGGACGTGATCCCCGTCGAGGGCGCGACCGGCTGGGCCGACAGCTGGATGCTGTCGGCCAAGACCAGGCACCCCAATTGCGCCTACAAGTTCATGAGCTACGTGTCGACGCCCAACGTGCAGGCCCAGCAGGCCATCTACTTCGGCGAAACGCCCGTCAACGCCAAGGCCTGCGCCGCTATGGACGCCCAGCAGGCGGGCTCCTGCGCCAAATACCACCTCGACGCGCCCGCCACCTATCTCAAGAGCATCAAGTTCTGGAAGACGCCGCTGCCCAATTGTGCCGCCGGCCCCAAGGCTTGCACAAGCTACGGCGACTGGCAGCAGAAATGGCAGGAGATCAAGGGGTGAGGGTGTTTCGACGCCCTCGCGTTTGGCACCGAACAGGCCGCGCACATCCCTTCTCCCGCTCGCGGGAGAAGGGCATGGCTGGATGACATTGTCGGCCCTGACTTCGCGCCGCAAGCTGTCGGCCCTCCTGTGGCGGAGGCCGGGAGCGGATCTTTCGGCCCTGCTGGGGCCGCCGCTCGCTTGGTTTCTTCTCATCTACCTCGCCTCGCTCGCGGTGCTGTTCGCGTCGGCCTTCTGGAGCGTCGACGGGTTCACGGGCGAGGTCGACCGCACGTGGACGCTCGACAACTTCCGCCGCATCGCGGGCAGCGACACCTACCGCACGATCGTGTTCCGCACGGTCGGCATCGCGGCGGCCGTCACGGTCACGGACGCGATGATCGCCTTCCCGTTCGCCTTCTTCATGGCCCGGGTCGCGGGGCCGCGGCTGCGGCTGGCCCTGCTGACGCTGGTCATGCTGCCGCTCTGGTCGAGCACCCTCGCCCGCATCTACGCGTGGCGGCTGATCCTGGCCCACGACGGGGCGCTGAACTGGACCCTGCACCGGCTCGGCCTGCCCGGCCTCGACATCGGCTACTCGAAATGGGCCATGTGGCTCGTCTTCTCCTACATCTGGCTGCCGTTCATGATCACGCCGATCTTCGCGGCGTTGGAGCGCATCCCGCCATCCCTGTTCGAGGCCTCGCAGGATCTCGGCGCGCGGGCGTGGCGCACGACGGCCGCCGTGGTGCTGCCGCTCGCCATGCCGGGCCTCGTGGCGGGGTCGATCTTCACCTTCTCGCTGACGCTGGGCGACTACATCACCCCCGTGCTGGTGGGCGGCCCGGGCTCGGACTTCATCGGCAACGTCGTTTACGCCAATGTCGGGATCGCCAACAACGTGCCGTTCGCGGCCGCCTATGCGTCCTTGCCGCTGGTCGTGATGGCGCTCTACCTCGCGGCCGCGCGGCGCTTCGGCGCCTTCGACACCCTGTGAGGCGCCCGTGCCCTCGCTGACGGCCCGCATCGCCCTGGGCGCCTGGGCCGTGCTGGTGCTCGTCTTCCTGTTCGGGCCGATCGCGGTGATCGCGCTCTACGCCTTCAACGCCTCCAACATCCAGACCTGGCCCATCGCGGGTTTTTCCACGCGGTGGTTCGCGTCCGCCTTCGCCAACCGGGAGATCCGCGCGGCCCTGGCGCTGTCGCTGGAGGCCGGCGCGGTCGCGACCGGGATCGCGACCCTGCTCGGCACCGCGGCGGCCTTTGCGGTCCACCGTTTCCGGTTCCCGGGCCGGGAGGCCGTGTCGTTCGGGGTCGTGCTGCCCATCGCGCTGCCCGGCATCATCACCGGCATGGCGCTGAACTCCTTCTTCACGCTGGGGGGCGTGGGCCTGTCGTTCGCCACGATCGTGATCGGCCACGCGACCTTCTGCATCGTGGTGGTCTACAACAGCGTGCTGGCGCGGCTGCGCCGCTTGCCGGCCTCGCTGGCCGAGGCCTCGATGGACCTGGGCGCCGACGGCTGGCGGACGTTCCGGCTCGTGACGCTGCCCCTGGTCGGCACTTCGCTCGCGGCCGGCGCCATCCTGGCCTTTGCGCTGTCGTTCGACGAGGTGATCGTCACGACCTTCACGGCGGGCGCGCAGAACACGCTGCCGCTGTGGATCTTCGGCGCCATCCGGCTCGGCCAGCGCCTGCCGGAGGTCAACGTGGTGGTGCTGGCCGTCACGGCCCTGACCTTCGTGCCCGTGCTGATCGCCTACCGGTTCACGCAAGAGCCGGGCTAGCCGGCGCTGCCCGCCGCGCCCCGCGCCCGACGGACCGGTGGCCCGGACGCTTCGCTCCGGCTCCACGTTCTCGTGGGCTTTGCATCACATCGCCGTGAACGTAACCTACGCTATATCGTGCGGTCTCCTGCGTCGATAGAACTCATGGACATCGAGGAATGTGGGAAAACCAGCAATGCCATGCTTCTTCATCGACACCAGTGACGGCGACGTCTTCATTCGTGACGATGAGGGACATGATCTGCCCGACCGAGACATGGCCCGGCACGTCGCGCTGGATGTTCTGCCCGACATGGCGCGGGACAAGATTCCCGACGGCAATCACCGGACTTTCAGCGTTCATGTCCGGGATCACAGGGGCACCGTGATCTATGCCGCGACGCTGGTCCTCAACGGCGGATGGAGCAGCGGCGCACTGGAGGGCAGTGGCGATGGGAACGGTGTCTCGGCCGTCACGCCATCGGCTGGCCAACTGGCGGCACCGTGAGGCAGCGCTGGGGTCACTCATGATCCCTTTCGCGCCGCCGGACCGAGGTCGGCGGCCACGCCGACGGGCGCCCGGCCCGCCTGACGCGGCGGGCAGGACAGCGGCCGGCGATGGCGGTCGGAACCGCCGCGGCGGCTCCGTGCGTCCGGCGTGTGTCATGCTAGCGCTGACACACGCCAGGCTCTAGCGTCCCAGGAGAAGGCCCGGCCTCGCGGGAGGCCGGGCTTCCGGTCCGTCGAGCCGGCCGGGGCTTGTGGCCTACCAGGCCGCCTTGGCGTCGGCGGCGCTCTTGGTCAGGTGCACGTGCGTGTCCACGTGGTCCACCCAGGCCAGCGGCACGTAGTGGTGCTGCCCGTCGGGCGAGCTCTGCCTGGTGAGCTTGATCCGGTCGGGCCCGTCCAGGTGGTCCACGGTGCCGATCTTGGCCCCGTCGGCCGCGATCACGTCCATGTGCTCCTTGATCAGCGACGCATCCGCAACGGCCCCCGACACGGCCCGCGTACCCACGTTTGCCAGCCGCCCGTCGTCGATCTCCACCTCGGTGCGGCGCACGCTGTCGCTCACGGTCCGCACCGTGTCGGCCGCGGTCTTGCGCAGCGCGATCTCCTCCACCACCCGGGCCTCCTTGGACGCGACCGCCTCCTCGGCGCGCTCGCTGGCCTCGATCACCCGGTCCTGGAACAGCGCCTCGCCCGCCGCAACGGCCCGGTCCACCGGACGACGCTCCACCTGCACGCTCTCGCTGTGCAGGCTCACCTGCTCGCTGACGGGCGTCGCCACCACGTAGCTGCGCACCCGCACCCGGCCGTGGTCCACGTCCCGCTTGCCGACCCGCAGCCGCTCCTCGTAAACCGGAATGACCTCGTCCGACCCAAGCGCGACGCTGGACGGCCTCGCAGTTTCGGTGCGGGCCGCACCTGTTCCGGAAGCGATCGTCGCGGCCGGCGCCGTCGCGGCGAGCCCGGTCGTCCCGACGCTCGCGTCGGCGGCCCCGGCCGCCGCGTAGCCGGTCCAGCCTTCGGAGCGCCAGGACGCTTCGCGTTGGTCGAGGTCCACGGCGCCGTCCCGATCGAGGATGTCGAGCACGCGGGTGTAGTTGCCCTCCTCGGTCTGGACCGAGACCACGTAGCCGCCGCGGCGCAGGCCCTCCGCGTAGGCGTGCTGGTCCTCCTCGGGCAGGAACATGTTCTTGAGCGAGTCCAGGAAACCGGTGCCGGTTTCGCCGGTCGCGGTGCCGCTTGCCGCGGTGCCAACCGCCGCGGTGCCGCCCGCCGCGGTGCTGCCCGTGACGGTCACGTGCTGGCGCGGGATGCCGATCGCGACCACGTCGTCGACCGCCTTGTCGGCGGCCTCGCGGGTGTCGAAGAAGGCCGTGACGGTGCGGTTCTGGACTTCGATGGAATTCAGGTCAGCCATTGCGATTGATCCGTATTGACCGGCCCCCGGGGCTGAAGTCTCTCGCGTGGCCGGCCCAGCACGCTCGAGATCTCACAGCACCACCGTCACTCCATCCGGAGCCGGACTGCTTCCTGCGCCCGCCATGCGTGGCCGCAGGTCCTCCCAAAGAGGTGCATGAGCCCTTAAAACGAGGCAGGCTAGTCTTGGTTCCTGCGTATCAATTCCTTATGCGCCGACCTCGCCGGAACCGCGCCCCGGGTTCAGCAGTGCGTTCCGTTCTCGACGCTCAAGATGTAGCGCAGCTCGCGCTCGCTCAGGGCCCGGTACTGCCACCGGCCACCGACCTTGCGGCGCATCAGGCGCGGTTCCCTGGACTGGCTGCCGTCCGACAGGGTGATGGGCTGGGTCCAGCGCAGAAACATCGAGAAGAAGTCGCGATAAAAGAAGCGCCACTCGCTGTCACGTCGGCCGAATGGCAGGTCGACCACGATGCGCTCGCCGAACCGACCGAAATGCCGCTGCATGCGCCGCCCTCGCCACACTGCCCGATCATCACCCTAGCACGCCCGCCGCGAGCCTGGCCCTGCGACCCGGCCGCCCCGCGACGGTTGGGCGCGAGGGCGCGTGAGGCCCACGGCTTCCGAACCTGTTGACAACGCGGGGCCGGGTGTCCCCACGGCTTACATCGGCCGCCTTCCTGGTGGATGGTCGCGGTCTCCTCGGCGGGGCTTCGCCTTCCATCCATGACGTTCCGGTTCATCCACACGGCCGACTGGCAGATCGGCAAGCCGTTCGGGACGTTTCCCGACGAGGCCGCGCTCGAACTGAAGCTCCAGCGCCTCCGCACGGTGGAAACCATCGCGCGCGCCGCCGCGGCCCACGCGGTCGACGCCGTGCTGGTGGCGGGCGACGCCTTCGACAGCAACGCGGTCGCGGACCGCACCCTGGTCCAGGCCGTGGACGCGCTGCGGGCCTTCGAGGGCACCTGGGTGTTCCTGCCCGGCAACCACGACGCGGCGCTGAGCCACAGCGTGTGGACGCGGCTGCGCCGCATGGGCCTGCCCGCCAACGTGGTGATCGCCGACGAGCCCGTGCCGATCGACCATTGGCAGGGCCGGGCCGTGGTGCTGCCGGCGCCGCTGCGTCGCCGCCGCGAGGCCCAGGACCTGACCCAGTGGTTCGACGCCGCCCCGAGCCCGGACGGCGCGTCCCGCATCGGGCTGGCCCACGGGTCGGTGGCCAACCGCCTGCCGGGCAGCGCCGAGGCGTCCAACGAGATTGCCGAGGACCGCGCCAGCCGGGCCGGGCTGGACTATCTCGCGCTCGGCGACTGGCACGGCGCCCTGGCGATCGCGCCCAACACCCACTACGCCGGCACGCCCGAAACGGACCGGCACCGGGCCAACGATTCGGGCCACGTCCACCTCGTCGTGGCCAACGGCGCCGCGGCCCGGGTCGAGCGGCTGCGGGTCGGCCGGTTCAGCTGGGTCCGGCGCGAGATCGAACTCGTCGACGGGACCTGCGGGGCCGTGGCGGCCGAGCTCGAAGCCCTCGCCCCCGCGGCGCGCGACAGCGTCGTGTCGCTGCAGCTGTCGGGCAGCCTCAGCCTGTCCGAGCGGCGCCGGCTCCGTCTCCTGCTCGACCACTGGGCGGCCCGGCTGCACCACCTCGACGTGGACGAGGCCGACCTCCGCGACGAGCCCACGGCCGACGACCTCGACGCCATCGACACGGGCGGCTTCGTGCGTCTCGCCGTGGACCGCCTGAAGGCCAAGGCGCGCGACCCCGCCGACCCCGAGCGGGCCGCGGCCGGGGTGGCGCTGCGCATGATCTACCTCGACCACCTCGGTCAGGCCGGCTGAGCCGATGCGCATCCGCCGCATCGAGGTGCGCGACTTTCGCAAGCTCGGCCACCTCGTGGTGGACGGCCTGGGCGATGGCCTCAACGTGCTGGTGGGCGACAACGAGGCCGGCAAGTCGACCCTGCTGGCGGCGCTCCGGGCCGTGCTGTTCGAGCGCCACCGCGTGGGCGGCGAGGCCGTGCGGGCCATGCTGCCGCGCGGCCAGGCCGTGCGCCCCGAGATCGGCATCGATTTCGAGATCGCCGGGGCCACCTACCGGCTGCGCAAGGCCTTCAACCAGCGGCCCGAAGCGGAACTGACCGGGCCGGGCCTGCCGCGGCTGACGGGCGACGCCGTCGAGGAGAAGCTGGCCGCCCTGCTCGGCTTCCAGGCCCCCGGCTCGCGCGGCTCGAAGCCCGGCGAGCACCAGGGCGTTTACGGCCTGCTGTGGGTCGAGCAAGGCCTGGCCCACACGGCGATGGGGGCCGGGGGCGGCCAGGGCACGCTGGCGACCGCCCTCGAAAGCGAGGTCGGCCAGGTGCTCGGCGGCGGCCGCGGGCGCGCCCTGCTCGCCGCCGCGGAGGAGCGGCGGGACGCTTTCTGGGACAAGCGCGACGCGCCCAAGCCGAAAGGCGAGTTCAGGGTTCTCCAGGATCAGATCGCCCGGCTCGACGCGCAGCGCGACACCCTCCAGCAGCGCCTGCGCGAGCACGACGACAAGGTCGCGTTGCTGGCCCAGAAGGTCGAGGCGCTCGGGCGACACGCGCGCGACGACCGGGTCGCCGGTGCGGTGCGGGCCGTCGAGTACGCGCGCGCGGCCGTGGACAAGGCCGCGCGGCTCAGGGCGACGCTGGACGAGTTGGCGCGGGCGCACCAGCGGGCCGAACTCGACCGCGACGCCGCGGCCGAGCGGGTTCTGGCCCGCGGGGCGCTCGCGTCCCGGGCCGACGCCGAGGCTGCGCGGGCCACCCTGTCGCGGTCCGACGCCGCCGGGTCGCACGCCACCCTGGCTTCGGCCGAGCAGGAGTCCCGGCACGCGACCGCTCATCTGGACCGGGCCCGAACGGCACGCGAGGCGGCCGACGAGGCCTTGGGTGCGGCCGAGCGCGCGCTGGCCGATGCGCGGGCCCGCGACGGCCTCGTGCGCCTCGCCAATGGACTGGCCGAGGCCGAGAACCTGTCGGCCCGGCGCGCCGACGCGGTCGCGGCCGCCCGCGCGATCGTGCTGTCGGCCAAGGATCTGGCGGATCTCGACCGCCTGTGCGCGGCGCGCGACGCGGCCGCGCTGAAGCGGGACGCCGCGAGCGCGCAGGTCGCCTTCGCGCCCGAGGCCGGCGGGTCCGTGCGCCTGGACGGCGTGCCGGTCGAGACCGGCACGCCCCTGCTCCTGTCCAAGGACGCGGTGCTCGACCTCGCGGGGTTCGGCCGGGTGACGGTCCGGCCGGGCGGCGGCGCCGCGGTTCTGGCCGAGGCGGTCGAGGCGGCGGCGCGGCGCGTGGCCGACCGGTTGCGCCAGCTCGGCCAGCCCGGCCGGAACGACGTCGCCAACCTCCTGGCCCGCAAGGCGGAGCTGGACGGGGAAGCGGCGGGGCACGGCCGCGTCCTGGCCGTGCTGGCCCCCGACGGGCTCGACGCGCTGCGGGCGCAGGTCCGGACCCTGGCCGCGACGGTGGCGGCCACCCCCGGACCGGAGGTCCCCGCCACCGCCGAAGCCATCGTCGCGGCCGGGCGGCAACGGGCCGAGCGCGCCGCCGACGAGAAGGCCTCGGCCGCCGAGGCCGCGCGCACCAACGAGG
>CAXTEP010000065.1:14810-16009 GCA_964243125.1 uncultured Lichenihabitans sp. | reverse complement strand
TTCAGCATCCGCTCGGTGTTGATCCGGAACAGTTCGCCGTCGGGCTTGGTGGCCAGATCCACGTCGCTCAGCGACACGAGCGTTTCGTAGCCCTGCGGGTCGATCACGGTCCACTGCTTGAGCGCGAACGGGTCGCGGTCGAAGGTCAGCCGGATCTGCGAGGTGCCGCCGAACGTGGCCTTGTCCTCCACCACGATGGAGGCCGTGGTGGCGTCGCTGGTCACGTCGAGCACCTTGGTGTCGGTGGCGAGGTCGAGGTGATCGCTCAGCAGGAACTTCAGCGGGGTCTGGCTGATGAAGTAAAGGTCCTGGGTGTGCAGCTTGCGGTCGATCACGGCCACCGACGTGCCGTCCGCCACGATCTCCAGGGTGGCGGGCGGCGCGTAGGTGAAGCGCATGCGGCCGGGCTTGTCCACGAACAGCTTGCCGTCGACGCGGCGCCCGTCGCCGCCGATCTGCACGAAGTCGCTGATCATGGTCTGGGCGGTGTTGAAATAATCGTTGGCCTTGCTGACCGCCTCGCCGGGCGTCAGCTCCGGCACGGCCTTGCGGGGCGCGACGGGGGCCGCGGCGGCGGCCGGTTTCCGAGCGGGCTGCAACTGGAGCGGCGCATTTTCGGCACGGACCGGCACGGCGGCGAGAAGGCAGACCACGACCACCGCCGGTGCGATGCGAATCATCATGCGCGATTGACTTTCCTTGGCCGGAGCAGGTCCTGCGGTACGGAGCGCCTGTGGCATTTGTGAGACTATGCGGGCCCGCCACGCCGGCCCGCGGGCTCTCGGCCCGTTCCCATGCGGCAAGGCCGCCGATCGCGCAAGACCCTGATTAATTTCTGTTTCCCCGCTCATGGAGCCACGCCCCGCCACGCCGCAACTTAACGGGTCGGGTCGAGTTACTTCGGTGCCGTGCATCGGCTCGGTCCATCCCGTGGCCGCCCGGGCCACGCTTCGCCATCGCCGGAGGTCACATCCATGGAACGCCGTCTCGTTCTCGCAGGGCTTGCGGCCCTGGCGGCCACGCCCGCGCTCGCGCAAACGAGCCCCGCGCCTCCCACCGACGCCCCGGCGGCGCCCGCTCCCGTTCCGGCCGTGCCGGACGCCGCCCCGGCACCCGCCCCGGCCATGAAGCAGGCCACCTCCCTGTCGCTGTCGGACGCGTCCAAGACCCATACGGAGCGGACCATGGCGGTGGGATCG
>CAXTEP010000065.1:12626-14710 GCA_964243125.1 uncultured Lichenihabitans sp. | reverse complement strand
ACGCCTACCTCAAGGCGCCCGACAACCTCGACGAAACCAACGTGGCCAAGCTCGCCAAGGGCATGATCGTCGAGCACCTCGCCCTGCTCGACGACATCCGGAAGAAGATCGGCTGACCGGTGCGCCGGCTCAGCGGCGCAGCATGAACACGGCCTGCTGGCCCAGGAGGTTCCACATCCAGGCCGGCGCCCCACCCCGCAGCGGCACGGCGCGCCCGTCCAGGACGACGCTCCGCTGCACGGTCGCGCCGATAGCCTGTGCCAAGCCCAGGAAGTCGCTGATCGTGCAGAAGTGGATGTTGGGGGTCTCGTACCAGGCGAACGGCAGGGTGTCGGTGACCGGCATCCGGCCCCGGAACAGGAGCTCGGCCCGCACGCGCCAGTAGCCGAAGTTGGGGAACGACACGATGGCGTGGCGGCCGATGCGCAGCATCTGCTCCAGCACCACGCGGGGCTGCCGGGTGGCCTGCAGGGTTTGGGACAGGATCACGTAGTCGAAGGCGTCGTCAGGATAGGCGGCCAGGTCGGTGTCGGCATCGCCCTGGATCACCGGCAAGCCCTTGGCCACGCAATCATTCACGCCGCGCTGCGACAGTTCCAGCCCGCGCGCGTCCACGCTCCGCGTGTCGGCCAGCAGCCGCAGCAGCTCGCCGTCGCCGCAGCCGAGGTCCAGCACGCGGCTGTTCGGCGCCACCATGCCGGCCACGAGCTGGAGGTCGCGGCGTCCCGGCTGGACCGCGGCTGCCGCACCGGGGCGGTGCGGGTCCGCCACCCGGTCCGACGCGTGGCCGAGCAGCATCAGGCGAGCCCGCGGGTGCGCGCCGCCGCGTTGAGGAAGCCGCGCGATGTTTCGATCAGTTCCGGCAGGTTGAGCAGGAAGGCGTCGTGCCCCTTGTCGGTGTCGATCTCCACGAACGACACCGAGGCCCCGGACGCGTTGAGGGCGTGCACGATGGCGCGCGACGCCGCGGTGGGGAACAGCCAGTCGGACGTGAAGGAGGCCACGCAGAACCGCGTCCGGGTGGCCCTGAACGCGTGGGCCAGCACGCCGCCGTAATCGGCCGCGAGGTCGAAGTAGTCCATGGCCCGCGTCATGTAGAGGTAGGCGTTGGCGTCGAACCGCTCCACGAAGCTGCGGCCCTGGTAGCGCAGGTAGCTCTCGATCTGGAAGTCGGCGTCGAACGAGAAGGTGGGCGCGGCCCGGTCCTGCAGCTTGCGGCCGAACTTGGCGTGCAGCGCCTGGTCGGACAGGTAGGTGATGTGGGCCGCCATGCGGGCCACCGAAAGACCCTTCTCGGGCCGCACGCCGTGGTCGAGGTAGCGCCCGCCGCGCCAGTCAGGATCGGCCATGATGGCCTGGCGCCCGACCTCGTGGAACGCGATGTTCTGCGACGAGTGCCGGGCCGCCGTGGCGATCGGCATGGCGGCGAACACCCGGTCGGGGTACAGCGCCGCCCATTGCAGGACCTGCATGCCGCCCATGGAGCCGCCGGCGACGCAGAACAGCGTGTCGATGCCGAGATGGTCCACCAGCATGGCCTGGGCCCGCACCATGTCGCGGATCGTCACGACCGGCAGGTCGAGCCCGTAGGTGTGGCCGGTGTCGGGATTGAGCGAGGCCGGGCCGGTGGTGCCCAGGCAGCCGCCCACGACGTTGCAGCAGATCACGAAGAACCGGTCCGTATCGATCGGCTTGCCTGGACCCACCATGGCGGTCCACCAGCCCGGCTTGCCGGTCACGGGATGGAGGTTGGCGACGTGCTGGTCGCCCGTCAGCGCGTGGCACACCAGGACCGCGTTCGACCGGTCGGGGTTGAGCGCCCCGTAGGTCTGGTACGCGATGGTGAGCGGCGCCACGGTGCCGCCCGCATCCATGGCGAGGGGATGGCTGGACGGGAAGGTGACCACCAGGCTCGTCGGCGCGTCGGCTTCCCCGACGTGGCCTTTCATGGTCGCCAGCACGCCCACACGTCCGTCCTCGCTGCAGGCCGGAAGGCGGCATCCCTCACGGCGGTCGCGCCGTTCTGTTTAACGAACGACTTGTCCGTGGTTTAGAACGGTCCTTTCGGGAGTGTCAAGGCGGAT
>CAXTEP010000065.1:0-12526 GCA_964243125.1 uncultured Lichenihabitans sp. | reverse complement strand
GCGCGGCGGACCGAGCGCGACCGGAATGGCGTCATGCGGCGATTCACGCCCGCTTCCGGGCCGGGGCGAGGCGTGGGGGTGCCGCGATCATTCCCGTTCGCCGAACGCGATCGCCGGGGTGAAGGAATGCTCGGTCCCGGCCGGCGGCGGCGGGAAGGGCGCGGCGGCGCGGACGAGGGCCACGGCGGCCTGGTCGACGTCGTCCCGGCCGCTCGACTGCACGACCCCGATCCGGTCCACGGCGCCGCCGTCGTCGATGGTCAGGGCCACGATGACCTGCCCCTTGAGGCCGCGGCGTTCGGCGTCCTCGGCGACCGCGCGGGCGCGGCCCCGGCCCAGCATGCCGTAGACCACCCCCTTGTACTGGCGGCTTTCGGCCGAACCCGCCGACGACAGAATGGCCTGGAAGCTCGACGGCAAGGCCAGCGCCATCGAGGGCAGGGCGGACGCCAGGGTCGCGGAAGCGGGCCGGGGCGACGGGTCGGCGTCCACGGATCTGGCGGCCGGGGGCGCGGCGGGCGGGGGCGGGGCCGGCACGCTCGTGTCGGCCGCGGGCGCCGCCAGCACGGTCGGAACCTGCGGGCCCGCGGCGGGTGGCGGGGCCACGGGCCGGGCCTTCTCGTCCGCCACGGTGGGGTGCGGATCCGGAGCGACCTGCGTGGCGGCCTGCCTGGGTTCGGGCGGCGGCTCCACCAGGGCCGATCGCGGGGGCTCGCCCACGTGGGCGCCGGGATCGGCCGCGGCTGGTGGCGCGGGTGCCGGGGCAGGCGGGACCGGTGCCGGCAGGATCGGGGCGGCCTTCTCGGGCTCGGGCGGCTTCGGGCCCGCGGCTTCGGGCTTGGATTTCACGTCGGGCACGGAGCGCACGAGTTCCACGCTGATCGGCTCGGGGGCTGTCAGGTTCCGCACCATCGCACGCCACACGATCAGGAACGCCACCGCCAGGCCCACATGCACCAGGGCCGACACGATCGTGCCGGCCGCGACCTGCCGGAGCCTCGCTCCGAAGCGCGGCCGCGCGGCCGCGTCCACGAGCCGGACCGGAGCACCCGCGTCGAACCGGGGCATCCCGGGTCCCGGCGGATCGGCCGGGTTTTCCCTCGTGGCGTGAAGGTCGCCGTTCAGCATGGCTTCCAGATAAGCGGTTCCGAAGGCCAAGCAAACCGTCGCGCCGCGCCGGCCCCCGACTCACGACTTGACGCGGGGGTCGGACCCACCTCCCTTGATGTTGCGGCCGAGAGGTCCTAGCGGAACGGCGCGGGCCGGCGACGTGCCGCCGCACAACCAGGAGCCAAGCCCCCATGACCGGTCCCATGACCCTGGCCATCGACATCGGCGGGACGGGCCTGAAGGCATCCGTGCTCGATCCGGACGGGCACATGGCGCACGACAAGGTGTGGCGCAAGACGCCCGCCGACCTGTCGCCCGAGCGCCTCCTCGACGAACTCGCGGCCCTGACCGCGAACCTGCCGGGCTACGACCGGATCTCCATCGGGTTCCCGGGCGCGGTCCGCCGCGGCCAGGTCCTCACGGCACCGCATTTCCCCGGCCCGGAATGGATCGGCTATCCCCTGGCCGACCGGGTCGCGGGCCGGCTCGGCAAGCCGGCCCGGCTCGGCAACGACGCCGACATCCAGGGCCTGGGCGTCATCGCCGGCAAGGGGCTGGAATTCGTACTGACCCTCGGCACGGGGGCCGGCACCGCGCTGTTCCAGGACGGCGTCCTGGCCCCCCACCTCGAATTCGCCCACCACCCCATCCGCGGCCGCAAGACCTACAACGACTACGTCGGGCGCGACGCCCTCGCCAAGGTCGGGCGCAAGCGCTGGAGCCGCCGGGTCCACAAGGTCATCGCCATTCTGGCGGCCCTGGTGCATTACGACAGGCTCTACATCGGCGGCGGCAACGGCAACAAGATCGAGGGCAAGCTCGCCGCCGACATCACGGTGGTGCCCAACGAGGCGGGCATCACGGGCGGGCTCGGCCTTTGGCGCGACCGCGGAAGCGCCGGGGCGGCGGCCGACGCGTCGGGCCAACCGCCCGTCGAAGGATCGTCGCCCGGCTGACCACGGCGCGCCGCGGAACGGTCGGGTGCCTCAAAAAATCTCAGGAACCCGCGGCGGCGCGGTCCGCGAAGACGATTACCTCGCCCCGGGCCGCCAACCGCCCGGCCGGCACGTCGCGGCCGCCGGCGCGGACGTGGGCCAGCATGTCGGCCTTGCCGGCGCCCGTGACCAGGAACGCGACCGTGCGGCTGCTTTCGAGCACCGGATAGGTGAGTGTCAGCCGCACTTCCGGCCGCCCTTCCGACACGGCCGCGACCCACCGGCTCCGCTCGTCCAGCACGGGCTGGCCGGGGATCAGGGAAGCGGTGTGGCCGTCCGGGCCGAGCCCGAGGAGGTTCACGTCGAAGAGCGGCCGGACCGGGTCGAGGGTGTCCCGGCCGTAGAAGCGTTTCAGCGCGGCCTCGTAGTCGTCGGCGGCCCGGGCGGGCGTGTCGGCTTCGGTGACGATCCGGTGGACGTTCGCGGCGGGCAGCGGCACGTGGTCGAGCAGCGCCGTCGCGGCCATGGTGTAGTTGTTGTCCTTGTCGCCGGCCGGGACGAAACGCTCGTCGCCGAAGAACACGTGCGTCCTGGCCCAGGGAAAAGCGTCGCGGAACGGCGGGCGCGCCAGCCGCTCGTACAGGGTCTTGGGGGTGGAGCCGCCCGACAGGCAGAGGCTGAACGTGTCGCGGCCGTCGGTCGCCAAGCCCAGCAACCAGTTCGCGACCTCGTCGGCCAGGACGGCAGGGCTGTCGTACACCGTCAGGCGGCCCTGGCTGATGCTTTCTCCCATGACATGCCTCACCGGTTCGCGGGGGTCGGCGCGTGCCCGGCCGCCTCGCGCAGCCGCGTCACCGCCGAACCGTAATCCCTGGTCCCGAAGATCGCGGAGCCCGCGACGGTCACGTCGGCGCCGGCCTCCACGGCGGCGCGGATCGTTTGTGGCCCGACGCCGCCGTCGACCTCGATGTGGGGGTCGAGGCCGCGCGCCGCCGCCATGCTCCGCACTGCCCGGATCTTCGGCAGGATCTCGGGCAGGAACTGCTGGCCGCCGAAGCCGGGATTGACGGTCATCACCAGCACGATGTCGCACAGGTGGAGCACGTATTCGAGCACGCCGGGCGGCGTCGCGGGGTTCAGGGCCACGCCGGCCTTCCTGCCCGCGTCGCGGATGCGGACCAGCAGGCGATGCAGGTGGATGGTCGAGGCGGGCTCGGCCTGCACGATCACGTGGTCGGCCCCGGCCCGGACGAAGTCGTCGAGCATCAGCTCGGGTTCCACCATCATCAGGTGCACGTTGAGCGGCTTGGCGGTGGCGCGCCGCACGGCCTCGATCACCACCGGCCCCAGGGTGATGTTGGGCACGAAGCGGCCGTCCATCACGTCGACGTGGATCCAGTCCGCGCCCGCCGCGTCGGCGGCGCGCACCTCCTCGGCCAAGCGGCCGAAGTCGGCGGACAGGATGGATGGCGCGATCAGCAGGGGCCTCACGGGATCGTCACCCTTTCCCGCTTCCCAGGAGGTAGCGTTCGACCGCCTTGGCGAAGCCTTCGTCGTTGTAGCCGTCCGTGGTGGCGCTGCCCCGCGATTTCACCTCGTCGCTGGCGTTGCCCATCACGATGCTGAAACCGCTCTTGCGGAACATGAGCTCGTCGTTGGGCTGGTCGCCGATCGTGGCGAACTCGGCGGCCGGGATGCCGAGGCGCCGGGACAGGGTCTCGACCACGGCGCCCTTGTTGGCCTGCGCGTTGGTCACGTCCAGGTAGTAGGGCTGCGAGCGGGCCGCCGACACGTGGTCCCCGAAGGCCGCCTGGGCGTCCTTCTCGGCCTTGGCCACGAGGTCGTGGTCGTCGCTCACGCCAACGATCTTCACGGCCCCGTCCAGGGCCTCGTCCGGGAAACGCGGCACCACCCTGGCGTCGAACTTCACGGTCCAGGTTTCCCGCGCCACGTGGGGTGCGTCCGCCCTGCGGATCAGCCACTCGTCGGCGGTGTAGAGCCAGGCGTCCATGCCGTGGTCGTCGATCAGCTTGATGGTCTGCCGGGCCACGTCGGGCGGCAGGGTCCTGGCCTCGATGACCGACAGGTCCGGGTTGACCAGCACGCCGCCGTTGAAGCCCGCGACCGGCGTGTCGAGTTCGAGCGGCCCGATCAGCATGGCCATGCCCTTGGGCGGCCGCCCGCTCGTGATGGCGAAGCGGATGTTTTTGGCTTTGAGGGCCCGCACGGCCGCAACCGCCCGCTCGGTCAGGACCTTCTGCTCGGTCACAAGCGTGCCGTCGACGTCGGCCAGCAGGATCGAGATCTTCCCCTTGGGTCCTGCTTGGTCGGTCATGGGTGTCCTGTCGCGTTGGCGGTCGAGGCGGGCTTCGATCCGGCCCGGCCGTGCGGAGCCAGGACGTAGCGCTCGATCGCCTTGGCGAAGCCCTCGTCCTCGCAGCTGTCCGTCACCGCAGTGGCCATGCGCTGCACGGCTTCCGGCGCGTTGCCCATGGCGACGCTGAACCCGCCCAACTCGAACATGGGCGTGTCGTTGTAGCCGTCCCCGATGGTCATGACGCGGTCGAGCGGCACGCCGAGCTGGCGCGCCACGCCCCGCACGGCCTCGCCCTTGTTGGCGGCCGCGTTGGTCACGTCGAGGTAGTAGGATTGCGACCGGCTGGCCAGCGCGGTTCCCCCGAAACTCGCCTGCAGCATGTCCTCGCAGGCGGCCAGCAGCGGATGGTCGTGGCTCGCGCCCACGAGCTTCAGGGCCCGTGCCAGCAGGGCCTCGTCGAAGGCGTCCACCACGGTCGGGGCGAGGTCGAGGGTTTTGGCCTCGTGGTCGACGTGGGCGCCCCCGGGGTCGCGCAGGAACCAGCCGTCCTCGGTGAAGAGCCAGGGGTCGATGTTCTGGCGCATCAGCGTCGCGACCGTCAGGCGGGCCGCCTCGACCGGCACCAGCATGCGCTCCAGCACCGACAGGCCGGCATCCACGATGGCGCCGCCGTTGGCGGCCCCGACCGGCGCCGCGATGTTCAGAGCCCCGATGATGCCGCGCAGGCCCATCGGCGGCCGGGCGCTCGCCACCGAGAAGGCGACCCCCCGGGACCGCAGCGCTTCCACGGCGGCGCGTGCCCGGGGCGTGATCTGCTTGGCCCTGTTCACCAGCGTGCCGTCGATGTCGGACACGACCAGCGCGACCGGCAGGCTCGGGCCCACGTCGCGGCTCACGACCGCGGGTTCGCGGTGAGCTTCTTGGGACCCGAATCGACCGTCACGGGACGCCAGCTCCGGCCTCCGTCGCGGGCCAGCAGCGCGTCCGCGGCCGCGGGTCCCGCGGTTCCGGCGATGTAGTTGGGAAAATCCTCGGGCGACTGCTTGGCCCAGGTATCGATGACCGGCTCGACGATGCGCCAGCCTTCCTCCACCTGGTCGGCCCGCTGGAACAGGGTCTGGTCGCCCGTCATGACGTCGTACAGCAGCGTCTCGTAGCCGACGTTCTGCTGGGCCGGAAACCAGTCGCTGTAGCTGAACGCCATCTTGACCGACTTGATCTCGACCACCGGCCCGGGCTTCTTGACCTCGAACTGCAGGGTGATCCCCTCGTTGGGCTGGATCTGGATCACCATCCAGTTGGGGTGCATGGCGCCGCCTGTCGGGTCGAACAGCATGGTCGGGGCCGACTTGAAGCGGATCGCGATCTCGGTGTTGCGCTGCGTCATGTACTTGCCGGTGCGGATGTAGAACGGCACGCCGGCCCAGCGCCAGTTGTCGATCTCCAGCCGTAGCGCCACGTAGGTCTCGATCTCCGACGCGGGGCTGACGTTGGGCTCGGTGCGGTAGGCCCGCACGGTTCTGCCCAGCACGGATCCCGCGTCGTACTGCCCGCGCACCGCGTCCTCGGGGCCGAGCGCCTTGATGGCCGCGAAGACGTCGACCTTCTTGGAGCGGATCGCGTCCGCCGCGAACGAGGTGGGCGGCTCCATGGCGGTCATGCACAGGAGTTGGAAGACGTGGTTGGGAACCATGTCGCGCAGCGCGCCCGTGGCCTCGTAGAACTGGCCCCGTCCCTCGACCCCGACGGTTTCGGCGACCGTGATCTGCACGTGGTCGATGTGGTCCCGGTTCCAGAGCGGCTCGAACAGGCCGTTGGCGAAGCGGAACGCCATGATGTTCTGCACCGTTTCCTTGCCGAGGAAATGGTCGATGCGGTAGATCTGGTCCTCCTGCAGGCTTTGAAGGATCCGCTGGTTGAGGTCGCGGGCGGTGGCGAGGTCGTGACCGAACGGCTTCTCGATGACGACGCGCCGGTAGGGCTGCTCCTGCCCGTCCCCGTGCTCCACGAGCTTGGCCTTGCCGAGTTCGTCCACCACCCGTCCGAAGAACCGGTCCGCCACCGCGAGGTAGAAGATGACGTTGCCGGCCGTGCCGTTCTTCTCGTCGATGCCTTTGAGGATGCTGCCGAGCCGTTCGTAGGTTTCGGCGGCCTCGAAGTCGCCCACCAGGTAATACATCCGCTCGGTCAGCCAGCCCCAGGCCTTCTCGTCGATCCGGGACGGGTCGAACTCGCCCGTGCCCCCCACGAAGCCCTGCATGGCTTCGCTCAGGTGCTGGCGCCATTCCACGTCGTCCTTGCCGTTGTGGTCGAGGCCGAGGATCGCGAAATGGTCCGGCAGCAGCCCGGTGAGCGCGAGATTGTAGAGCGCGGGCGTCACCAGCCGCTTGGTCAGGTCGCCGTTCGCCCCGAAGATCACCACCGTGCAGGGCGGCGGCTTTGGGGCCGTGACGGGGGTTTGCGAGGCCGGCGGGGCCGAGGACTGGTCGTTCAATGGCGCTACTCCGGCTTGGGCGCCGGTGCCGCCCCGGTTTCCACGTGGCCGCCGAAGCCGAACCGCATGGCTGACAGGATCTTCTCGCCGAACGTGTGATCCTCGCGCGAGCGGAAGCGGGTGAACAGGGCCGCGGCCAGCACGTTGACCGGCACGGCCTCCTCGACCGCGGCGTCGATGGTCCAGCGTCCCTCGCCCGAGTCGGACACGTGGCCGGAGAAGTGGGCGAGGTCCGGGCTGCCCGCCAGGGCCGAGGCCGTGAGGTCGAGGAGCCAGGAGCTGACGACGCTGCCGCGCCGCCAAACCTCGGCCACGTCGGTGAGGTTGAGGTCGAAGCGCTGGTCCTCGGGCAGTTCGGTCGAGTTCTTCTTCTTGAGGATGTCGAAGCCCTCGGCATAGGCCTGCATGAGCCCGTATTCGATGCCGTTGTGGACCATCTTGACGAAATGGCCGGACCCGGTCGGGCCGGCGTGGATGTAGCCTTCCTCGGCCCGGTTGTCGGCGAGGTTCTCGCGGCCGCGCGTCCGGCCCACGTCGCCCCGACCGGGCGCCAGGGTCTTGAAGATCGGATCGAGATGGTCGACGGCCTGCTTGGAGCCGCCGATCATCATGCAATAGCCGCGCTCGAGACCCCAGACGCCGCCCGAGGTTCCGACATCCACGTAGCTGATGCCCTTCGGCTCCAGCACCTGGGCGCGACGGATGTCGTCCTTGTAGAAGGAATTGCCGCCGTCGATGATGATGTCGCCGCGCCCGAGCAGGCCCGACAGCTGGTCGACCATGTCCTGGGTGACGGGACCCGCGGGCAGCATGATCCAGACTGCCTTGGGGGCGTCGGTCAGCTTGCCCACGAGATCGGCCACCGAGCTCGCGCCCGTGGCGCCCTCGCCCGCGATGGTCGACACGGTATCGGCGCTGCGGTCGAACACCACGCAGGAGTGCCCGTGGCGCTGCAGCCGGCGGACGATGTTGCCCCCCATCCGGCCGAGGCCGATCATCCCCAATTGCATCTGCGTTGCTCCCCTTGACGAGTGGTCCCGGCCGTCGGCGCGCCCGGACCCCGGGCCTTCGCCGACCCGGGTGGCGCGAGCCGGTTCAATGGGCCGAGTCGTTGACAGCCTTTGCGTGCTGGTGGTTGTCGATCTGCTGCTTGGCGATCTCAACGATCTTGTCCGGTGTGAAGCCGAACTTGGTCATCAGGTCCTTCATGGGCGCCGAAGCCCCGAAGCTGTGCATGCCCACCACGGCCCCGAGGCGGCCCACGTAGCGGTCCCAGCCCATGGTGCTGCCCTGCTCGATGGCGACGCGGGCCGGGATTTCGGCCGGCAGCACCTCGTCCTTGTAGGCCTGGTCCTGCTGTTCGAACAGATCCCAGGACGGCATGGACACGACGCGGGCCGGGATCCCGTCCTTGGCCAGGGTCTCGAAGGCACCGAGCGCCAGCGACAGCTCGCTGCCGGTACCGATCAGGATCACCTTGGGGGCCTGCCCCTCGGGGGGGTCGGCCAGCACGTAGGCGCCCTGGGCCACCCCGGACGCGGGCGCGTATTTCTCGCGGTCGACGGTGGGCAGGGGCTGGCGGCTCAGGATCAGGCAGGACGGCTGGTGCTTCAGCGCCGCGACGACGCGCCAAGCCTCGCCGACCTCGTTGGCGTCGCCGGGCCTGAGCGTGATCAGGCCCGGGATGGCCCGCAGGCTCGCGACCTGTTCGACCGGCTGGTGGGTCGGCCCGTCCTCGCCCACGCTGATCGAGTCGTGCGTGAAGATCCAGATGGTCGGCAGCCGCATCAGGGCCGACAGCCGCAGGGTCGGGCGCAGGTAATCCGAGAAGATCAGGAACGTCGACCCGTAGGCCCGGACCTTGGACAGCGCCAAGCCGTTGCAGATCGCCCCCATGGCGTGCTCGCGCACCCCGAAGTGCAGGTTGCGGCCGCTCCGCTCGGTCGGCGTGAAGGCCTTTGAGCCATCGAACACCTGCCGGGTCTTGGTGGACGAGTCGAGGTCGGCCGAGCCGCCGATGAGCCAGGGGTAGTGCTGCGCCACCGCGTTCTCGACCTTGCCGGAGGATTCGCGGGTCGCGATGCCCTTGGGGTCGGCCGGGAACACCGGGATGGCCTTGAACGCCTCCTCGGGGGTGATGCGGTGCTCCATCGCTTCGAACTGGGACCCGAGGTCCCCGTTGGCGCCCTTGTAGGCCGCGAACGTCTGGTCCCACCTCGAGCGGAGTTCCGCGCCCCGCTTGGACACCCCGTTGGCGAAGTTCTCGTAGACGCCATCCGGCACCAGGAACTGGGCGTCCTCGGGCCAACCGTAGGCCTTCTTGGTCAGCTTCACCTCGTCGGCCCCGAGCGGCTCGCCGTGGGAGTCCTTCTTGTCCTGCTTGTGGGGCGACCCGAAGCCGATGTGGCTCTTGACGACGATCAGGGTCGGCCGCGACTTCTCGTTCAGGAAGTTGTCGAGCGCGGCGTTGATCTGCCCGAGGTTGTTGGCGTCCTCGACGTGGACGACGTTCCAGCCGTAGGCCAGGAAGCGGGTGCCGACGTCCTCGCTGAAGGCCCAGGACGCGGGCCCGTCCAGCGTCACGTCGTTGGAGTCGTACAGCCAGCAGATGTTGTCGAGCTTGAGGTGGCCGGCCAGCGACGCCGCCTCGCTGGCGACGCCTTCCATCATCTCGCCGTCGCTGCAGATCGCGTAGATGTTGTAGTCAACGATCGTGTGGTCGGGCGTGTTGTAGTGCTGGGCGAGCCACTTCTCGGCGATCGCCATGCCGACGCTCATCGACACGCCCTGGCCGAGCGGGCCGGTCGTGGCCTCGACGCCGGTGGTGTGGTGGTATTCGGGATGGCCCGGCGTGGCGCTGCCGGGCTGACGGAAACTCTTGATTTCGTCCATGCTGACCGATGGACGGTTCAGCGGCTTGTAGTTCTCGTCCACGGCCTGCACCTTGGTGAGGTGCAGCATGGAATAAAGCAGCATGGAGGCGTGGCCGGCCGACAGGATGAAGCGGTCGCGGTTGGGCCAGAGCGGCTGGCTCGGGTCGTAGCGCAGGTAGTTCTGCCACAGCGTGTAGGCCACGGGCGCCATGCCCATGGGGGCGCCCGGGTGACCCGAATTCGCCTTCTGGACGGCGTCGATCGAAAGCGTGCGGATCGTGTTGATGCTGAGGAGATCGATGTCGTCCATGTCCGTCTCTGCTTCCCGCCTCGAGCGCCTTGGCTGCGCCCCGTCCCACGCTTCGAACGGCAGCGCGCCGCGTGACAGCCATGCTGTTTGACGTGGCCGAACCGTTGTCAAAGCCTTAACGCTGCCGTCGTGCCTTGGTTCAGCGCGGCAAGCGAGCTTATTCTGAGCCGTAGCCGGGATCGAGGGCGCGGGGGCCAGAATGACGGGATCGCCTTCGAACCGGATCTTTGAAACGCGGCGGGGCGTCCGCCTCGCCTTCACGCCGCTGGGCCTGGGCGGAGCGCCGCTGGGCGACCTGTTCGACGTGCTGGGCGGCCCGGCGGCGCTCGCCACCGTCAAGGCCGCTTTTGCGTCCGGCATTCGCGTCTTCGACACCTCGCCCCACTACGGCAACGGCCTGTCGGAAGCGCGGTTCGGCGCCGTGCTGCGCGATCGCAACCGCGACGACTTCCTCCTGTCCACCAAGGTGGGCCGGTGGATGGACCCGTTCCGGCCGCCGGAGCGGCCCATGGGCGACGTGGCCTCCCCCGGCTTCGCGGGCGGCTTTCCCCACCGGGCGCGCTTCGATTATTCCTACGACGGCACGCTGCGCTCGGTGGAACAGTCGCTGCTGCGCACCGGCCTGTCGCGCTTCGACATCCTGATGATCCACGATTGCGACGTGTGGACCCACGGTCCCGCGATGATCGACCAGCGGTTCGCCGAGGCCATGGGGGGCGCCTACCGGGCGCTCGACGATCTCCGGTCGCAGGGCGTCGTGGCGGCGATCGGGCTCGGGGTCAACGAGGCCGACATGTGCGAGCGCTTCGCCCGGGCGGGCGATTTCGACGTCATGATGCTGGCCGGCCGCTATTCGCTGCTGGAACAGCCCGCGCTGCGCTCCTTCCTGCCGCTGGCGGTCGAGAAGTCCATCGGCGTCCTGCTGGCCGGCGTGTTCAACTCCGGCATCCTGGCCACCGGAGCGGTCGCGGGCGCGCGCTACAACTACGGTCCGGCGCCCGACGCCGTTCTGGCCAGGGTGGCGCGGATCGAAGCCGTGTGCGGCGCGCACGGCATCGGGTTGCGGCAGGCCGCGGTCGCGTTCGCGCTCGGCCACCCGGCCGTGGTGAGCGTCGTTCTCGGGGCCGCCGGGGCCGGGGAGGTCGAGGCCAACGCGGCCGCGGCCGCCGCAACCGTGCCCCCGGCGCTCTGGGCCGACCTCAAGGCCCGGGGCCTGCTCGATCCCGACGCCCCCACGACCGCGCAGGAAAATGGTCCCGCATGATCTTCCGTCGTTTCGCCTTCGCGGTCGGGCTACTGGGCGCGGCGCTGCTGTCGCAACTGCCCGAGTTCACGCAGCAGTACCGGCAGCGCCTGGGCGGTGCGGTCGACGAACTCGACGCCATCGTGGCGCGGTTCGATGCCGAGTCGGCGGCCCAGTCGCTCACCCGGGCGCAGGGCATCGACCGCCTGCAGCACAATGCCGACGTGCTGGCCCGGCAGCGCGGCAGCGGCATGGCCGAAACCGCCGCTCGCCTGGACCGCCTGCGCCGGCAGGACGCGGCCTTCGCGTCGGCGGGCCCCGTGTCGCAATACGCGGTTCTGGCCGCCGACGTCGACCGGGGCATCGCGGGGCAGGCCTACGGGGCCTACCAGCCCGCCCTGCCGGTCACCCCGGCGGGCCTCGCGAGCGCCGCCGCCGGCTTTCTCGTGGGGTGGCTCGCCATGCACCTGCTGGCGTGGCCCGTGCGTCAGCGTCGCGCCGCTCCGACGCGTTCCGCTCAGCCGTCCTCCTTGATTTGAACCTGGGCGATGCCGGTCGTCCCGCCGCCCAGCGCGGCCGCCAGCGCGTGGCCCAGCGCCACCGCGCCCAGGCAGAGCACCACGGAAACGAGCACGTTGATCGCGGCCCGCAGCGGCGCACCGCCGCGCAGGAGGTCGAGCGTCTGCAGGCTGAAGGTCGAGAAGGTGGTGAAGCCGCCGCAGAACCCGACCATCGCGAACAGGCGAAGGCTTTCGGGCCACGGATAGCGGCCCCCGGCCAGGGTGAGCGTGCCCACGAAGCCGATCACGAACGAGCCCGCGACGTTGATGCCGATCGTGCCCCAGGGCAGCGACTGGCTGACCGGCGCGGCCGCCAGCCCGACGAAGAAACGCGCCAGGGTGCCGAGCGCGCCACCCAGGGCGATCAGGAGAACGGTGGTGACGGGCATGCTCGACCCCGGAGTTCGTTTTAAGCGCGCCCAGACGCCCGGCCCTTTCCCGCACCATCGCCGGCGAGCGAGAATTTGGCCGTGGACCCGCGGCCGCATGATGGACGCGCGGCTCCGTTCAGGCCAGCGCCCGGAAGGAGGACAGGACGGCCTCGGCGTTCCAACCGTCCACGGCCCCGCTGCGGCCCGCGGCGCGGCACGCCAGGATCGCGGCCCCGATCCGGCCCGCCGCCAGCCCCAGCGGCGACACGGCGAGCGATGGCGGGTCGCGCCAGGCGAGCCGGGCCGCGCGCGA
>CAXTEP010000064.1:0-16130 GCA_964243125.1 uncultured Lichenihabitans sp. | reverse complement strand
TGTCGCCCAGCACCGCCTGGACCAGGGCAAGCACCGCCACCGCCGCCGTGTCGGCCCGCAGAATCCGCGGGCCCAGCGACACCCGGATCACGCCCGGCAGGGCCAGCAGCGCGGCCCGCTCGGCGGCGCTGAAGCCGCCCTCCGGCCCGACCAGCACGCCCACCGGCGCGTCGCCGGGCGGGGCCGCGGCCGCCAGCGCCGCCAAGGGCCCGGCTCCCCCGGCCTCCTCCTCGTCGCAGAACACGAGCGTCCGGCCGGGCGGCCACCCGGCCACGAACCGGTCGAACCGCACCTCGTCGGCCACCGGGGGCACGGCCAGCACGCCGCATTGCTCGGCCGCCTCGACCGCGTTGGCGCGCATCCGCGCCGCGTTGAGCCGGGTCGCCTGGGTGTGCTGGGTCAGCACCGGCTGCAGCACGCCCGCCCCCATCTCGACGGCTTTCTGGACCATGTAGTCGAGCCGCGCGTGCTTGAGCGGCGCGAAGCAGTAGTGGATCCGGCTCGGGGCGGGCTGGGGCCGCAGGGCCTCGCGCACCACGAGGCTCGCGGCCTTGCGGCCGGTCCCGGCGAGCTCCGCGCGCCATTCGCCGTCGCGGCCGTTGAAAAGGAGCACGACAGCGCCGTCGCGAAGGCGTAGGACGTTCAGCAGATAATTGGCCTGCCCGCGGTCGAGCGGGACGGCCGCTCCCTCCCCGAGCGGCGCTGCGACGAACAAGCGTTGCGACGTGAAATCAATCCGGGCCACCTGTCACCCTCGCAGGCTGCGGGTTTTTCGAGACCCGCCTATGTCAGCAACGGCCGGCCTGCGCCAGCCGGTCGGAACCGGCGGCCCGCTCAGGACCCGCGCCACCATGACCGCAACCAAGTCAACCCGCCCGCTCGTGCTCGCTTCGGTGATGGCCGCCATGTTCATGGTGGCGATCGAGGCCACCATCGTGTCGACCGCCATGCCGCAGATCGTGGGGGAGCTCGGCGGCCTGGACCTTTACGCCTGGGTGTTCGGATCCTTCCTGCTGACCCAGACCGCCACCACGGTGGTGTTCGGCAAGCTGGCGGACCTGTTCGGCCGCAAGCCGGTCATGCTGGTCGGCATCGCGGTGTTCGTGGTGGGCTCGGTGCTGGCGGGATGCGCCTGGTCCATGCCCTCCATGATCGCCTTCCGGCTCGTCCAGGGCATCGGGGCGGGTGCCGTCCAGCCGGTCGGCATCACGATCGTGGGCGACCTTTACGAGGCGCGGGAACGGGGCCGGATCCAGGGCTACCTCGCCAGCATCTGGGCCGTGTCGGCCGTGGCGGGGCCGTTGGCGGGCGGGCTGATCATCCAGAAACTGTCCTGGGCCTGGATCTTCTGGATCAACGTGCCGATCGGCGCCGTCGCGGCGCTCGGCTTCGTGCTGTTCCTGCACGAGAAGGTGGCGACCGAGCGACGGTCGATCGACGTCGCGGGCGCGGCCCTGTTCACGGTGGCGGTCGCGTCGCTGATGATCGCCCTGACCGAACTCGGCACGGACGCCTGGGCGCGGGCCGGCTGGACGGGCCTGATCTGCGTCGTGAGCGGCGGCCTGTTCGTGTGGCAGGAGCGGCGCGCCGCCGAGCCGATGATCGCGCTGTCGCTGTGGAGCCGGCGCCCCATCGCGGCCGCCAACGGCGCCTCGCTGCTGGCCGGCGTGGCGCTGATCGGGCTGACGAGCTTCCTGCCCATGTACGTGCAGGGCGTGCTGCACCGGTCCGCGCTGGTGGCCGGCTTCGCGCTCACCATGATGGTGCTGGGCTGGCCGATCGGCGCCACGCTGGCGGCGCGCGGCCTGAACCGGTTCGGCCTCCGCCGGACCCTGGTGGTGGGCAGCCTGCTGATGCCCGTGGGGGCCGCGGCCTTCGTGGTGCTCACCCCCGACACGAGCCCGGTGGTGGCGGGAGCGGGCTCGATGATGGTGGGGTTCGGCATGGGCCTGCTCAGCACGGCGTCGCTGGTGCTGATCCAGGAGATCGTCGACTGGAGCCAGCGCGGCAGCGCCACCGCGTCCAACATCTTCGCCCGCAACCTGGGCAGCACGCTGGGCGCCACCGTGCTGGGCGCCGTGCTCAATGCGGGCCTGGCGGGATCGCGGGGCGGCGGGATCACGTCCGACCAGATCCGCCACCTTCTCGACGGGGCGCCGGAGCGCTCGGCCCTCGACGACCAGGTCAGGATCGCGCTGCAGCACGCCCTCCACCTGACCTTCTGGGCGATCTTCGCGGTCACGGTCGCGACCGTGGTGCTCGCCCTGCTGGTTCCCGCCGTGTCGATGGGCCGGGCCCGCGAGGCCGCGGCCGAGTGAGAACTGCGTCGCCCGCGACACGCCCGGACGGCAACGTGGCCTCGCCGGCCTGGAAGTCATGAAGCCGCCGTTTTTCATCGCTGTTTGTCGGCCGCGTCCGCGCGTGCTTCCGGTGAAATGGCACGGGTAGACGCCGAGGACCCATGACCGACCACCCGCCCCGGAGCTCGATCCCGTTGCGCCTGTCCCGCACCCTCCTGATCGCGAGCCTCGCGGTGCTCGCGACCGCCGGCGCTGCCCGCGCCGACTGCAACGCCGATTTCGCCGCCATGATGTCCAAGCGCATGGCCGAGATCAATGCGCTCAATAAGATCTCCAAGGCCAACGGCGGCAAGCTCGACCCCGTGGCGGCCTGCCCACGCCTGAAAAGCCTGGCCGTCGCCGAGGGCGAGGTGGTCGGCTACATGACCAAGAACAAGGACTGGTGCAATCTTCCCGACGACGTCGTGGAGAAGATGACCGCAACCCGGGCCAAGACCGCGAGCCTCGCCGGCAAGGCCTGCACGTTCGCGGTCAAGATGAAGGAAGCCGAGCAGCAGCAGGCCCAGCAACAGCAGCAGCAACAGCAGGCCGTGAAGCTGCCCAGCGGACCGCTGTGACGCGGCGGATCACATCGATCAACACTTCCCTCGTCCCGAGCCTGTCGAAGGACGGGTCGGACGCGACGTGCCCGATCACCCTTCGACAGGCTCGGGGTGAGGGCAGTGGCTGGGCCGGGCCGATCGGCCGAAATCCTGAAAATGCACTGAACGCTCCTCCGGAATGACGCCCGCCGCGACGCCGGGCGCCTTGCCCGACACCACCGAAGCCTGGGTGCTGCGGAGCGCGCCCGCGGGCTGGCGGCCCTACCTCCAGCTCGCGCGCCTGGACCGGCCGATCGGCTGGCAATTGCTGCTCCTGCCCTGCTGGTGGGGCGCGGCCCTGGCCGGCATCGCCGCGCACCGGTTGCCCGACCCGCGCCACCTCTTCCTGTTCGTGGCCGGCGCCGTGGCGATGCGGGGTGCCGGCTCCACCTTCAACGACATCGTCGACCGCGACATCGACCGGCAGGTCGAGCGCACCCGCAACCGGCCGGTGGCGGGCGGGGCGGTGTCGCGCCGGCAGGCCGGAGCCTTCCTGGTCGCGCAGGCGCTGGTGGGCTTGGCCGTGGTGCTGTGCTTCAACGCGTTCACGGTCGGGCTCGCGGCCGCGTCCCTGCTGATCGTGGCCCTTTACCCCTTCGCTAAGCGGGTCTCGTCCTGGCCGCAGGCCGTGCTGGGCCTCGCCTTCGCCTGGGGGGCGCTGGTGGCCTGGGCGGCGGCGTTCGGCACCCTCGCGTGGCCCCCCGTGCTGCTCTACGGCGCCGCGATCTTCTGGACCATGGGCTACGACACGATCTACGCCCTGCAGGACCGGACCGACGACGCCCTGGTAGGAATCGGCTCCACGGCCCTGTTCTTCGGCCCGCGTGTGAGACAAGGCGTGGCGGCGCTCTACGCCGCGGCGGTCGGGCTCGCGGGCGGCGCGGTCGGGCTCGCGGGCGGCGGCCCCGCAGCCTGGATCGGGCTCGCGGGCTTCGCGGCGCACCTCGGCGTCCAGGTCGTCCGCATCGCGCCCGACAGCGCGGCGCGGTCGCTCGCCCTGTTCCGCTCGAACCGGATCGGCGGCTTGATCCTGTTCCTGGGCCTCGCGGCCGACGCCGGGATGTCGCGCGCCCTGTTCTGACGGGCCGCGTCATGGTTGGTCCGGCCGCAACCGGGAGCCGCGGAGGCCTCGATCTTCCGGCCACCCCGCCGTAAGCTCCGCCCAGCCCGCCTGTACCTGTCCGGAGGTGTCCCCGCCCATGCCGCACGTCGTCAGCCTGATGATCGCCGACCGGGGCGACTTCGTCACCCGCAGCCTTCCGGAACTCGCGCTGACGCTGGACGGGCTCGCGGGCGACCGCCACGCCGGGCCGGTCAGGGCCGCGGACGCCCGGACGCCGTGGCACGCGCGGGGCACGCCCATTGCCAACACCCGGCAGCTGTCGATCGTGTCGGTGGAGGAATGCGCCGAGATCGCGGCGCTCCTGGAGGTCGAGGCCGTCGCTCCCGCCCTGCTGGGCGCCAACCTCGTGCTCGAAGGCATACCGGCCCTCAGCCTGCTCGCGCCCGCGACCCGGCTGCAGTTCCCGTCGGGCGCCGTGGTGTTCGTGACCGAGCAGAACGCGCCCTGCCGCCATCCGGCCGAGAAACTGGCGGAAGCGCACGGCCGGCCTCGGCTCGCCGCGGGTTTCGCGCGCGCCGCCATCGGGCGTCGGGGCCTGGTGGGCCTCGTGGAACGGGCCGGCGCCGTGGCGGTCGGCGACGCGGTGCGCTCCTTCGCGTCCCCGGCCCGGGTGTCGGCCCCCAAGCTCGCGGTGCCCCGCCGCTCGACCGCGCTCGCCTGAGCGTGGCGCGGGGACTAAGCCGCCCGTCGGCTTGAGCATGGGGTTCAACGAAGCTCTGAATCGGTTCGTGCAGACGAAACCAGAGGACCTCAACAAGCGATGCAGGAAAAGCAAGGGCCGCTATCCCTTATCGAGGATGTCGACACGGGCAACCGCTTCCTGATCTATCAAACAGACAGCGGCGTGAGCGTCGAACTTCAGTTCGCGGAAGACACATTTTGGGCATCACAGAGGCAAATGGCGGAAGCCTTTGGCGTCACGCCCCAAAATGTCACCATTCATCTCGGAAACATTTTCCGCGAAGGGGAACTCGACGAAGCGGCAGCTTGTAAGGAATCCTTACACACCGGCCGAGACGGTAAGCGCTATGTCACAAAACTCTACAATCTCAACGCCTTAATCTCTGTCGGCTATCGCGTGGGCGGCAGGCTCGGGACCGCGTTCCGGCTGTGGGCGACCGACAAGCTGATTCAGTACCTGACGCGCGGCTTCGTGGTCGACAGCAAGCGCCTCAAGGCGGGGGGCGAGCCCGATCGCATCGCCGAACTGCGCGAGATCATTCGGGACATCCGCGCCGCCGAAGCGAATGTTTACGCTGAACTGCGACGCATCTGCGCCCTGTGCCAAGATTACGACGGCTCGTCGGACACTGCCCGCGAGTTCTACACGCACATGCAAGCGAAACTCTATTGGGCCACCCTGTCGAAAACGCCAGCCATGGTCAGGGTCGAACGGGCGAATGCGGGTGCTACGAACATGGGGCTACAATCGTTTCAGAGCGCCGAGGTCAAGAAGGTCGACACGAACACGGCCAAGAACTTTCTCATGGGACCGGAACTGAAGGAGTTGAACCGCCTCACCACGATCCTGCTCGACGTCTTCGATGATCAGTTGGACATCGGCAGGCTGACGCTGATGACGGAGGCTAAAACCCTGCTGGACGCGCAACTGAAGGGATTGGGCCGCCCTGTCCTCGGCGGCGGCGGAACGGTGTCGAGGGCCGCCGCCGATCTGCACGTGGAAACGGAGTACAGGACGTTCGACGCGCGGCGGCGGGCGTTGAAAGCCGAGCAGACCGCGGAGGAGCTTGCGACGCTGAAGGCAGCAGACAAGGCGATGCCAAGGGTCCGCCGTGGCCGGCCTCCGAAACAGGCCTCCTGAGGCGCCGTGGGTGCCGACCTGTCCAGGAGATCCCCGTCCCGCGCCTAGATCGTCACCTGGGCGCCGAGCTCCACCACGCGGTCGGACGGGATCGAGAAGAAGTCGGTGGCGGTGGCGGCCTGCTTGGTGAGCGCGATGTAGAGCTTGTCCTGCCACACCGGCATGCCCGAATTGGGCGAGGCCTTGAGGGTGCGGCGGCCCAGGAAGAACGAGGTCGTCATGATGTCGAACCGCAGGCCCGCCTTGCGCATGTTGGCGAGGGCTGCCGGCATGCGCGGGATCTCCATGTAGCCGTAGTTCAGGATGATCTTGGTGAAGTCTTCCGACAGCTTCTCGAGCTGGAAGCGGTTGGCGCCCGCGACCCGCGGGCTGTCGGACGTCTTGACCGACAGGATCACGACCCGCTCGTGAATGACCTTGTTGTGCTTGAGGTTGTGCATCAGGGCCGAGGGCGCCACCTCGGGGTCGCTGGTCAGGAAGATGGCGGTGCCGGGCACCCGGACCGGCTTGCTCTTCTGCAGCATGCGGATGAGGTCGCGGGTCGAGATGGAGTCCCGGTGGGTCTTGGCCGACAGGAAGGCCGTGCCGCGCACCCAGGTCCACATCAGCAGCATGGAGCTGCCGGCCAGCAGCAGCGGCACCCACCCGCCTTCCAGCACCTTGACCATGTTGGCGAACAGGAACGCCAGGTCGATCACCAGGAAGAAGGCCACGAAGGCGAGCGCCCCGACCAGCGGCCAGCGCCACAGCTTCCACACCACGAAGAACGACAGCGACGTGGTCACCACCATGGTACCCGTGACCGCGATCCCATAGGCGTTGGCGAGTGCGTCCGAGGTCTTGAACAGGAACACGAGCACCAGCACGCCGGCCAGCATCAGCCGGTTGGCGCGCGGCACGAAGATCTGCCCTTCGGTGGTTTCCGACGTGTGCTGGATTTCCATGCGGGGCAGCAGCCCGAGTTGGACGGCCTGCCGGATCAGCGAGAACGCGCCCGTGATCACGGCTTGGCTGGCGATCACGGTCGCCACCGTGGCCAGGATCACGAAGGGGATCAGCGCCCAGTTCGGCACCATCAGGAAGAACGGGTCGCGGATGGCCTCGGGGGTGCGGATCACCAGGGCGCCCTGGCCGAGGTAGTTGAGCAGCAGGGCCGGCAGGACGAACAGGAGCCAGGCGAGCTGGATCGGCAGCCGGCCGAAATGCCCCATGTCGGCGTAGAGCGCCTCGGCGCCCGTGACGGCCAGGAACACGAGGCCCAGCGTTTCGAATCCCGTGGCGCCGTTGCCGAACAGGAAACGGATACCGTTCAGCGGGTTGAAGGCCGTCAGGATCACCGGCGCGTCGAAAATGTGCCGGATGCCCAGGAGGCCGATGAGCGTGAAGAACACCAGCATGATCGGGCCGAAGAAGGTCGCGACCCGCGCGGTCCCGAAGCTTTGCACGGTGAACAGGGTGATCAGGATCACGACCGTGATGGGCAGCACGTAGGGCGTGAGCGCCTGTTCGGCGACGCCCAGGCCTTCAACGGCTGACAGCACCGAGATGGCGGGCGTGATGATGGCGTCGCCCGAAAACAGCGCCGCCCCCGCGACCCCCAGGATGAACACCGTCCGGGCCCGGTGGCCGAGGGCCTTCTGGGCCAGCGCCATCAGGGACAGGGTGCCGCCCTCGCCCTTGTTGTCGGCCCGCATGAGGAACAGCACGTATTTGATCGTGACGATGAAGAACAGCGCGTACATCAGCAGCGACACGATGCCGACCACTTCCGACACCGGCGCGCCCGTGGCCTTGGCCGAGGCCAGCGCCGCCTTCAGGGCGTAAAGGGGGCTCGTGCCGATGTCGCCGTAGACCACGCCGATGGAGCCGAGCGACATGGCGAACAGGCCGGACTTGGCATGACCGTGCTCCTGACCCGCAGGCGTCGCGGCTGCCGCAGCGGGAAGGTCCTGCACGACGTCTTGGGGCATTGGTGGTGTACTCGGTGCGTGCGCTGCAGCACGGAAACCGGCCGCTTATAGGGTTTATATGGTGGGGGGAGAAGGGGGATGGGCGGATCTGCGACGAAGGCTTCGCGGGTGCCCGTCCCTGCTACCCTCGGGCCGGGAGCGGAGTGGCGAGCGGGCTTGCGATCCGCGGCCGGTACCATCAGATGGGCCGCACCCGCCACACCGGATCCCGCGCCGGACGCGTGGGCCGCGAGCACGATGACCGACATCCACGCTTTCCTGAAAGCCGCCACCGCGACGCTCCACCGCGATGCCGAAGCAGCCTTCGCGCCCTTCGACCTCGGCGCCATGCCGGGCTACCGGGGTTTTCTCCTGGCCCAGGCCGGCGCCCTGCTGCCGCTCGAGCGGGCGGCCGAGCGGGGCGGCGTCGCGGCGCTGCTTCCCGACTGGGACCGGCGCCGGCGCGCGCCGCTGCTGCGCCACGACCTCGGCGTGCTCGAGCTCCGGTTCGACGAGGGGGCCGCGCCACCCGTGCCGGCGCTCGACCCGCTCGGGCTCGCCTACGTGCTCGAAGGATCGCGCCACGGCGCCCGCGTGCTGCGGCGGCGGGCCCTGGCGGGCCGGGACGCCGACGTCGCGGGGGCGGCACGGTTCCTGAACCATCCCTTCGACGGCCGCCAGTGGACCGACTTCCTCGGCGTGCTGCAGCGCCACGGCGACGGTCCCCGGCGGGCCGGCATTCTCACCGCCGCGGCTTTCGGGTTCGACCTGTTCAGGGCCAGCGCGCTCGCGGTTGACGAACACACCCGGCGGTGCGACGACGAACGTCGAGCGTCGTAAGGCTCGCCCGCGAGGTCTGGGCCGCACATCCCCGAGGCGCGAAGCTGTCCCTGTTGCCGCCACCAGCACCGGAAACCACGCCGTCCTCGCTCGGTGACCTGGCCGAATGCGCGCGCGAGCCCATCCACCTGTCGGGGGCGGTCCAGCCGCACGGCTGCATGCTGGTGTGCCGCCTGTCCGACTGGGTGGTGGTCAGCGCGTCCGCCAATGCGACGGCGTTCCTCGGGCTCGATCCGGGTACGGCGCTTCTGGGCGAGTGCGCCGAGCGCTTCCTGGACCACAAGGTCCTGCACGACATCAGGAACACGCTCCAGGGCTCGATGATCTCGGATTCGGCCGAGCGCCTGGTGGACCAGCCGGCCGTGCCGGGCCGCGAGCGGGTGGACATCGCGGTCCACGCGAGCCGCGACGACGCGGTGCTCGAATTCACCCGGCACGCCGGGGCCGACACCACCGCGACTGATCCCATCATCCTGGTCAAGAGCATGATGGGCCGCATGAAGCGCGCCCCGACGCTGGCCCGCTTCCTGCAGGTCGCGGCCAACCAGCTGCGCGCCGTCACGGGCTACGACCGCGTGATGATCTACCGGTTCCTGCCCGACGAGAGCGGGCAGGTGGTGGCCGAAGCGCTCCGCCCCGGGCTGCAGCCCTTCATGGGCCTGCGCTACCCGGCCAGCGACATCCCGCCCCAGGCGCGCGCGCTCTACCGGCGCCAATGGCTGCGGCTGATCGTGGACGTCACCTACGAGCCGGTGCCGCTGCTGGCCGTGCCCGACGCGGCCGGGCCGCTCGACCTGAGCCTCGCCACGCTGCGCAGCGTGTCGCCCGTCCACCTCGAATACCTCCGCAACATGGGGTCGGCCGCGACCCTGACGGTGTCGCTGATCGTCGGCGACGCGCTGTGGGGCCTGATCGCCTGCCACCACGAGGCGCCGCGCCGCATCGCGGCCTCGACCTGCGCGGCCGCCGAGCTGTTCGGCCAGATCTTCTCGCTGCAGATCGAGGCCCGCGAGCGCGGCGAGGAGCAGCGGCACTGGGCGCAGGCGCGGGCCGCGCACGACCGGCTCGTGGCCGCCATGCCGATGGAGGACACCCCGTTCCAGAGCCTCGGCCGCTACGAGGCTCTGCTGCGCGACCTGATCCCGTGCGACGGCCTGGGCGTGTGGACGGAAGGCCGGTTCACCGGGGTGGGCAGCGTGCCGCCCGCGAGCGCGGTTCCCGGCCTGATCGAGCATCTCGACCGGGGCGAGCCGCACGCGGTCGTGGCGACCCACGCGCTCGGCCGCGAACTGCCGCTCGCCGCGAGTTTCGCCGACCGGGTCAGCGGCGTGATGGCGCTGCCCATCCTGCGCGCGGGGCGCGACTACCTCCTGTTCTTCCGTCAGGAGGTGCTGCAAACCGTGACCTGGGGCGGCAACCCCACCAAGCCCGTGGAACTGAGGCCCGACGGCATCCGGATCGGTCCGCGCAAGAGTTTCGAGGCCTGGCGCGAAACCGTGCGGGGCGAGGCCGTGCCCTGGCGGCCCGCCGAGGTGCAGGTCGCCGAAACCCTGCGGGTGTCCCTGCTCGACCTGATCCTGCGCCAGTCCGACCGCATCGGCCGCGAGCGCAAGGCCGCGCAGGACAGCCAGTCGCTGCTGATCGCCGAGCTCAACCACCGCGTCAAGAACGTGCTGGCGCTGATCCGCTCGCTGGTGCGGCAGAGCCGGCAGGGGGCCGAGTCGCTCGACACGTTCACGAGCGACCTCGAGAAGCGCATCAAGGCGCTGGCCTTCGCGCACGACCAGCTGACGCAGGTCGGCTGGCGGGGCGCGCCGCTGGGCAAGCTTCTCGACGCCGAGGTCCACGCCTGGGCGGGCCGGGCCGGCAAGCGGGTGCGGCTGGACGGGCCCCCCGTGATGCTCGGGTCGCGCGCCTACCAGGCGCTCGCGCTGGTGCTGCACGAGCTCATGACCAACGCCGCGAAATACGGCGCCCTCAGCGGCGCGAACGGAACGCTCGCGGTGTCGTGGTGGCGGGACCCGGCCGGGGACCTGCGCCTGACCTGGACCGAGACCGGCGGCCCGCCCGTGCAGCCGCCCAGGCGCCGCGGCTTCGGCTCGGTGATCGTCGACCAGACGATCCCCTTCGAGCTGCAGGGCGACAGCAGCATCGACTACCTCCCGGCCGGCGTCCAGGGCGCGTTCCGGATCCCCGCGTCCTGCCTGATGGACGGCCTCCCCGGGGGGGACGCGAACGACGGGTCCGAAGCCCACGGCGCGGCCGAGGGGGCCGCGACGGTCGATCTCACGGGCAAGCGCCTGCTGCTGGTCGAGGACAGCATGATGATCGCGCTCGACGCCCAGTCCATGCTGGCCGATGCCGGCCTGGAGGTCGAGATCGCCGGCAACGTCGCGGACGCGGCCCGCGCCCTGACCGTCAACGCGTTCGACGCTGCGGTCCTGGACGTGAACCTGTCGGGCGAAACCAGCTTCCCGGTCGCCGACCTGCTGACGCGGGCGGGCGTGCCCTTCGTGTTCGCCACGGGCTACGGCGAAAGCGCCGCGATGCCGGAGCGGTTCGAGCGCGTGGCCGTGCTGGCCAAGCCCTACGACGAGAACGGCCTCAAGGGCGCGCTCGCCCGGAGCATGGCGGCCTGACGCCTGCCGGTCCCGTTCCGTCCACCCCTGTTCCTGTCCGGGCGCCTCGCCGCCCGCGCGGTCCTGGACCGCGGATCGCCGTTCTGCGTGGTCACCTTCGACCCGATGGTGGAGGACCTGCGCCTCGGCCGTCCGGCCTTCGGCGAGGCCTTCCTGGCCGCGCACGGCATCGACGCGGTCCACATCCTGTCGGGCCGCAACGACTGGTACCAGGATGAGGACCTTCCCGCCGTGCTGGCCGCGGTGCGGGCCGCCACGGCGCGGTTCGGCCGCGTGGTGGCCTACGGGTCCAGCATGGGAGGCTACGCGGCCCTGCGGTTCGGGGCGCGGGCGGGCGCCACCGAGGTGGTGGCGATCTCGCCCCAGTTCTCGGTGATCGACGGCCGGGCCGCCTTCGAGCGGCGCTGGCCCCACATGCGGGCCGCCACCCGCTGGCTGCACGAGGCACCCGGGGACGCACTTCCGGCCTACCGGGCCGTCACGGTGCTGTTCGATCCCCACGACATCGACGGCGCCCACGCCCCCCTGATCGCCGCCGCGGTGCCCGGCACGCGCCTGGTCGCCCTTCCGTTCGCGGGCCACCCGGCGGGAACGTTTCTGGCCGAAACCGGCCTAGTCGGCCGGACGGTGCTGGAGGCGGTCGGGGGCGACCTCGACGTCGCGGCGCTGCGCGAGGCCGCACGCCGGGGGCGCTCGGGGTCCGGGCAGTACCTGTTCACCCTGGCGCGCCACCAGCCGCTCGGGCGCCTGCGCGTCAAGCAGGCCCTGGCCGAGCGGGCGGTCGCGACCCGGCCCGACGAGCCGGTCTATCTCAGCTACGCGGCCCTGGTGGCGGAAGCCTGCGGCGACCCCGCCCGGGCCGCGCAGCATCACGGGGCCGCCTGCGCGACGGACCGGTTCGGCCTCGCCCACATCCGCCACGCCCGCTTCCTGTGGCGGTGCGGCCGGCCCGCCGAAGCCCGCGCCGCCGCCGCGGCCGCGGCCGCGGCGCTGCCCGGCAACCTCGTCCCCGCCCACATGACGGCGCTGATGATGGCCTTCGCGGGCGAGGCCGCGGCGGCCCTGGCGATCGCGGCCCGCACCCGCGTGCCGGGCAAGCCCGGCATCGTCACCCGGCTGCTCCCGCTGGAGAACGCAGCGCTCCGCTGGCCCCGGGCGGCCCGGCCGCTCGGCCGCATCGCGGCGGCATGGCTCGCCCGCCGCACCGACATCCTCCCCGCGTCCGTGCTCACCGACCTGCGGCAGGCTGACGGCGATTGAGCGTGACCTGGGCCGGACGGGGCGTAGAGCCTCGGCTCGCTTCCCGACCCGCGGAAGCCCCCGTTCCGGCGGGCCCCGGGTCGCAACCCGAGGTTTGCGCTTCCGTCATGCCACCCGTTTCCGCGGTTCGCGGCCCCGTCGCCGACCTCGCCCCCGTGCTGGCCCTGCTGGGCGGCGCGCTCGCCATGGCGGTGTCGCCGGTCCTCGTCCGGCTCGCCGGGGTAGGGCCCTTCACGAGCGCGTTCTGGCGCGTCGCCCTGGCGCTCCCCGTGCTGTGGACCTGGATGGCGGCCTCCGAACGCGCGCCGGGCGGCCCGCGACGACCGGCGCGCCCCGTGTCCTGGGCCACCCTGCTGGCCGGGCTGCTGTTCACGGGCGACCTGCTCTTCTGGCACCTATCGATCCTGACCACCACGATCGCCAACGCGACCTTTTTCGCCACCATGGCGCCGGTCTGGGTCGTGGTGTTCGGCTGGGTCCTGTTCCGGCACCGGGTCAGCCGGCCCGTCCTGGCCGGCCTCGGCCTGTGCGTCGCGGGCGGCGCGGCCCTGGTGGCCCAGAGCATGACGGTCGACCTGTCCCGGGTCAGGGGCGACCTCGCCGGAGTGGCCACCGGCGTGTTCTTCGGCGGCTATTTCCTGGCGGTCCGCGCGGCGCGGACCGGGGCGGGGGCGGCGCGCGTCACCTTCACGCTGAGCGTGATCGCCACGGTGCTCCTGTTCGGCGTGGCGCTCGCGCGCGAGCACGACTTCGTGCCGCGGACGCCCGGCGGCTGGGCGGCCCTGCTGGCCATGGCCTGGATCAGCCACGCGGGCGGCCAGGGGCTGCTGTCGGTCGCGCTGGGGCGGCTGCCGGCCGTGTTCTCCTCGCTCGTCATCTTCCTGGAAGCGATCGTGGCGGCCCTGGTGGCCTGGGCGGTGCTGGGCGAGGCCGTCACGGTCGTGCAGGCCGGGGGTGCGGCCGCGATCGTGGCGGGCATCTGGGTGGCCCGCCCGCGCGACCCTCCGGCCGTCCCGGCCCAGCCGGGCACCCCGGCCTGACCCGCGAGGCCGGCCGGTTCGCCATCATCTCGACGCGGAACGCGTGTTCAAGCCCGACAACATCCGCTAGAACCAGAGCCCATGCACCGGTCCTTCCTTCTCCTCGCGAGCGCGGCCTTGTGGGCCGTCCCCGGCGTGGCCCACGCCGACCTGCGCCTGTGCAACAACACGTCGAGCCGCGTGTCCATCTCGCTCGCCTACACGGACGGCCAGGCCTGGGTGACGGAAGGCTGGTGGAACATGAAGGCCAACGCCTGCGACACCCTGCTGCGCGGCCCCCTGGCGGCCGAATACTACTACGTCTACGGTATGGACGAGAGCGGCGGCGAGTGGAAAGGCAAGACCTACATGTGCACGCGCGACCACGAGTTCCGGATCGAGGGACGGCAGGACTGCTACGTGCGCGGCTTCGACCGGACCGGGTTCTTCGAGATCGACACCGGCAAGGACGCCAAGAACTGGACCGTCCAGCTCACCGACCCCCTGGCGCCCGGCGCGGCCAAGCCGTGACGCGAGGCCGGCACGACTCGAAACAGGCCGGACCCGCAAGGCTCCAATCCACAGGTGCAGCATGAGACGGCATCGACGCGTGAAGATCCTGGCCACCCTCGGGCCGGCCTCGGCCGACCGGGCCATGCTGGCCAAGCTGTTCGAGGCCGGGGTCGACCTGTTCCGCATCAACATGAGCCACGCGACCCACGACGCCATGCGCGAGCGCATCCGCATGATCCGCTCGCTGGAGGCGGACTTCGGCCGGCCGATCGGCATCCTGGTCGACCTGCAGGGCCCCAAGCTCAGGGTCGGGGCCTTCGCGGACGGGGTCGTGGAACTCGTCAAGGGCGCGCCCTTCGTGCTCGACAGCGATCCGACGCCCGGCAACATCGACCGCGTCCACCTTCCCCACCCGGAGATCCTGCGGGCACTCAGGCCCGGCCACACGGTGCTGATCGACGACGGCAAGATCCGCCTGCACATCCAGGAAGCCTCGCCCGAGCGGTCGGTCGCCGTGGTGGACGTGGCCGGCAAGATCTCCAACCGCAAGGGCGTGAGCCTGCCCGACACCGAGATCCCCGTCTCGGCCATGACCCCCAAGGACCGCTCCGACCTCGATGCCGCGCTCAACGAGGGGGTCGACTGGATCGCGGTGTCGTTCGTGCAGCGCGCCGACGACGTGGCCGAGGTCAAGAAGATCGCCCGCGGCCGGGCGTCCGTGCTGGCCAAGATCGAGAAGCCGCAGGCCATCGCCCGGCTCGACGAGATCATCGAGGCGTCCGACGCCCTGATGGTGGCGCGCGGCGACCTCGGGGTCGAGATGCCGCTCGAAAAGGTGCCCGGCCTGCAGAAGCGCATCACGCGCTCGGCCCGCAAGCTCGGCAAGCCGGTCGTGGTGGCGACCCAGATGCTGGAATCGATGATCTCGGCGCCGGTGCCGACCCGCGCCGAAGTGTCGGACGTGGCCCAGGCCGTGTTCGAGGGCGCCGACGCCGTGATGCTGTCGGCCGAAAGCGCCTCGGGCCAGTTCCCCGTCGAGGCGGTCGCGACCATGAACCGCATCGCCGAGGAGGTCGAGTGCGACCCCCTCTACCAGACCATCATCGCGGGCCAGCGGAGCGCCCCCGAGCGGACCGGGGCCGACGCCATCGCGTTCGCGACCCGGCACGCGTCCGAAACCCTGGACCTCAAGGCCGTGGTGGCCTGGACGGCCTCGGGCTCGACGGGCCTGCGCATCGCCCGCGAGCGGCCCTCCACTCCCATCCTGGCCTTGACCCCCAACATCGACGCGGCCCGCCGCCTGTCGATCGTCTGGGGCGTCCACGCGCTGGTGACCGACGACGCGCGCGACATGGACGACATGGCCGACCGCGCCTGCGTGACCAGCCACCAGGAGGGTTTCGCCGAGAAGGGCGACCGCATCGTCATCGTGGCGGGCGTGCCGTTCGGCTCGCCGGGGGCGACCAACATGGTGCGGCTGGCCTACGTGTGAGAGACGCGATGCTTATCGGGTGAACGCGCCAACGAGTTGGTCCCAAACACCGGGCATGTAGACGCTTTCAGGGCGGCCCCGCCGCCTCCGATCGCGCCGCCCCACGCCGCGCCACCTCCAGCACCGCCTCCACGACTGCGTCCGGGTCGGCCCAGTGGGGCGAGTGGCCGACGCCGGGCAGCACCCGGATCGTCGCGCCCGGTATGTCCCTGAGGCTGCCGAAGGAATGCAGGCGGGTCAGCACCACGCCGTCGCGGTCGCCCGTGACGATGGCGGTTGGCACCCTGATCCCGCCCATGCGCGGGGCCTGGGCCTCCACGAAGGCTTTCAGGTGCGCCACGTCCTGGGCGTTGGCCATGAACTCGCGCGGGCGCAGCAGCAGCGCCAGCTCCGTGCGCGCCGCGTAATCGGGCGGGGCGGCCTCGGGCGCGAACACGGCCATGATTCCCGCCCCGAGCGACAGCAGGCCGACCGGCAGCGCCACGAGCCGGGTGAAGATCGGCCCGAGGAGGGGCGAGGCGGCCGGCGCGTA
>CAXTEP010000063.1:0-16247 GCA_964243125.1 uncultured Lichenihabitans sp. | reverse complement strand
GGTATGTGACAGAAGAATCGCCTAAGAGCCGTCCGTGGCGCCGCGTCGCGGCAGGGCGAATCGAACGGTCCGGGACCTGAACAGCACCTTGTTTTTCCGACGGCAACCATTCCCCCGATCGCTGGTTGCGGCCTCGGCGTTTGCCATCGCGGGATGGGTCGGCGCGGCACCCGTCGAGGCGGGCGACGCGTCGGCCGGCCGGCTCGCGATCACGGCGACGCAGTCGCTGCGCATCGACGTTTCGAGCGGCCGCCTCATCAAAATGCCCCAGGACATCGGGACCGCCTTCGTGGCCGACCCGGGCATCGCCGACATCCAGAGCCCGAAGCCTTCCGCGCTGTTCCTGTTCGGCAAGAAACCGGGACGGACCACCTTGTTCGTTCTCGACAAGGAGGGGGCGCCCCTGGCGGCCTACCAGGTCGACGTGCGTTTCCCCGACGGTGAGCTGCAGGCGCAGATCCGGGCGGACGCGGGCGGCAAGGCGCGGCTCGCCTACACGCAGAACGGCGCGTTGCTCAGCGGCACCGTGCCGGACGCGCAAACGGCCGACCGCGTGGTGCAAACGGCGGAGAAGACGCTCGGCGCGGGCGTGCCCGTGGTCAACCAGCTCAAGGTCGCGGGTCCGGCGCAGGTCAACCTGCGGGTGCGGGTCGCCGAGGTGAGCCGCAGCGTGTCGCGGCAGCTCGGGTTCAACTGGTCGGCCGTGCTGTCCGCGGGCAATTTCACGGTCGGCCTGCAGACCGGCCGCTTCGCCAACATCGCCACCACCGGGACGGCGGCACTGTCTGGCGGATCGGCGCTGGCGAGCGGGCTGGACAGCGTGTTCGGCACGGTGGCGTCGCGCTACGTCAACGGGGCCGGCGTGCTCGACGCCATGGCGACGGAGGGCCTGGTCAACCTGCTGGCCGAGCCCAACCTCACGGCGCAGAGCGGCACCACCGCGACCTTCCTGGCCGGCGGCGAGATCCCCATCCCCATCGCCCAGGCGCTCGGCACCGTGTCGGTCGAGTACAAGCAGTACGGCGTGTCGATCGCCTTCACGCCGACGGTGCTCGAAACGGGCCACATCTCCATGAAGGTGCGGCCCGAGGTGAGCCAGATCGACGCCGGCACGGTTGTGCAGGTGTCGGCCAACGCGAGCGCGCCCGCGCTCACCACGCGGCGGGCTGAAACCACGGTGGAGGTCGCCAGCGGGCAGAGCTTCGCCATCGCGGGGCTGATCCAGAGCAACGACAGCAACAACGTGCAGAAGCTGCCCTGGCTGGGCGACCTGCCGGTGCTCGGCACCCTCTTCCGCTCGCTCAACTTCCAGCGCAACCAGAGCGAGCTCGTCATCGTGGTGACGCCCTACGTGGTAAGGCCGACCGGCCCCGAAACGCCGCCCGACGACCCGACGGGCTACGTGAAGGTGCCCTCGGACGCGGCGTCGGTCGTTGATGGCCGGGTGGCGGCCCCGGGCCGCAAGGCGCTGCGGCCGCCGCCACCCCGCATTCTCGATGTCGACGGGTTGAGGTTCGAATGACGCCCCGCCTCGTCGCGATCCTGGCCGCCCTCGGCCTGTCGGGGTGTTTCAACGAGACCGCCAACCTCGGGGCGCCCCCGCCCGTGCTGCTCGACACGACCCGTGTCGTCGTGGCGGCGCCCCGCGGCGGCGTGCCGAGCCGGGCGCGACTTCGCGATGGCATCCTGGCCGTCGCCGAAGGGCAGGCGCAGTCCGTGCGGGCCGACATCCATCTCCGGGGCGTGCGCGAAGGCGAGGCCGCGCGCCGCGCGCTGGTCGGGCTCGGCCTCGACCCCGCGCGCGTCGCGGTGGAACCCCTGCTCCCGGGGGCCAGCGTGCCGCCCGCCGTCATCCTGAGCCGCACGGCGGCCTGGACACGGCCCTGCGCCGACGCGATCGAGCCCGGCACCTACGGCGACCCGGCCCCGAGCCTGATGAGCCTGGCGCATTGTCAGCAGGCCAACAACCTGGCGCAGATGCTGGTGGACCCGAAGGACCTCGCGGCCCCGCCGCGCCTCGCCGACCAGGACGGTGCCTACCTGGTCGACGGCGTCCAGGCCTGGCGCACCAACCGCGCCACACCGTTGCCGGCGCAGAACACGACGATCGGCGATGCCGGGCCCGGCGCCTCCACGGCCGGCGCGGCCCCGGTCGCGGCCGTGCCGACGGCGACCATCCCCTCGGCGACCGTCTCCGCAACGGGTTTGGCGGGAACCGGCGATGCGGCGCCGGCCACCGCGCAGTAGGGCTGGTTTGGCTGTCGGGACCGTCAGGACCTCGTCACCCCGAGCGAGGCGCGGAAACGGGGGAACGGTTCGGACGCGGGGGAGTCCCCGCTCCGGTTCCCGCCACCCCGGAGACTTGCCGGCGCGAAGCCACGAAACGCGTCAGCGCGCCGTCGACCCGGCCCCGAGCGTCTTCGACAGGGCGAGATTGTCGCGCGCGGTCGCGTCGCCGGGGTCGATGGCGAGAGCCGCCCCGTAGGCCTGCTGCGCGTCGGCGTGGCGGCCGAGCTTGTCGAGCGCCACGCCCTTGCCGACCAGCAGCGCGGTCGCGCGCGGGTCGGCCGCGAGGCCTTCGTCGAAGACCGCCACGGCGTCGGCCGGGCGCTTCGCCACGACCAGCAGGCGGCCGAGCGTCTTGGTCAGGTCGGCATCCCCCGGCAGGCGGGCGTGGGCGCCGCGCAGCACGTCGAGCGCCTGATCGACGTCGCCCCCCTGGGCCAGGGTGCGGGCGGTGCCGACCTCCGCCGCCACCAGGTCGGGCCGCAGGGCCGCGGCCCGCCGGTAGAAAGCCGCGGCGCTGCCGAGATCGCCGGATCGCTCGCCCGCGGCCGCGATCCGCATCATGGCGGCCGGATCCCTGGCGACGACCTCCTGGTGGCGTGCGTCGCTCCCGTCCGAAGCCGCCGCGCAGGCCGCGAGCGTCAGGCCGAGCCCGCAGGCCGCGGCGAGCCGGGCCCGCCCGGGTGGCACCAGCGGCCTGACCGTGCAAGCCGACGAGCGGATCGGGGCGCGACTCAGCATCCGTGGATTCATAAAGCAAGTTCAGACCGGGGGCAGGTGGGTCGGCGGCCGACCTGCCGGTTTGTGCTCGACCCTGTGGGAATCGGGACACGCTTGGCGAACCGACGACACCGGCCGATCCCCGCACGCCCGGGATTGCCGGGAGACCCATCAAGGTCGGGTCGCGGCGCGAGACTAACCGCGGTCGTTCTCGCGCGCGGCGGTCAGGGCTCCACGGGCGGCAGCGGGTCGGTCGGCGCGTTGTTCGAGACGCCGCCGCCGCCGGTGATGCCGTACTGCTGCAGTTGCGGTTCGACCTCGCCCGTGAAAGCGTCCACGCGCTTGGCGCCTTCGACCAGGCCGTAGATGCCGAGCCCGGTCACGCCCAGGATGGTCGCGACACCGCCGACGATGCCGAGCGTGGCACTGGTGGCGGCCAGGGCGGCCGTATCGGCACCGATTGATCCGAGCGTCGCGTCCGCCACACCCACACCGCCCTCGACCAGGCTGGATATGCCGCTCCACGCGCCCGTGATGCCGGTCCCGATGCCGACGCCGGCGCCGGCCTTGTCGCCGTCCTTGAGGGCCTGCACCCCGCTGAAGATGCCGACGGCGCCCCCGACGATCCCGCCGGCGCCGCCCATGGCCTTGCCGGCACTCTCGATCCCCGTCAACTCGTTGGCAGTGAACGGCCCAACCTTCGCCGACGCGGCGTATTTCGAACCTGCCTCCAGCAGGCCGCCGATGGCCTGGAACCCCGATCCGAGGGCGCTCGCCGTAACGGTCGGCGATCCCGTCCCGGCGCCTTCGGCGGTCTTCGCCGCCATGATGCCCGTGTTGAGGACGGCCCCCACGGCGTGCATCACGCCGGTCTTGTAGGCCTCGAATGCAGCGCCAGTCGGAGCTCCTCTCTGCGGATCGAAAAAATCCCTCACGCCGTAATGGTTAAAGATGTCGTTGAATTGGTCGGCACTCGCTTTGGACAGCTTAGCCAAGGCGTCCTGCAATTTGACGCCGTTGCGGACATCCGTGACCACGGCATTGACGGCGGCGACGATCTGGTCGGGCTTTACCTTCTCGCCGTTGCTGTCCGTCGCGAAGGACGGGTCCGCCGCGATCGCCTGGTTGACGGCGTCGGTCACCTTCGGCGCGTCGAAGGTGCCGTCCGCGCCGTCGAACGCGGTCCGGACGTCGGTGGGCGTCGCGTTCCGTTCCATCGCGTCCGACAGGGTGTCGGAGAACGTCTGCTGCAGCTTCTGCGCGTTGTCGGACACGAACTGCGTGGGCAGGGTCGCCCCGAAGTTCGCGGCATCGGTCTCGAACTGCTGCACGGCCGTGCCGACGTCGGTGCCGTTGTCGATGGCGTCGCCCAGTTCCTTGCCGCTCAGGATGTCATCCGTGTAGGCCTGCTGCAGGGCGCCCTGTTGGCCGGATGCGACGGCGGCGGCCTGGATGTCGACGGGCGGCACGGCCTGGCCGTCCGAACCGATGGCCAGCGACAGGGTGGTGGCCGTCTGCACGAAAGCCCCAAGGCCGTCCTCGGCCGAAACCTTCTGGCCGTCCCCGTCCTTCGCGTCGAGCGCGTCGGTCAGCGCCTTCCCGCCCTGCACGTCGCCGTTGTAGTAGGTTTGAAGGGCGCCGTGGAAGGACGGGTCCGACCCGGCGATCGCTTGCAGGCTCTTCGCGTAGTTGTCGGACCTGAATTGCTGGACGTCGGGGTCGGCGGTGAGCTGCGCGATCTTGCCGGCGATGTCGGACTCGACCTGTTTCGGGTCCGGATTGATGCCGTCGACGCCGAGCTTGGGACCGTTCCAGTCGCTCGCGTCGGCGCCCGCCGCGACCTTGGCCTGGAGGTCGGTCAACTGCTGCAGGACGGCCGTCTTCTGGCCGCCGTCGTGGTTGTCGGCGAGGTGATCGAAGAAATCGGCCTTCACGCCGGACGTGTCGATGCCGGCGACCATGTTGCGTTCGGCCGCGACACTCAGCATGCTGCCCAGCGCCGGCCCGGTCAAGGTCGTGGCCTGTTTCGAGATCCAGTCCCCAAGGTTGTCGTTGTTGGCGAGCCCGTCCGTCTTGCTGGTCGCAAAGTCCTGGCCGCCCGTGTCGAGCTGGCTGAACATGCCCGGCTGCGACCAAAAATCGGCTGCGTTCTTCAAGGCTTGCGGCCCCTGGCCGGTCGCGATCGCCTGCAGGTCGGCGGCGTTGAAGAGGTGGTCCAGGGCCGCGTTCGGCGCGGCACCGTCGAGCAGTGGTTCGTTGGCCTGGAGGATGGAGGCGTTGACGGCCATCTCCTTCGCGACCGGATCCGACGACTTGTCGTCCTTCTCGAACTTCGCAAAACTGGCCTGCGCCGATCGGGCGGCGCTGTCGAGATCCTTGACGAAGGAGGCCATGTCGCCCGCGTCGGCGTGACCTTTCGCGTTGACGATGGCCGGGCTGATGTTGCCGTCGCCGATCAGCCTGCCCCACGCCTGCGATACGTTGTCGGGAGCGCCGGGGCCGTCCGGGTCCTTGTTCCCGTTCGTGTAAAGCCAGTTCATGACGAGGTGCGCGTCGTCGCCGATCTGGCCCAAGGCCGCCTTGTCGGCGTCCGAAACCGATCCGCCCAGCGAGTTGAGCCAGGCGTGGACGTCCTTATCGGTACTGTCCGGGACCGGCAGCGGCACATTGGAGGGCGTTTGGTCGAACCCGGGCGCAAAAGTGACCTGGGCAGGATGGTTCGGAGGGGTTTCGCCCGTCGGCGAGTGGGGATTGTTGTCAATCCCGGGCGCTCCGTTGGCGATCATCGCCGTTTCACGCTGGAGGTTGAACAGGCCGGCCCCCTCGGCTTTCTTCACGTCCTTCACGTCCGCGTCGTCACGCTGGACGGCGCGCACGGGGGCTCCGAACGCGAGGTGGGCGATGGTCGGCAGCACGCCGCCGAGATCCCGCAGCGCTGCGGGCCGGAGCCGGACGGGGAGCCCGACGACGCTCCGCACGACCGCCGCCGGGACCCGGCCGAGGATCTCGTAACCTTCGCCGCGGACGTAGTCCTCGATGGGCACGGATCCGCCGTCGCCGACGGCGTCCGGCTCGCGCACCTCGGACGTGCGCCGGTCCAGGAGGACGACGTGGCCGGACCGGTCCGAGCGCGACCCCAGGAACACGATGTCGTCGACGCCGTCGCGCCCGGCGCGGACTGCCCGCGCGAGGCAGTTCGTCGGGTCCGCGGCTGCGTCGTGCGTCAGGATGGTCGCGACGTCGGCGACACGCTTCGACGGCACTGGGTCAGACATTGGCGTGTTTCCGCAAGGGGTTGGGGGCTTCGCCGCGCCGCCCGGGCGGGGCGACGCGGGTCCGATCACCGGTTGGGGTTGAGCGCGGACCGTTTGCCGGACCGAGCCGCGTCGCGGGCGTCGCTCAGGCCGTGCCGAAGCTGGCCTCGATGGTCGCGCTCTTGGTCGCGCTCATCGGGTTGCTGTCGGTCGGCTGCCGGTCGTCGTCGGGATGCAGGTAGGCGCCTGCCGTCCCCAGCGCCGCCTGCATGTAGGCGCCGCCCGCCTGCATGGTCGCGGTCGAGCCGTCGTACCAGCCCGCGACCGTCTTGTTGCCGGCGGCGTCCTGCGTGACCGTTCCCGCGGGCGCGTCGGCCGCGATGCTCTTGCTGTCGCCCCTGGCGAGGCCGGCCCCGTCGGTCAGCGTGATCGAGGCGTTCCGCCCGTCGATGTAGCTCACGTCCGGGTACTTCATCACCCCGTCGGCGTCGGCCTCGTATTCCAGCCGGCTGGCGTTGGGCTGGACGGTGCCGCCGGCATCCGCCTGGGCCGCGAAGCCGGCTTCCCCGTTGCCGTAGAGCAGCGCCCCGGTCTGGCCGGGCTGCAGCGTGATGCTGGCCGACGGGGTCGTGGTCGACTCCCCGTTCTTGAACTTCTCCACTGTGATGGGATGGTCCTGGATGTCGGTGATCAGCATCGTGTTGGGTCCGCTCCCGGCCGTGGGGCCCGGGGTCGCGGCGCCCGCCGCGGGACCCGACAGCGCCGCTGTCAGCTGCTGGAGCAGCGAGCCGACCTGCTGGAGCAGGTCGGCCTTCTCCACCGGCGCGGCGGTACCCGGCGCCGGCTGGGCGGCTTGGCCGGGTGTGGCGCCGCTGGTCAGGGCGCCCGATCCCGCCGTCCCGGTGGCGGAGGCGGCCACCTCCTGCTGGAGCAGCGTGACAAGCTTCTGCAACAGCGCGACCAGTTGCGGGCTGATCGCGCCCAGGGCGGGCGAGGCGCCCCCCATCCCGTCGAGCGCGGTTTGGTTGACCTTGTCGCTCAGCGCGACCCCGTGGGCGTTCACCAGGGTGCTCAGGCCGCCGCCCGTGGCCGTGGTCATCACGGTCGCGTTGGGGTCGTTGAAGCCTCGCGCGGGAGCCGCGTCGTCGCCCTGCACGGGGCCGGTCGTCACCCGCGCCGAGCCGTCGTCCGCGTAGAAGCCCCGGGCCACCACCGTCTGGTCGCCCTTGGTGACCGACACGGAGTCGATGTGCGAGAAGCCGTTCGTTTGCGCGGTCGGCTTGAACTCGACCCGCGTGCCGTCCGCGAGGTCGATCCGCAGCCCGTCCTTCTGGAACTCGGCACGGTCGCCGTCGCTGGTGAAGACGTGGGGGTCGCCGAACACGTCCACGAACGTGTGCGTGACCTTGTCGGTGATCGTCACCATGCCGTCGTCCGCGTGGATGCCGTCGTTGGGCCGCGTGTAGTCGTTCGACCCGGTGATGACGTAGCGGCCGGTGTCGATCGTGTTGCCGGTCACCGCCAGGGTCGAGGGTGTCCCGCCGCCCGCCGCCGCGCTGAAGGCGTCCGCCTGCGCGCTCGTCGGGGACGCGGCGCCGGTGTCGCCCCCCGGTTGCCGGCTCGTCACGGTGTTGATTGCGGTCATGGTGAAACTCCCTTTATCGAGACGGTCGGGTCGACCGTTGGTCTCAGATGGGTGCCGCCACGGCGACGAGCTGCGGGGCTTCGCGCACGGCGCGAAGCGAGGGTGGCGGCAGGACCTGCGCGTGGCGCAGGGTGTCGAGCACGTCGAGCCGGAAGTCCGGGGCGATCTCCCCATGGGTGATCACCGGCATGTCCGAGCCCTGGCGGTCGAGCAGCACCCGCAGGTGGCGCCGCACGTCCGAGGAGCTCAGGATCGCGGGCGTGGCCCCCGCTCGCGTCGAGCGCGTCGCGCCCTGCCGCAGGGCGGCGAGCAGGCGTTCGGACGACGGCTGGTCCAGCACCAGTTGCGAGCCCGCCGGCGTCGCGAGCACCAGGGCCCGGAGCGCCTCGTCCAGCGACGATTCGACGAGGACGACCGGGATGATCTTGTCGGGTCCCGCCAGGGCGAAGCAGACCTGACGGCGCAGCGCCGCGCGCACGTGCTCGGCCAGCACGGCCGTGTTCCCCTCGCGGGCGCCCCACTCGGCCACGGCCTCCAGGATGGCGCGCAGGTTGGTGATGGACACCTGCTCGCGCAGAAGGCGCCGCAGGACCTCGGCCAGCCGCGCCAGGGGCGCGGCCTTGGTGACCTCGCGGACGAGATCCCCGAAGCTCGCCTCCATGCCGTTCAGCAGCGCCTGCGTTTCCTGGATGCCCACGAACTGGTCGGCGATCCGGCAGAGCACCTGGCGCAGCTGCGGCAGGACCTCCTCCGCTCGCTCGCCGACGCCGCCCCCCGAAGGAACGCCGTTGACGTCCAGCTGCCAGGACCGCGGCGCGAGCCCGTCGTCTACCGACGCGAGCAGCTTGGGTACCGCGACCCCCAGGGTCGTCTCGACCTCTTGGCGCAGGGTGTCGAGGTCGTGCCGGAGGATGTCGGGCGCGGGGCCGAACGAGGCCCCGAGGCGCACGGTCAGCACCGCGGCCTCCGACATCCGCGTGGTCCGGCGCGCTTCGGCGAAGCGCGCCGCCTGGGCCTTGGCGCGCCCGGCGAGGGCCCAGCCGCCCGCCCCGAGCAGGACCGCCAGGGTCAGGAACACCGCCGTGGGAAAGCCCGGAACCAGGGCCAGGGCCGCGAGCACGACGGCGGCGATCTGCAGCGTCCTGGGTTCGCCGGTCAGCTGGGCCACGATGTCCCGCCCCAGGTTGCCGCCACCCTCGGAGGTCACCCGGGTCACGATGACGCCGGCCGTGAGCGAGATCAGCAGGGCGGGGATCTGGGCGATCAGCCCGTCGCCCACGGCGAGCAGCGAGTAGGTCCGCACGGCTTCGGAGAAGGGCATGCCGCGCTGCAGGCAGCCGATCGCCATGCCGCCCACGAGGTTCACCACGATGATGACGAGGCTGGCGATGGCGTCGCCCTTGACGAACTTCATGGCGCCGTCCATCGCGCCGTAGAGCTGGCTTTCCTTTTCCAGCGTGTGCCGCCGCCGCCGGGCCTCCTTCTGGTCGATATCGCCGTTCTTGAGGTCGGTATCGATGCTGATCTGCTTGCCCGGCAGCGCGTCCAGGGTGAAGCGGGCCGCGACCTCGGCCACCCGCTCGCTGCCCTTGGTGATCACCACGAACTGGACGATCGTGATGATGAGGTAGACCACGAGCCCGACCACCACGTTGCCGGCGATCATGAAGTCGCCGAACGTACGGATGATGTCGCCTGCGTCGGCCTGCACCAGGATCATCCGGCTCGTCGTGATGGACAGCGACAGCCGGAACGCCGTCGTGATCAGGATGACGGAGGGCAGGGTCGAGAACTCCACCGGCCCGCTGATGTGGACCGCGACCATCATCAGCAGCGTCGCGAGCCCGATGTTGCACGCGATCAGCACGTCCGCGAGGACCGTCGGGACCGGCAGGATCATCATCGCCGTGGTGAGCACGAGCATGCCCACGAGCGCCAGCTCCTGACGCGCCGCGACCCGCGCGAGGATCGTGCCGAGGATCGAGGACGGGCCCATCAGAACCGCACCGCCAGGACTTGCCCGCCGCGCTTGACCAGCACGTGCGTGGCGTCGATCCCATCGACCGTCCATCCGTTGGCCAGGACCGCCCCGACGAACAGCTTGTCGCCGTTCCCGTCGATCAGGTAGGGGCGGCGGCCCGGCCACACGGCCTGAACGGTGAGGGGAGGTGCGTCGGCTCCGACGCGCACCTGATCGACGAGGATCGTCCGTCCGGCCGAAGCCACGCCGTCGAACCATCGGCCGACGTCGCGCCAGGCTTGGAGCTGCTGCGGCGCGATCTGGCCGCGGGCCTCGATGGCCCCGTCCGGCTGGGCCGCGAGGGTGATCGCGTCAAGATTCGCCGCCGCGAGGCGGCGACCGATGTCCCGCAGCAGCGTCGCCGTCGACGTCCGGCTTGCCGGAACCGGCGCGGCGTGGAAGTCGACGGGGACCGACGCCGCGGCTTCATCGGATGCGGGACGTGAAGGTGCGGGAGGCGCCGCGGTGGAGGGCGCCAGAGCGATCAGGAGGGAGGCCAGGAGCACCCCGACCGCCGTGACCGGGACCGACCACCCGAGGGACCGGCGTTTGGTCACCGCGACCTCCGCGCCGGTTGAAGCCGTCTCGACCCGGAAGGCGACGCCCCCGCAGGTGAACCGGGCACCGTCGGCGCAGCGACGCGTTCGGCCGGGCGTGAGGGGGCGGCCTTGCAGCTCCACCGTCAACCCGAGCGGCTCGAGCACGACGGCGCCATCAACGACGGTCAAGCTGAAGCACGGGGCGTCGTGATCGAGGTCGGTCACGACAATGTCGCAGTCGGCCGTCGACCCCACGCGGTTGATGCCCCGGGCGAGCGGCGCGCGCGCTTGGCGGTGGATGCCGCCCTCGACGGTCAGGGCGGGAAGGGCGGAACGGTCGAGTGTCATGGGGTCGATCCCGCGGCAGGGTTCGGTGGCGGGTGAGGAGGCCCGGCGCAAGCCGGGCCTCCCCCGTCCATCAGCCGATGTTCGGGCGCTGCTGGGCTGCGGTTTCCTCGGCGCCGTCGACCGTCTTGGCGACGGTGATCTTCATGTTGGTTTCCGTCGCGAGCGCGAAGGCTTGGTTCATCTGGGCGATCTCGGCGTCGACCGAGGTCGCGCCCGCCTGAAGGGCTCCGCCGCTGGTCGCGGCCGCATTGCCCGCGCCCGCGCCGATGCTGCTGGTGTCTGCCATGGTCGTTCTCCTTGCTGGTGAATGGTCTACCTGTGAGGCCCGACGTGGGCTTGGTCCCGGATCGGCCGGACTGGTGGGCCGATCCGTCGCGATGCGGCCGCTTCAGGCCGCCTCGTTCCCCACCTGCGAGCCCAGGTTCGCGACCTGGCCGCCCGCCGCGGTGGAAGGGGTGGACTCCGCGCCGCTCGTCGGCACGTGGTCGTAATCCGCGAAGATGACCTGCGGCCCGGTCCCGTTGGCATTGGCCAGCATCGCGGTGATTTCCGCGCCGGAGATGCCCATGCCGGGGTTGTAGGACTGCTGCGGCTGCTGCGTCGGCGTGGCCGACCCGGTCGCCGTGCCCTGGCCCTGCGGCTGGAGCTGGGCGATCAGGTCCTTGACCAGGCCCTCGGTCTTGGCCGAACCGCTCGCCGCGCCCGGCGCCGCGGCCCCCGCCGACGCGCCGTCCGAGCCGAGCACCTGCTGGAGCAGGGTGATCAGGTCCTTGATCATGGACGCGAGCTGGGGATTGGCGGCCGCCTGCGACGGCGTGGCCTGCGCGGGTGCGCCGGCAGGGGCCGACGGGCCGGTCGCGGTCTGCTGGAGGAGCGAGATCAGCTGGGGGACGAGCGTCGTCAGGCTGCTCGATCCGCCGGCCGGGGCCGACGAGACCGGAAGGGACGCCGGCGCGAGCGGCGTGGCGGGCGACAACGCCGGCGAGGTCGACGCCGAGGTGGCGGAGCCGCCTCCGGCGAGCACCTGCTGCAGCAGCGGGATCAGCTGCTTGATCAAGGATGCGATGTCGGAGGCCGGAGACGCGCCGGTTCCCGAGGACGTGGTGACCTGGGTGGGCGCGATGCCGGCCGGTGACGCGGACAGCGCCGCGTTGAAGCTCGAAACGCTGGACGGAGTGATCTGGCTCGGGTCACCTGCCGCGGACGACGGCGTGGTGCCCGAAATGGCATTGAGCGAAGCTGGCATGAACGCGTATCCCTCGTTAACGAAAGCCGTCCGGCGCAGGTGCCGGGTTCGGCCGCGCGACCCTCAACTCGGCGCATCCGGATCGCTGGTGGTGTCGTTGATGGCCGAGATCGTGTCGCTTTCCGAACTCTGCAGTTCGGCAGCCATGAACCGGACGACACCTTCCGCGAAGGCTTGCTGGAGGTCGGCGGGCACGGTGTCGGGCGCGGGATCCGCGGCGGTCGCCGCGCCCACCTGCCCCACGGCTGTGGCATCCATCATGGTCGGACTCCTGATATGAGCGTGACACCGGTGAGCGGGCGCGGACGCGCGGCGGCGCCGAAGCTTGGCCGAACCGCGACGATCCCGCATGCCCGACACGCCGTCGGATTTATTCTTCGAACCGGTCGGCGGATGCCATTCCGGGCGCGTTTATGGAAACTCGACCCGGCTCGCCGTGGCGCCTCGGATGATCACCACCGAAGGCGAGTTCCCCTTGACCTCCTTCTCGGACGACAGGGCCGTCACGGCCTGCTGCACCAGGGCCACGTAGCGCGGCGGCCCCGAGACGAGCGCGATGTCGGGCGACGCGCCGGGCCTGAGCTGGAACCGCGGGTCGATTAAACCAGCGCTCGCCAACCCCTTCCGGAGCTTCGCGAAGCCCACTCCCTGCAGGGACAGGAGGCGGGCCTGCGCTTCCGACGCCGCGCTGACCGAGATCACCGCGCCGTCGAAGTACCAGTCCAGCCCGAAGGACTGGGCCAGGGTATCGAGAAACTCCCTGGGCGGCACGCTGGGCAGGCGCCCGCGAACTTGGCCCTGAACCGCATCGGACAGCGCGATCCGAAGACCCGTGTTGGCGCCGAACTGCGTCAGCACGGTTCGCAAGTCTTGGTCCACCACGACGTAGCCGTAGGGTGCCGACGGCCATTTTGGTTCGGCCGCCGAAGCGAGGGGCGACGCGAGGAGCGCGAGCCCCACGCAGATCGCACCGGGACGGGGGCGCCTCACAATCATGTCCTCCACCCCGTCTGACAAGTTAATAAAAACCTAATTCATAAATACGGTCAAGCTAAGAAACGTATAAATTTGCCTTCTTTGATTTTCGACACACAAAATCTGTTTCATTTGCTGGTCATAAAACCGTGACATAGCCGTTATAGGCACGTCAACAGCGGGCGTTGCATGTAGTATTCCATAAGCTTGCAACGTAAAAGGGTTGCCTCACTGCCGAGCAGGCGATAGTGGTCCGACCCAGGCGGATGATCCATCCGCCTGGGCCAGCCGGCCCACCAGGTTCAAGCTGGTGCACCGGGTCGTCTCGGACGGAGGATGACCCTTCCGTCCGAGGTCGGTGCACCAGCGAGCGGCCGAACGGCGAAGTGTGATTGTCGATCAAGGCCGGGTCGTTACCTGGACGGCAGCCTTCCGGTGCTGCCTTCGAAGCGGAGTGTCATCATGGTCGAAGGACTGGCGGTGGAGGCTGTCGGCGCGCATCAGGCGCAGGCGGTCGCGAACAATCCGGCGTCGAACGTGGGGCCGTCCGTCGACGTCATGGCGTCACCGCCCGCGGCGCCCTCCGCCGCGCAAGCCTCGGACTTCGCCCGCGCGGCGCTTGATGCGCCCGTGCGGGAAACCGCGGCCTCGCGCCCGCCCGTGTCCGGCGGTTGGGCCAACCGGATCCTGCATCAGGTCGAAACCCTGGCGGGGCATCTCGCGAGGCCCGGCGACACGGCGTCACCCGCGGCCGCGACGCCGGGCGGAGCCGAAACGGGCGGCGCCGCGTCGAGCCGGGACGCCATGGCGGCGGCGGTGTCGCAGATGGAACGCGCCTACATGTTCGCCATCGAGACCACGATGGCGAGCCGCGGGTCGACGGAGTCGACGAAAATCTTCAACACGCTGCTGAAAGGCCAGTAATGCGCGGGTCCTCGCGCGGCAGGGCGGCCATCGTCCTCGCGACCGCCATCCTGCTGTCCGGCTGCCAGACCGAGCTCTACACGACCCTCCCCGAGGGGGAAGCCAACGAGATGCTGGCGCTGCTCATGCACGGCGGGCTGAGCGCGTCCAAGCTTCAGGCCAAGGACGGCACGGACACGATCCTGGTGGAAAGCAGGGAGTTCGCCGCGGCGGTCGACATCCTGCGCGCGCGGGGCTACCCCCGCGAACGGTTCAGCACCATCAACGACGTGTTCCAGCCTAGCGGCCTGATGGCGTCGCCCGTTCAGGAGCAGGCCCGTTTCCTGTGGGCGCTGGGGCAGGAACTGTCCCGCACCGTGTCGCAGATCGACGGGGTGCTGACGGCCCGGGTGCAGGTCGTGCTGCCCGACAACGACCTGCTCAAGCGCGATCCGACCCCGTCCTCGGCGTCCGTGTTCGTCCGCTATGACGAGTCGAGCCAGGTCGCGGCGCTCGTGTCGCAAATCAAGTTGCTGGTCGCCAACAGCGTCCAAGGTTTGACCTACGACAAGGTGTCGGTGGTGCTGGTGGCTGTGCCCCACGTCGACGCCCCACCGGGCCTCGCGGTCGCCCCCGCCCCCGTTTGGCAGCGGCCGGAGGTGGTGGGCGCCGCCGCCGCGGCGCTTGTCGCGTTTCTTCTCCTGGTGTTCCGCCGCCGGGTCGGGACCGTTCTCGGCCTCGGCGGACGCTCGTCGCTGGAGCCGGCCGAGTGAGTGACCTGCCGCTGCTCCGGGCCGCGCCGCATGACCGGATCGCCGCCCTCGTCGGGCACGGGGTTTCGGCCGCGCTGGTCAGCCGCGTGGTCCGCTCGCCGCGGCTGGAAGCGCGGTTGGCTTCGCTCGTGGCCGCGCGTCTGGGTCGCCTCGACGACGTCGATCGCAGCGGGGCCGCGGTCCTGGCCATGACACCCGACGCGTGGCACGACCTCGCCAGGTCGGCCGGGGCCGTTTGGCACGGCGACGCGATCGCCCGAGTCATCGACGGGCCGTCGCACCAAGCGCTCGTCACGGGCCTGGGGCAGAGCGGGTACGCTCGCGCGCTCGCCGGACGCCACCTGACGCAGGTGACGAGCCCTGCCGATTGCTCGCTCGAACTGCTCCTGCAGGCGGTGGCGGCCGACGGGGCCGCCTGCTTCGCGGCGTGGTGCGACGCCCAACCTCCCGCGCTGGCCGGCCGCCTCCGGCTGGTCCGCCCCGCGGCGGCGGTCGACGCGGTCCACCGCACGTCCGGTCCGACGATCGTGGCCTGGCTGCTGGAGCGCCGCTGATGACGAACCTTCCGTCCTCGCCCTTCGTCGTGCGCGCCGACCGTGTTCGCGCCGGGCTCGAGGCGCGCGCGCTCCTCGCACGGGCCGAGGCCGAGGCCGCGGAGGTTCGGTCCGGGATCGCGGCCGAGCGGCACGCGGCCCTGGAGGGGGGACGGGCCGAGGGGTTGCGCCGGGGCCTGGCGGAAGCCGCGGCGCTGGCCGCGGAGGCCGCGCGGGCCGTGGACCTGTTCTGGCGCGAGCACGAAGCCGAGCTGGGCGAGGTCGCGCTGGCGATCGCCCACCGGGTCTTGTCGAGCCTGCCCGGGGATGACGCGGTCACGCGCCTTGCCCTGGAGGCCGTGGCCGAGCACGGGCGGCACGCGACGCTCACGCTGCGGGTCGGCCCGGACGCCGCGGCGCCGCTGCGCCTCGCCCTGGCCGAGCGCGGGGCCGACGATCGCGTGACCGTGCTCACCGATCCCGCCGCCCCGCCCGGTGCCTGCACGCTCGTCCACGCGAGGGGTCGGACCGAGGTGGGCCTCCTGGCCCAGTTCCGGGCGCTGCTCGATGCCCTGCCCAACCCCGCCGCGTCGCACCGCGAGACCGTCCGATGAGCGCGGGTCGCCTAGCCGACGGGCTCGGCCGGTTGCGCCAACAGGTCCACTCCCTCGACGCGCGGCCCGTGCGCGGCCGGCTGGTGCGCGCCATCGGCACCGTAGTCCACGCCGTTCTGCCCGAAGCGAGGCTCGGCGAGCTGTGCCGCCTGCACGACCGGGGGCGCGCGGCGCCGCTGCTCGCCGAGGTGGTGGGCCTGGACGGTGACAGGGCCGTGCTGGCGCCCTTGGACGACATGTCGGGGCTGTCGGCCGGGGCGGAGGTGGAGCCCATGGGCGACGTGCTCCGCGTGCCCGTAGGCGGCCCGCTCCTGGGCCGGGTGGTCGACGGCCTCGGCCGGCCGCTGGACGCCGCCGCGCGCGGCCCGCTCGGGCCTTGCGACCGCCGCGC
>CAXTEP010000062.1:6911-16430 GCA_964243125.1 uncultured Lichenihabitans sp. | reverse complement strand
GAGGGCCGGACCGAGATCATCGCGTTCCTGCGCCGCAAATGGGCGCGCGAACTGGACTACCGGCTCATCAAGGAGGTTTGGGCCTTTCACGAGGATCGCATGGCGGTCCGCTTCGCCTACGAGTGGCACGACGACAGCGGCCAGTGGTTCCGCTCCTACGGCAACGAGAACTGGGTTTTCGATGAGGACGGGTTGATGCGCCGCCGCATCGCCAGCATCAACGACCTGCCGATCGCCGAGGCCGACCGGCTGTTCCGCTGGCCCCTCGGCCGCCGGCCGGACGACCACCGCGGCCTGAGCGATCTCGGCCTTTAGGGCGCGGTCACCCGCTCCGGCCGGACACCGAGCCGACATGGTCCGACATCATCGAAGAAAAGCCGCGGAGCCGTGATCAAACCCTGGGCCAGTCCATCAGGGAGCCCGGTTATTCCCGTTTCAACCCCGTTGCAGGACGCGCTGGCGGCCGCGTCGCCGCGCTTGTCGCCTCCGCCGACGCCCCTGGCCAGCCGCCTCGTCCACGGCGGGCTGGCGGGATTGTGGCTGCTGCTGCTGGGCCGCGCCTTCGTGTTCCACGGCCTGTTCGCCTGGGCGATCGGCATGGTCTACGTGGGCTACGACACGGCGCTGCTGATCTTCGTATTCTGGCAAACGCTCGATCTCGCCAAACCGAGGCCGGCCTCCCGTCCCGGCCTCGCGCCCGTGTCGCTCGGCGTGATCGTGGCGGCCCACAACGAAGCCGCGGTCCTGCCCGGCACCCTGGACGCGCTGTTCGGCCAGACCGTGCCGCCGGACCTGATCGTGGTGGCCGACGACGGTTCCACGGACGGCACCGCCGACCTGCTCACCCGCGCGTTCGGCCTCGCCCGGCCCGAGATCGGTACGCTCAGCGCCGTCAGTCCGTCCCACCCCACCCTGTGCTGGCTGCGTTTGCCGCACGGCGGCAAGCCCGCGGCCCTCAACGGCGCCATCGCGCGGATCGACACCGCCATGGTGCTGACCGTCGATGCCGACACGCTGCTCGACCGGTCCGCCCTGGCGGCCATGCGGGAGGCCTTCTCGGCCGACCCCCACCTCGTGGCCGCGACCGGCATCCTCACGCCCGTCTGCGGCCCGCGGCTGGGCGGCCGGGTGTTCCAATGGTTCCAAACCTACGAATACATCCGCAACTTCCTGTCCCGCTACGCATGGATGCGCATGGATAGCCTGCTGCTGATCTCGGGGGCTTTCGCGGGCTTCCGGACCGCGGCGGTCCGCGAGGTGGGCGGATTCGATCCGGCCTGCCTGGTCGAGGATTACGAACTGATCCACCGCCTGCGCCGCTTCAGCGTCCGCCACGGCCGCGGCTGGACCACGGCGGTGGTGGGCGGGTCGCGGGCCCTGACCGAGGCCCCATCGACGCCCGGCGCCTTCCTGCGCCAGCGCCGCCGCTGGTTCGGGGGATTCCTGCAGACCCAGTACTGGTACCGCGACATGGTCGGCAACGGCGCCTACGGCCGGCTCGGCCGGCTCATGCTGCCCGTCAAGGCGGCCGATACCCTGCAGCCCTTCTACGGCCTGACGGCTTTCGCGCTGCTGGTGTTCTACGGGGTGACGGGCCGCTTCTCGCTGGTCGGCCTCGTGGCCGGCGTGATGGGGTTCAAGCTTCTGATTGACCTCGGCTTCCTGCTCTGGTCCATTCACCTGTACCGGCGCTGGACGCGGTCGGACGCCAGCCTGGGCGCGGGGCTGCTGGCGGCGCTGGTCGAGCCTTTCAGCTTCCAGCTGCTCCGGCACCTCGGGGCCGCGCTGGGCTGGGTCGTGTTTCTCACCGGCCGGCGCGGCTGGGGCACCCGGAAGCGGCTCGGGCTGGTGACGCCCCGGGCCGACGTTCCGGAAACGTTGCCCGGTTGAGCGGCACAAGGAGGCTCGTCATGGTCATCCAGCGATACACGCGCACCGCCATGGCGTTCCATTGGCTGATCGCGCTGCTGATCCTCACCAATGTGACGCTGATCTGGGTCGTCGACGCGCTGCCCGAAGACTGGGTGCGGCCGGTCATCGACACGCACAAGTCCTTCGGCATCACGGTGCTCGGGCTCGCGATCATGCGGGTGCTGTGGCGCGCCACCCATCCGCCGCCGGCCCTGCCGTCGTCCTACCCCGGTTGGGAGCGATGGAGCGCGCACGCGGCCCACATCGTCCTTTACGCCCTGATCTTCTGCCTGCCCTTGTCGGGCTGGATGCACGATTCCGCGTGGTCGGCCGCCGCTTCCCATCCGATGTACCTTTACGGCCTCGTGCCGTGGCCCCGCATCGGCTGGCTCACGGCCATCGATCCCGCCGATAAGGACTACTGGCACGCCCTGTTCGGGGCCGTGCACAGGTCCTTCGCCTACGTGCTCTACGCCATGGTGGGGCTGCACGTGGCCGGAGCGCTGAAGCACCAGTGGCTCGACCGCGAACCCGAACTGCAGCGCATGCTGCCGACGCTCGACAGGGCCGAAGCGGCCGGTTCGGCGGCGTCGCACGGGGTCTAGGCACGGAGCCGGGCAAGAATCGCGGGGCGTCTCGCGACCCGGTGGTGCCAGCCGGCAACGGCCGGGCGTGCGGTTCAAAGGGCCGGACCCGGTCAACAACGAATGGGGAACGCTCAAGTCCTCGGCGGGGGTTCGGTCGATGCCCTGCACGCGAAAAGGGCTGCATCGCTCCGACCTCGACCCGTCCGTGGCCCGGCGGCCGCCCGCGGCGCACGTCGATCCGCCAGCACCACTTCCAGGCGCGCTCCGGTTCCGGCGTTCCTTCCCAGCCTTGCCGTCGCGACGCCCGCCTGCTCCGCGAAGGTCATTGACGCCCCCGGCCGATGCGATGATTGTTCCGTCCCACGGCCCGAACCCCGGCCCCGCCCGCGCCCCCGGCCGAGGAGGATCCATGTCACGCAGCAAGGTCTACCCCGACGCCGCATCCGCGCTCGACGGACTTCTGTTCGACGGCATGACCCTGATGTCGGGCGGGTTCGGGCTGAGCGGCAACCCGGAGCACCTGATCCCCGCCGTCAGGGCGAGCGGCGTCAAGGACCTGACCGTCATCTCCAACAACTGCGGCGCCGACGGGCTCGGGCTGTGGGTGCTGCTCGACAACGGGCAGATCCGCAAGATGGTGTCGTCCTACGTGGGCGAGAACAAGCTTTTCGCCGAGCTCTACCTGTCGGGCCGGCTCGAACTGGAACTCAACCCGCAGGGCACGCTGGCCGAGCGCATCCGCGCCGGCGGGGCCGGCATCCCGGCCTTCTACACGCGCACCGGGGTCGGCACGGTCGTGGCCGAAGGCAAGCCCACGGAGGTGTTCGAGGGCGAAACCTACCTCCGCGAAACCTGGCTCAGGGCGGACCTCGCCATTGTCAAGGCGTGGCGCGGCGACCCCGAGGGCAACCTCGTGTACCGGAAGACCGCGCGCAACTTCAATCCCGTCATGGCCACCGCCGGCAAGGTCACGGTGGCCGAGGTCGAGGAGATCGTCGAGCCCGGGCGGCTCGACCCGGACGCCATTCACACGCCCGGCATCTACGTGGACCGCATCGTGCAGGGGCGGGCCTACGAGAAGCGGATCGAGCAGCGCACCGTGCGGGCGCGCCCCTCCGCTCCCGTGCCGGCCGGCATCGGGGAGGAGGTGTGATGGCCTGGACGCGCGACGAGATGGCGGCCCGGGCCGCCCGGGAACTGCGGGACGGGTTCTACGTCAACCTCGGCATCGGCATCCCGACCCTGGTGGCCAATTTCGTGCCCCCGGGCGTGACGGTCACGCTGCAAAGCGAGAACGGCATGCTGGGCATCGGGCCGTTTCCCTACGACGACCAGGTCGACCCCGACCTGATCAACGCCGGCAAGCAGACCGTGACGGCGCTGCCGACCTCGTCGTTCTTTTCGTCGGCCGAGAGCTTTGCGATGATCCGGGGCGGGCACGTCGACCTCGCCATCCTGGGCGCCATGCAGGTGGCCGAGAACGGCGACCTCGCCAACTGGACGATCCCCGGCAAGATGATCAAGGGCATGGGCGGCGCCATGGACCTCGTGGCGGGCGTCAAGCGCGTGGTCGTGGTGATGGACCACACCGACAAGGGCGGCGGGGCGAAGTTCCTGCACCGCTGCGCGTTGCCGCTGACCGGGGCCGGGGTGGTTGACGTGCTGATCACCGACCTCGCGGTCTTCGCGATCGACCGGCACGGCGGGGGCGCCCGCCTGATCGAGCTCGCGCCCGGCGTCACGGCCGCCGAGGTCCGGGCCAGGACGGAAGCCGACTACGCCGAAGCACGGGCCTGAAGCCCGCGGCCGGCCTCCCGGGGCATCGGCCGCACGGGCGTGCGACGCCATCCCGCGTGCCGGGCCGGCGGCCGGCGTTGCGGCGGGTCGCGCTTGCCCTTACAAGCCCCTGACGCTCGGGGGGAAGGTCAGGCATGCGGTCGTCGAAACGAAGCCCGGACGAATTGCGGCCCGTGTCCATGGAGCGGCAGGTGGCGCGCTACGCGGAAGGCTCCTGCCTCGTCAAGTTCGGCGACACGCACGTGCTGTGCACGGCCTCGCTCGAGGAGAAGCCGCCGCCGTGGCTGCGCGGCCAGGGCCGGGGCTGGGTCACGGCCGAATACGCCATGCTGCCGCGCGCCACCTCCACCCGGACGCGGCGCGAGTCGACGGCCGGCAAGCCGTCCGGGCGGACCCAGGAAATCCAGCGCCTGATCGGCCGCAGCCTGCGGGCCGTGGTGGACCTGCAGGCGCTCGGCGAACGGCAGGTCACGCTCGACTGCGACGTGATCCAGGCCGACGGCGGCACCCGCACGGCCGCCATCACGGGCGCCTGGGTGGCGCTGCACGATTGCCTGGCCTGGATGCGCGACCGCTCGATGGTGAAGAACAGCCCGCTGCGCGACCACGTGGCGGCCGTATCCTGCGGCATCGTCAAGGGCGAGGCCGTGATCGACCTCGACTACGGGGAAGATTCGAGCGCCGAAACGGACGCCAACTTCGTGATGACCGGCGCGGGCGGGCTGGTGGAAGTGCAGGGCACGGCCGAGGGCGCGCCCTTCAGCAAGGCGCAGTTACTGGACCTGCTCGGGCTCGCCGAGACCGGCATCGGCAAGTTGGTGACCCTGCAGAAGCAGGCGGTCGGGAAGGGCTGAGGCGTCCCCTCATCGTTGTGCGGGGACGCTTCGGTTGCGGATTGGCCGGAGTCTCAGCTCGCCTTTGCGGTCAGCGGCTGCGCGTCGATCGAGTCGTCCAGTTCCTTGCTGACCAGGTCGCGCAGCGTGCGCAGGTCCTTGGTGAACAGGCGAATGCCTTCGGCGAGCTTCTCGGTCGCCATGGCGTCGTCGTTCATCATCAGCCGGAACGCCTTCTCGTCGAGGTGCATCCGGGCCGGCGCGTCGTTGTATTTCGCGTCGGGGTTGAGCTTGCGGGTGAGCGTACCCTCGTCGTCGGCCAGCTTCTCGAGCCATTGCGGCGCGATGGTGAGCCGGTCGCAGCCCGCCAGCGCCTCGATCTCGGCCACGTTGCGGAAGGAAGCGCCCATCACCACGGTCTTGATGCCATGCGCCTTGAAGTACCCGTAGATCTGCCGCACCGACTGGACCCCCGGGTCGTCGTCGCCCCCGTAGGTCTTGCCCTCCGCCTTGGCGTAATAGTCCATGATCCGACCCACGAAGGGCGAGATCAGGAACACGTCCGAGTCCGCGCAGGCTGCGGCCTGGGCGATGGAGAACAGCAGCGTCAGGTTGCAGTCGATCCCTTCGGCCTGCAGCACCTTGGCGGCCTGGATGCCTTCCCAGGTGGAGGCCAGCTTGATCAGCACCCGGTCGCGGCTCACGCCCCGGCTCTCGTAATCGCCGATCAGGGCGCGGGCCTTGGCCAGCAGGGCGTCCTTGTCGAACGACAGGTCGGCGTCGACCTCGGTGGACACGCGGCCCGGCACGATCTTGGTGAGCTCGATCCCGAAGCTGACCGCGAGCCGGTCGCAGATCTGGCTCGTCACGGCGCGGTGGCTGTGGCCCCACTCGATGCCTTCCTTGATGATGTCGGCGCCGGCCTTGTTCTGGGCCGCCTTCAGGATCAGGCTCGGGTTGGTGGTGCAGTCGGTCGGCTTGAACTTGCGCACCGCCTCGAGGTCGCCCGTGTCGGCCACGACCGTGGTCATCGTCTTCAACTGATCGAGCTTGCTGGTCATCGTCGGCTCTCCGGCCTCCGACCGGCAAACGCCCGCCGGAGGCGGTCGTCCGCCGCGTCGGCGTGTGCGATCCTGCCCAGATAATTGTCAGCTGCGGCAGTTTGGTTCAAGCTGCCGCGCAAAATATCGAGGAACCGCACCCATGCTGAAAGGCCTCGATCCCCTGCTGTCGCCCGATCTCCTGCGTGTTCTGCGCGCCATGGGGCACGGCGACGACCTCGCGATCGTGGACGCGAACTATCCGGCCGAGAGCGCCGGCCGCCCCGTGCTGCGCCTGGACGGGCACGCCGCCACGGCCGTGCTCGACGCCGTGCTGTCGGTGCTGCCGCTCGACACCTTCGTGCCGCATCCCGCCTGGGTCATGGAGGTGGTGGGCGAGCCGGACCGGGAGGAGCCGATCTTCAACGAGTTCCGCGCCTGCCTGGGGCGGCACGGCACCGACGCCGGGCTGCTCGCCAGGCTCGAACGCTTCGCCTTCTACGCCCGGGCGCGGGCCGCTTTCGCGGTGGTGGCCACGGGCGAGCGGCGGCTTTACGGCAACATCCTGCTCCGGAAGGGGGTGCTCCAGCCGGGCTGACGCGGTTCTCCGTCCGGCCCGATGGTTAAGGCTTCCTCAACCCGGCCGTGCCACGTTCCCGGTCCGGACGCGCGGGTCTCGATCGGCTGGCCGCCGATCCTCGCGTTCCGGCGCCGGGAAGGCGTCCCGGGACGGAGCGAGGCTTCCCGGTGCCATGACCCTGCGCGAAGCCGAGCCGTTCCGCTCAGGATGGGGGAAGCCGACCCTGAACCGACCCGCCATGGCGGACCATCTCGGCCTCGCGGTTCTCGCGGCCCGGACGGTGCTGGACCGCAACCGGCAGATCCTGGCGACCCCCGTGGTCTGGCTGTCGAGCCTGCCGACCCGGACGCCGACCCGCCTGCTGATCGCGCCCCAGGACATCCGGACCACCGACCCCACGGTCGCGAGCGACATCTACGCGGGCTATTTCGCGTTCGGCGGCAGGAGCGTGAACGCGCACGGCCGCTCGCCGTTCGACCTGCCGCCGCCGTCGCGCCCCTGGGCCGAGGAACTGCACGGCTTCGGCTGGCTGCGCCACCTCCGCGCCGCCGACACGCAGCTGGCGCGGGCCAACGCGCGGGCGCTCGTCGAGGACTGGATCGGGACCGGGGCGCGCGCGGGCGGCGAGGTGGCCTGGGACCCGGGCGTGGTGGCACGCCGCCTGCTGTCGTGGCTGAGCCAGTCGCCCCTGATCCTTCAGGGGGCGGACGGCGCGTTCTACCGCACCCTCATGAAGAGCATCGGCCGCCAGGCCGTCTTTCTCCAGCGCCGGATCCGCAACGGCCTGGACGGCGAGGCGCGGCTGCTGGCGGCCTTGGCGCTGACCGAACTCGGGCTGAGCTGCGAGGGCCTGCCGTCGCTGTTGAAGCGCGCCGCCCCGGTGTTCCTGGAGGAGCTCGGCCGCCAGATCCTGCCCGACGGCGGCCCCGCGAGCCGCAATCCCGCGGCACTGGTGGACCTGCTCATGGACCTGCTGCCGCTGCGGCAGGCCTACGCGGCCCGCGGCGCCGAGGTGCCGCCGCGGCTGCTCAACACCATCGACCGCATCATGCCGGCCCTGCGCATGTTCCGCCACGCGGACGGCTCCCTGGCCCTGTTCAACGGCATGGGCGTCACGCACCCCGACAGCCTCGCGACCGTTCTGGCCCACGACGACGCTCGCGCGGTGCCGCTCGGCAACGCGCCCCACACGGGATACCAGCGCCTGGAAGCCGATGACGCGGTGGCGATCTGCGACACCGGCCCGCCCCCGCCCGCGGCCTTCTCCCGGGCCGCTCACGCCGGCACGCTGGCGTTCGAGTTCTCGGCCGGCGGCCATCGGCTGATCGTCAATTGCGGGGCGCCCGACGCGAGCGCTCCCGAAGGCCGGCGGGCCGCGCGCCTCACCGCGGCCCATTCGACCCTGGTTCTGGACGACAGGTCGTCGAGCCGGTTCGCGGCCGCGGTACCCTGGTGCCCCGCCCTGGAAGGCGCCCTGGTGGCCGGGCCGCGTGCCGTGCCGGTGCACCGGACCACGGCGGTCGACCGCCTCACAGTGGAAGCCTCGCACGATGGCTACGCGCGCCAGGGCTTCATCCACGCCCGAACCCTGACGCTCCACCGCCGGGGCGATCGCCTGACCGGCATCGACCGGCTCGTGCCCACGAACCTGGGCGGCGGCGAGCCGGTCGCGTTCGCGATCCGCTTCCATCTCCACCCGGCCGTGCGGGTCGCGTTCGAGGCGGGCGACGGCGGGGCGGTGTCGCTGCTGCTGCCCGGCGGCGAGGCGTGGCTGTTCCGGGCCGGCGGCGCTCCGGTCGCGGTCGAGGAAAGCATCTTCTTCCCCGGCGTCCAGGGGCCGCGCCGCGCCGAGCAACTCGTCATCCACGGCCGCACCGACGGATCGCGCGAGATAGCTTGGTCGCTGGACCGCCTGCCGGGCCCGGCGCCCTGAGGCAACTCGCAAAGGCCCCGTTCTCGCGCGCCGTGAACCGTGATACCCCCTCGAAGGCCAGCGGGGCCGTGGCCGGTCCCCGACGCGTCGTCCTTTTTCGCCCGGAGCCCGCATGGCCAGCGATCGCCGTTCCCTCCAGCGGGCTCTGCTGTCCGTGTCCGACAAGACGGGCCTGGCGGATTTCGCCGCCGTCCTGCACCGGCGCGGCGTGGAACTCGTGTCGACCGGCGGTACCCGGAAGATGCTCCTGGACGCCGGCCTGCCGGTCCGCGACGTGGCCGACCTGACGGGCTTCCCCGAGCTCATGGACGGGCGCCTGAAGACCCTGCACCCCAAGGTGCACGGCGGCCTGCTGGCCATCCGCGAGAACCCGGCCCACGAGGCCGCCATGCTGGCGCACGGCATCGCGCCCATCGACCTGCTGGTGGTCAACCTGTACCCGTTCGAGCGCACGGCGGCTGCCGGGGCCAGCTTCGAGGCCTGCGTCGAGACGATCGACATCGGCGGGCCCGCCATGATCCGCGCGGCCGCCAAGAACCACGGCGACGTCGCGGTGGTGGTGGACGCGGCCGACTACGCCCGGGTGGGGGCCGAACTCGACGCCCACGACGGCGCCACCACGCTCATGTTCCGGCGCGGCCTCGCCCAGAAGGCCTTCGCGCGCACGGCCGCCTACGACGCGGCGATCTCGAACTGGCTCGCGGGCGCGGGGCGGGACGCGCCGGAGCCGCCCACCTACCGGGCGCTCGGCGGCACGCTGGTCGAGGCATTGCGCTACGGCGAGAACCCGCACCAGGCCGCCGCCTTCTACCGCTCGGAGGAGGGGGGCACGGGCCTG
>CAXTEP010000062.1:4911-6811 GCA_964243125.1 uncultured Lichenihabitans sp. | reverse complement strand
GGCATCTTCACCGAGGTGATCGTGGCGCCCGGCGCCAGCCCCGAGGCGCTGGCGATCGTGGCGGCCAGGAAGAACCTGCGGCTGCTGCTGACCGACGGCCTGCCCGATCCGCGCCGGCGGGGCACGGTGCTGCGCACAGTGGCGGGCGGGTTTCTGGTGCAGGACCGGGACGCCGCCGTGGTCGACGACCTCGCCCTCGACGTGGTGACGCGTCGCGCCCCGACGGAAGCGGAGCGCCGCGACCTCGCTTTCGCGTTCCGGGTCTGCAAGCACGTGAAGTCCAACGCGATCGTCTACGCCAGGGAGGGGGCCACCGTGGGGGTCGGGGCCGGGCAGATGAGCCGCGTCGACGCGGCCCGCATCGCGGCCTGGAAGGCCGCCGAGGCCGCCCGCGCCGCGGGCCTCGACGCCCCCCTCACGCGGGGCGCCGTGGTGGCATCGGACGCCTTCTTCCCCTTCGCGGACGGGATCGAGGCGGCCGCCGCGGCGGGCGCCACGGCGGTGATCCAACCGGGCGGGTCGGTGCGCGACGCGGAGGTCATCGCGGCCGCCGATGCGGCCGGGCTCGCCATGGTGTTCACCGGCCTCCGCCATTTCCGCCACTGAGCGTCCGCAACGGTCGCGGGGTCAGGCCATGTACTGGCCGCCGTTCATCGTGAGCGTCGACCCCGTGATGAAGGCGCCGTCGTCGGAGGCCAGAAACGCGACTGCGCGCGCCACCTCCTCGGGCTTCCCCAGGCGGCCCACCGGAATCTGCGGCAGGATGCGCTTGGCCAGCACGTCGGGGTCGACCGCCGTCACCATCTCGGTCGCCACGTAGCCCGGGCAGATGGCGTTCACGGTGATGCCACGGCCGGCGCTTTCCTGGGCCAGCGCCTTGACGAAGCCGAGGTCGCCCGCCTTGGCGGCCGAGTAGTTGACCTGCCCCATCTGCCCCTTCTGCCCGTTGATCGACGAGATCACGACGATGCGGCCCCAGCCCCGCGCCCGCATGCCCTCGATCACCGGCCGGGTCATGTTGAACAGCGAGTCCAGGTTGGTGGACAGGACGGCGCGCCACTGGTCGAGCGTCATCTTGTGGAAGAACCCGTCGCGCGTGATGCCGGCGTTGTTGACCAGGACGTCGACCGGACCGACCTCGCCCTGGACGCGCGCGATCCCCTCGGCGCAGGCCTCGAAGCGGCCGACGTCCCACTTGAAGGTCGCGATGCCGGTCTCGTCGCGGAAGCGGGCCGCGGCGTCGTCGTTGCCCGCGTAGGTGGCCGCGACCGCGTGGCCGGTCTCCTTCAAGGTTTTCGAGATCGCGGCCCCGATGCCGCGGGTGCCTCCGGTGACCAATGCCACGCGCGCCATGACCATACCTCCCTTGGCCGTTCTTCCCGAACGTGCCGTTGCGATCCCGATTCTGTGGCCGGGATCATACGCCAAGACAATCGCGGTTCCCGCCTTCCGGGTTTCATCAAGCAGGTTTCGCGCCATCGCGGCGGCCCGGCCGGCCGGACTGCCGCGATGGCGTTTGTCCCCAGTGCGGCAGTACGTACCGGTTCCGTTCGGGAAGACTCGAGTCCTTGGTTGACGGTCCGATCCTTGTCTGTTCTAATTCTGTTCTGAATTTGGAGCAGGGCTCGATGCAAGTGATTCGCAGGCGGACCGATCGCCTCGGAGAGGTGGTGGCGTGGCGGTCCTGTTCCGCCGCCCGGGCTTCGGGCGCGCATGACCAAGCCCTGGCGGGCTTGGCCGGAAGCAGCGTGGCCGACCGGTTCCGCGCCTGGCAGGGCGCATCGGGCCGGCGCTACGTGTTCTCGGTGTTTCGCCTCGACCGCGGTGGTGTGTCGGAGGCGTTCCCGGACGTGGAGTCGGCGGTCGTGATCGCGGCCCAGCGGGGGGACGGGGCGGAGCG
>CAXTEP010000062.1:1817-4811 GCA_964243125.1 uncultured Lichenihabitans sp. | reverse complement strand
TGCCCGCGTATTGGCCGTGCGCGCGGTCGGCCGCGTAGGTGACGGCCAGGGGTGCGCGCCCATCCGTCAGTTGCACCCGGGCCGTGACCTCCCGGTAAACGCCGGTGATGAGCTCGCGCCGGCGCACGGCATCCAGCGTGGCGGGGCCGTCAACCGCCGCGATCCGGAACGCCACCCCCAGGCAGGAGCCGCCCCGGTCCAGCCCGAGCACGAGGCCCGGCCGGGCCGGCGTGCCCCGGTAATATTCGGAGGAGATGCAGAGGCTGCGGTGGTGGCCGGACAGCCGTGCCTTACACCGCTCGGCGAACGCGAAGTCGGGCCGCCACATCAGCGACCCGTAAGCGAAGATCCATAGGTCCTCGTCCGCATTCATTCGCGCAGCCCCCGCCGTGTTTTCGCTTCACCCTGCTCGTACCAGCCGCGACGGCGTTCCGGAGCGGGCAGGATACCATGGCGCAAATCCCACATGACTCCCCGGCACGGCCCGGTTCGCGGCGCTTCCTTCACGTCGCGGCCGCGGTCCTGCTCGCCGCGGTGCTCTGGTCGGGCCTGTGGTGGCTCGCGGCCGGGCGCGCCGCGGTGGCGCTGGATGGTTGGATCGGGCGCGAAGCCGCGCAGGGGCGCCAATGGACCTGCCCGGATCGGCGGGTCGAAGGCTATCCTGTTGCGGTGCGGCTCCGCTGCAGCAAGCCCGTGTTTCGCGGCGAGGTCGCGGGCCGGATCGCGACCGGCAGCGTCGAAGCCCTGCGGGCCGGGGTCGGCCTGGGGGCGCCGCGCACCGTGGCGGTGGACCTGACCGGTCCGCTTCACCTGCGGGCCGAGGACGACGCGTTTCACCTGATCGTGTCCTGGGATGCGCTGCGGCTGAGCGCCGGACCTTTGCCGCTCACGCCCCGAAACGGCACGCTGGAAGCCGACCGGCTGGCCGTCACGCTGGACGCTCCCGCGCGCGCGCCGTTCAATCTCCGGGCCGCCCGCCTGTCCGGCCGGGTCGAGCCGGCCGCAGAAGCCGGGGCGGGCGACGCCGCCTTCACGTTCGCGGCTTCCGACGTGTCGACCCCGACCCTCGACGCGCTGGCGGGCGACGCGGACGCCCTCGGGTCGGAAGGCGCGGGCGTCCTGCGCCGCGCCGATCTCCTGTCGGGGCCCACCGTGGCGCGGTTGGAAGCGTGGCGAACCGCCGGCGGCCGACTCGACGTCGAGCGATTCGCCCTGACGCGGGGCACGTTCCGCGGGGAAGCGACCGGCACGCTGGCGCTCGACGACCGCCATCGCGCGGCCGGCCGCCTCGACACGGCCCTGCAGGGGTTCGAACCCCTGGCCAAGCGGTTCGGCATCCCGATCGCGGGGATCCGCATCGGCGGGCTGATCGGCAGCCTGCTCGGCGGGGGCGCCACGCCGTCCGACACGGGCCCGGACGCGGTCCGCCTGCCGCTCGTGCTCGCCGACGGGCACGTGGCGATTGGACCGGTGCGGATGCCGCTGCGTCTCGACCCGCTCTACTGAGGGTTCGCGACCCGCGTGTCGCGCCGACGCCCGAAGTCGGCCGCGGGCGTTTCCTGGCCTTGCGCGATGATGCCCTTGCGGATCGCGCGCGTCCGGGTGAACAGGTCGAAGAGGCCGTCGCCGTCGCCACCGCGCACGAGGCGCTGCAGCGCCGCCAGGTCCTCGTTGAAGCGACCGAGCATTTCGAGCACCGCGTCCCGGTTGTGCAGGAACACGTCGCGCCACATGGTCGGGTCGGAAGCCGCGATGCGGGTGAAGTCGCGGAAGCCGCCGGCCGAGAACTTCATGACCTCGGACTGGGTCACGGCCTCAAGATGCGCGGCCGTGCCCACGATGTTGTAGGCGATGAGGTGGGGCACGTGGCTCGTGATGGCGAGCACGAGGTCGTGGTGGGAGGGCGCCATGGCCTCCACGTTGGACCCGAAAGCCCGCCACATGGCGGCGAGCCGCGCCACCGGCACCGGGTCGGCCCCGTCGGGCGGCGTCAGGATGCACCAGCGGTTCTCGAACAGGGCCGCGAAGCCCGCGTCCGGCCCGGAGAATTCCGTGCCCGCCACCGGGTGGGCGGGCACGAGATGGACCCCGTCGGGCAGGTGCGGCGCCACCGCCTCGATCACCGCGGCCTTGACCGAACCCACGTCACTCACCACCGCGCCGGGCGCGAGATGCGGTCCGATCGCGGCCGCCACCGCCCCCATGGCGCCGACCGGCACGCAGAGGACCACGAGGTCCGCGCCCGCGACGCCCGCGGCCGCATCGGCCGTGACCCGGTCCGCGAAACCGAGGTCCTCGACCCGCCGGCACACGGCGGGATCGTGGTCGATCGCCACCACGGTGTCGGCAGTGCCGAAATGCCGGGCCGCGCGGGCGATGGACGAGCCGATCAGCCCCAAGCCGACGACCGCGACGGTGGAGAAGGGCCGATCAGCCACGCGCCGCACCCGTGAACTCGCGCAGGGCCTCGACCACGAGCCGGTTCGCCTCCTCGGACCCGACCGTCAGCCGGAGCGCGTCCGGCAGGCCGTAGGCTCCGACGCCCCGCAGGATCAGCCCGCGCCCGCACAGGAAGTCGTCGGCCGCGGCGGCGTTCCGGCCCGGTTCGGGGGGGAAGTGCAGCAGCAGGAAGTTCCCGGCGCTCGGCGTGACCGCGAGGCCGAGCGCCCGCAGTTCCGCGGTCAGCCAGCCGAGCCAGCGGTCGTTGTGGGCCACGGCGCGTTCGACGTGACCGGTGTCGCGGACCGCCGCGACCCCGGCCTCGATGGCGGCGGCGTTGACGTTGAAGGGCCCGCGGATGCGGTTCAAGGCGTCGCACACGGACGCCGGGCCGTAGCACCAGCCGAGCCGCAGGGCCGCGAGGCCGTGGATCTTCGAGAAGGTGCGGGTCATCACGACGTTGCCGTGAGACGCCGCGAGCTCCAGGCCGGAAGAATAGTCGTTGGCCCGCGCGTATTCGGCGTAGGCGGCGTCCAGCACCAGCAGCACGGCGGG
>CAXTEP010000062.1:0-1717 GCA_964243125.1 uncultured Lichenihabitans sp. | reverse complement strand
GCGCGCCCGTCGGGGTAGTCGTGCAGCAGGTCGGCGCCCCGCCGGTAGGCCTCGACCGCCGAGGGCGAGGCGCCGAGCGGCGTCTCGTTGGCCGAAAGCTTGAAGGTGCGGCCCGGTCCCGTGCCCTTGCTGCGGCCCGGCACGTAGGCGTCGATGGCGAGGACGTGGGGCAGCGGCACGGGGCCGGCTGGAGCGAGCTGAGCGGACATGGGAACGGGATCCGGCGGGTTCAGGGGATGGGGGTCTGCGGCGAGCGGTCGAGGGTGAATCGAGCCGCGTGGCTGCCGACCTCGTGGATCGGGGCCGCGTCCGGCCGGCGTCCGGCCGCGTCGAGGAACCGGGGCGCGTCGGGCTCCCCGATCGCCACGAGGCGGCAGACGTCGGGCCACGGGCCCGGGCCGGCCGCGATCACGGCCCCGCCCCGGTCCTCGATCCATTCCGCGGGCAGGCCCGCGGTGGCGTAGAGCACCACGTCGCGGACCGCCGCCGCCGCGGTCGGCCGCGCCAGCACGAAGACCGGCAGGCCCGCGGGGTGGTCGTCGCGCTCCACGAAGGGCAGGCGGGCGATGATCTTGGGGGCGCGTTCGGCCGCCAGCGCCGTCCACCAGGGCGTGCCCGCGGCCGGCGACGCCGCCGCGACCGGCACCAGCCCGAGGTCGCCCTCGGCCCGGGCCACGGCGTCGACGACGCTTGCGGCGGCCGCATGAGGGTGCAGCGGCACCGTGAAGCCGAAATGGAACCGCGCGCTGTCCCGCACGGCCGCGTCGCCCGTGCCGGTGTCGGCATGAACCGCGTAGCGAGCCTGCACGTAGGTGAAGGTCGCGATGATGACCCGCCAGATGCTCTCGACCGTGTCGAGCGGCAGCGGGCCGCGGTGACGTTCGGCGATGCGCCGCATCATCTCGGCCTCGCGGCCGGGCCTGAACGCCGACCCGCCGCCCTGGCGCGCCTTGACGGCGATCAGCTCCTCGATGATGCCGCCGCGCTCGATCAGCAGGCCGTGCATGGCGGCGTCGATCCGGTCGATCTCGGCCCGGAGAAGGTTCAGGGTTTCGGTGGGGCTCTGCTCGGTCATGAGGCGCCTGGCCGGGGCCGCGGACGAGGCCCGCGCGGGTCAGGTCCTGTGTAGCGGGGCCGGGGCAGCGAGGCAAAGCATCCCGCCGCGCGCGACCGCACATGAAAAGGGGCCGCCCGGTGGGCGGCCCCTCGACATTGTTCGGCTCGGTTGTCGAACGTCAGCGATCAGGCCACCCCGACCTTGGTGGGAGTAGTCACGGCTTCAATCCGATGCCCAAGCATGAAACAATGAGACACTGGATCACCTCCTTTCGCTACGTTGACGATAAGCAGATGATACGCGGGAAACGGGTTTGCGCAAGAGGCTGTTGCGTCGCAGCGCAGGAATGTCGGCCTTGTTGTCCACAGTCGTGGGGTCCGGCAACGCGCAAGGTTTCGGAGCCGGACCAGAAATCCCGGCTCACGAGCCCGACGGCTTGACGAACCTCAGCAGGAACCGGTCGCTTTCGCCGATGGCGGCGTAGCGGGCGCGGTCCTGGTCCTTGAGCCGGTAGGTGGGCGGCAGGGTCCATACGCCCGCCGGATAGTCCTTGGTGTCCTTCGGGTTGGCGTTGATCTCGGACGAGGTTTCGAGCCGGAAGCCCGCCTTTTCGGCCAGGGCGATGGTGAAATCCTCCCGCACGTAGCCGCTCTTGGCCGA
>CAXTEP010000061.1:13486-16470 GCA_964243125.1 uncultured Lichenihabitans sp. | reverse complement strand
GCCATGGCGACCATCTGCTGCTCGCCGCCCGACAGCGTGCCGGCACGCTGGCCGAGCCGTTCCCCAATCCTTGGGAACTGCTCCAGCATGCGGCCGAGGTCGGCCGCGACCGCGGCCCGGTCGGAGCGCACGTAGGCACCCATCAGGAGGTTCTCGCGCACGGTCATGTCGGGGAACAGCCGCCGCGCTTCCGGGACCGAGCCGATGCCGCGCCGGACGATGGCGGGCGTGGGCAACCCGGTGATGTCCCGCCCGTCGAAGGTGACGGTGCCGGCGCGGGGCCGCACGAGGCCGAGGATCACCTTCATGGTGGTCGACTTGCCGCTCGCGTTGCCGCCGAGCAGGCACACGATCTCGCCCGCTCCCACGGCGAGGTCCAGCCCGAAATGGACCTGCACGGCCCCGTAGAAGGTCTCGATGCCGGCGACGCGCAGGAGGTCTGCCACCTCAGGCCACCGTCCGGAGCAGAGTCTCGGCCTCGGTCGGCGCGAGGCGGCGGTGGCCGAGGTAGGCCTCGATCACCTTCGGGTCCCGGCGCACGGCCGCGGGCAGGCCCTCGGCGATGGTGCTGCCGTTGTCCATCACGACCACGCGGTCCGACAGGGCCATCACCATGTCGAGCTTGTGCTCGATGAGCAGGATCGGCAGCCCGCGCGCCTTCAGGGCGCCGATGAGGACCTGCATCTCGGCGGTCTCGGTCCCGTTCATGCCGGCGGTCGGCTCGTCGAGCAGCAGCAGCCGCGGCCGGAGCGCCAGGGCGCGGGCGATTTCGAGTCGCCGTCGGTTGGCGTAGGACAGGCCATGCGCGGCCTGGTCGAGGCGCGGCAGCAGCCGGTCGCCGAACTGCGCCAGGATGTCGCGCACCTCGGCCCGCAGCCGGCGCTCCTCCGCCGCGACGGACGGCGGGCGGACCAGCGCGAGCAGCAGTTCGAGCACGGGGCCGATCACCGGCACGCGGGGGCGGACCGCCGCGAGCCGCGTGTGGGCGCCGATCAGCACGTTGTCCTCGACGCTGAGATTGCCGAACACGCGGCCGTTCTGGAACGTGCGGGCGACCCCGAGACCCGCGAGCCGCTCGGGGGACAGCCCCGCCACCGGCCGCCCCTCGAAGGTCACCGACCCCGCGTCGGGCCGGTCGTGGCCGCTCAGGATGTTGAACAGCGTCGTCTTGCCGGCGCCGTTGGGGCCGATGACGCCCACGAGTTCGCCCGGACCCACGCGCAGGTGCATGTCGGACACGGCCGTGAGGCCGCCGAAGCGCTTGGTGAGACCCGCGACCGCGAGGATGTCGGCCACCGTCAGACGGCCCCCAGCAGGCCCTGGGGGCGGAACCGGATCAGCACCAGCAGGGCCAGCCCGTAGATCAGGACGCGGTATTCGGCGGTCACGCGGAACAGCTCCGGCAGGCCCACGAGCGCGACCGCGCCCACGACCGCGCCCAGAACGTTCCCCAAGCCCCCCAGGATCACCATGGTGAGGGCCAGCAGGGACAGCTGGGCGTTGAAGGTTTCGAAGTTGACGTAGGAATACAGGTGGGCCGTGATGGCGCCGCTCACGCCGGCCCCGAAGCCGCCGAACGCGAAGGCGAGGCCCTTGTAGCGGTTGAGGCTGATGCCGTAGGAACGCGCCGCCACGTCGTCGTCGCGGATGGCCCGCAGGGTGCGCCCGAAATGGGAGCCGAGCAGCCGGACCTGCAGCAGCGCCAGCACGACCGTCATGCTCAGCGTGAGCCAGTAGACGGCTGCGGGCGCGTAAAGGTCGTGGCCGGCCAGCGACAGCGGCGGGATCCCGGTCAGGCCGAGCGCGCCCCCCGTCAGGCTTTCCCAGTTGAGGATCACGAGGCCCACGACCTCGCCGATCGCCAGGGTCGCGATCGCGACGTAGGGACCGCGCAGCCGGAAGGCCGGGAACACCAGCGCGGTGCCGATCGCGCCCGTGAGCAGGCCCGCCAGCGGCACGGTGACGAGCGTCGGCCAGCCGAGGTCCATGGCGAGCAGCGCCGACGCGTAGGCCCCGATGGCGAGCAGGGCCGCCTGCCCGAGCGATACCTGCCCGGCCGTTCCGGCCATCAGGGTCAGGCTGAGCGCCAGGGCTGCGGCGAGCCAGGCGTTTGTGAGAGTCTGCAGGAGATAGGGCGCGGCGGTGACGAGCGGCAGCGCGACGGCGGCCAGCGCCGCGGCCCAGAGCACGGCGGGGGGCACGCGGACGGGCCGGCTCGGCGCCAGGAAGGTGCCGGTCAGGGGCTCGCTCGCGACCCCGCGGCGGCCGAACAGCCCCTGCGGGCGCCACACCAGCACCGCGATCAGCAGCACGAAGGCGAACAGGTTGCGATAGGTGGTGCCGAACAGCGCGATGCCGTAGCTCTCGACGAGGCCCAGCACGAGGCTCCCCAGGATCGCCCCGGGCACGCTGCCGACCCCGCCCATGACGGTGGCGACCACGCCCTTGAGGGTGGCGTTGAAGCTCATGCCGGGATCGATGTGGTTGTAGTACATGCCGACCAGCAGGCCGCTCAGGCCGCCGAGCGCGGACGCGACCCCGAACACGGTCGCGTTCACCCGATCGGTGTCGACGCCCATCTGCAGGGCGGCGTCGCGGTCCTGGGCGGTCGCCCGCACGGCCCAGCCGAGCCTGGTGTAGCGCAGGAACACGAACAGGACCGCGGCGCTCGCGAGGCCCACGGCGGCGATCAGCAGGTCGAGCGCGCCGATCGAGCCGCCGCCGACGGGGATCCGCCAGTCGGGCAGGTTGCTCGGCAGGGCGCGGGGCTCGGGCCGCCCGACGAGCTGCACGAGCTGGTCAAGGACGAAGCTGATGCCGATCGTGGCGAGCAGGGGCGCGATGCGCGCCTTGCCCTGCAGCGGCCGCAGCCCGACGCGCTCGATCGCGACGCCGAGCAGCCCGCAGGCCGCCACCACGACCAGCATCGTCACCGGCAAGGGAGCGCGAAGATAGGTGATGCACGCCCAGCCCACGTAGGCGCC
>CAXTEP010000061.1:0-13386 GCA_964243125.1 uncultured Lichenihabitans sp. | reverse complement strand
CCGCCCGCGACGCGGCGGGTCTGCGGATCGAAGCTCGCCTTGCCGAAGATGACGCTGGGCACGTCCTTGATGTCGCCCAGGCCGTCGCGGATCGCCTTGCGGTCGGTCCCGTACTTGTTCATCACGGCCGCGAGCAGGATCATCGTGTCGTAGGCGTCGGCGTTGAACTCGTCGGGCTCCTCGTCGTACTTCGCCTTGAACTTGTCCACGAAGGCCTTGACGTCCGGGCGGCTGTCGCCGGGAAAGAAGGTCGACTCCGTGTAGACGCCCTCGACGTCCTTGCCGCCGAGTTCGATGAACTTCGGCGAGTAAACCGAGCCGATGGCCACGATGGGCTCCTTGAGGCCGACCGAACGGACCTGCCGGGCGATGAGGGCCCCGTCAGAGTAGTAGGAGATCAGCACGATGCCGTCGGGCTTGGCGTCCCGCACGCGCACCAGGGTCGAGCGGAAATCCTGCTCGTCGGGCTGGTAGCCTTCGGAAGCGACCACCTCCAGGCCCAGCGACTTGGCGGTCTCAACGAAGATCTTCTCGCTGGTGCGGCCCCAGTCGGTGTTGAGGTGCAGCACCGCGACCTTGCGCAGGCCGAGCGACGCCGCATATCGGGCGAGCCGCGGCGTTTCGTCGGTCTGGGCCAGCGAGTTGCTCCACATGTAGTCGCCGCCCTTGGTGAAGTTTGGGTGCGAGTTGGTGAAGCCGAACTGGACGAGGCCGGCGCGCTGGTAGATGGGCGACGCCGCCATCGACGCGGTGCTCGAAAAGTCGCCCGCCTCGACGACGATCTTGGGATCGCTGACGAACTTCTGCGCGATCGCGACCGACTGGCGCGGGTCCGACTGGCTGTCCTCGAACTGGTAGGCCAGCGGATGCCCCTTGATGCCGCCCGCCCCGTTGATCTCGCCGAGCGCGAGATCGAAACCCTTCTTCCATTGCGCGCCGTACTGGGCGTTGGGTCCGGTGAGCGGGCCGCTGACCCCGATCGTGACCGGTTCGCCCGTGGGCTCGGCCCGACCCGATGGGGCGCCGATCACCAGCGCCAGGATCGCGACGCCGATCGCGGCGGCCCGGCGCGTCATCGGGGCGGCGGGGTTCGGCATGGCTCGGCTCTCCTGTTCGATCGACGAGCAGCGTCGTTAGGGCTTTCGCCGGCCTCAGTCCATCGGATTTCTAGGCTTCTTCCCGGCCCGTCGCCGGCCAGAGCTCCAGCAGGCTGTCGACCACCCTGTCGGGCACGGCCGTGTCGTCGCGCGGAACCCCGGTGGTGACCAGGATCGAGCGCAGCCCGGCGCGCTGGCCGGCCAGGATGTCGGTCGAGACCTGGTCGCCGATCATCACCGTGCCGTCCTTCGGGGTGCCGAGCCGCGCGAGCGCCATCTCGATCATGCGCGGCTCCGGCTTGCCCACCACGATCGGCTTGACGCCGGTCGCGGTCGCGACCGCGGCCAGGATGCTTCCCGCGCCGGGGTCGAAGCCGCCGCCCTCGACCGGCAGGCGGGGGTCGGCGTTGGTGGCGACCAGCACGGCGCCCGCGTGGACGGCGTGCACCGCGGTCGCGAGGCGCGCGTAGGTGAGGTCACGGTCGAGCCCGACCACGACGGCCTGCGGGTCGCGGTCCGTCACCGTAAATCCGGCCTCCGTCAAGGCTGCCGCGAGCGCCGGGGCACCGAGCACGAAGACCAGGCCCCCGCCGGGCCAGCGCGCGCGCAAGGCGTCGGCGGTGGCGACCGGGGAGGTCACGACCTGGGCGGCCGAGGTTTGCACGCCCAGGCGCGTCAGCTTCTCGGCGAAGGCCTCGGGCGAGCGCGTGGCGTTGTTGGTCACGAAACAGTACGGGATGCCGGCCCGGGCCCAGCGCCGGAACGCCTCCACGGCGTCGTCGATGGGCCCCTCGCCCCGGTAAACGACGCCGTCAAGGTCGGAGATCACGCCCTGTATCGCGGGCCCGGATGCCGTCATGCGCGGTCCTTTCGCTGTTGGAAACGCAGGTTTCACGCCGCGGCGGCGCTCCGGTGCCGCGATATGGAGCATTGATCGGCCAGCCTCCGCCCTCGAACCGCTCGACGGCAACCCCGGCCCTCAAGTGAGCGGGTTTCGGGCGATCGCACCGCCGAGCGCCCCGACGCCGTGGCTCGACCGCGACGTCGAGCCACGGAGTCGGGATCGACGTCACCGGGCGCCCTGCATCCTGGCGATCGCGGTCAGGAGCGTGGGGTCGACGCCGCTCCGCTGCAGCATGTGCACGAACGCATGCGCGTCGACGCCGGCGGTCGCGACCTGGCCGAGCAGCAGGCGGGCCTGGTCGGACCGGCCGGCGCTCGCGGCGCACACGGCCGCGACCAGCACGACGTGGGGGTGGGCCTGAGCGGTCCGCGCCGCGCGCAGACCCCACGCGGCCGCTTCCTCGGTGCGCCCGATCCGCAGCAGCGCCACCGCGCGAGACGCGTGCATGGCGCCCAGAAACGGATCGAAGGGCGACAGCTGCCGGGCCTGGTCGGTGGCCACGATGGCCTTGGCGGGATCGCCCGAGAAGGCCTGGACGATCCCGAGCGAATAGTGGCCGCAGGCGTAGTTCGGGCTGAGCGCGGTCGCGGTTTCCAGGGCGTCGACCGCCTCGCCGATGGCGCCGTCCATCCAGAACGCGCGCCCGAGCGCGCCATGCGCCGACGGGTCGAACGGGTCGGCCCTCACGCCGGCGCTCGCCGCGTCCAGCGCCCGGCGGGCGTCGTCGTCCCGCGCCTGGGCGCCGAACATGAGGGCGGCGAGCCAATGCGCGAAGGACAGGCCCGCGTGGGCGCGGGCAAAAGTCGCGTCCTGCCGGACCGAGGCGCCGAAGAACGCGAGCGCCAGCGCGTTGTCGTCGCGGTTGAGCCGGTGCAGGTGCCACATGCCGCGGTGGTAGGCTTCCCAGGCGTCGAGGTCCGCGGCCGGACGCATGGCGGCCTTGCTGCGCTCGGCGAACTCGATCTCGCTCGCCATGAGCCGGGCCGCCTCGGTCGCCACGTCGACGCCGACCGCCTCCATATCACCCAGGCCGACGTCGTAGCGCTCGGAGCGCAGCACCCGGCCTTCGGCGACCGCGATCAGCTCGATGTCGAGCCGGACGCCGTGGCCCGAGGCGCTCAGCATGCCGGCGCACACGTAGGCGACGCCGACCAGGCGGCCCGCCTCGACCGGGTCGGGATGCGACCCGGCCAGCACCTTGGCCGAACTCGCCGCGATCACCGCGATGGTCCGGCAGCGGGCGAGGTTGCGGACGATGTCGCGGAGCAGGCCGTCCGCGACGGTCGCGGCCCTGTCGCTTCCGAGCGCTGCGGCGTGGTTGGCGAAAGGCAGCACCGCGATGGCCGGCCGGGCGCGGCGGGCCTCAGATCCAGGAAGCGATCCGGCCGGAGCGAGGTCGATGCCGGTGCTTCCCGGACTCTCGGCCACCGAGCCGATCGGCCTCGACGCGAAGCTTTCCGCCACCAGGGCGTGAAGAGGCGGATGCCCGAAGCCGCCGTCTCCGGGGCCGGCGGGCAGGGGTGCCGTCGCGGCAAGCCCCGCGGCCCTGGCCCGCCGCCACGCGCTCTTCAAGCCGAGCGGGTTCAACCCGCCGCTCTCGAACAGGTGGGTCGCGGTGACCAGATGCGCCTCACCCTCCGCCAGGTCGCCGCGCACCGCGAGGCAACCGAGAATCTCGCTCTGCGCCGCGAGGTCGTAGGGCCGCAAGGCCGCGCAGGAGCGGAGCCAACGCAGGTGATCGTCGGAGTGGGGCGCACACGAGGCGGCGCAACGGGCCAGCAACCGGGCGTGCAGTCCGCGGAACCGCTCGCGCTGGTCGGCGAGCCAGGCCTCGAACAGCGGCATGCGCTCGGCATCGAGCCCTTCCAGGAACTCGCCGGCGAAGACGGTCGCGAGCCGGCGCATCCGCTCAGGGTCGGCGTCGGCCAGGACGGCCTCGACGGTCCGGTCGATGGTCAGCGCGTCGATGTCGACGTCGTCGCGATCGATCGACACCCAGTCCTTGCCGGCCAGCAGCCGCTTCTCGCCGGCCGTGTCGATCAGGCCCCTGATCTTCGACAAGCACCAGCGGAGTTCGCCCCGCGGGTCGTTCGGCACGTCCCAGAACATCTCGCACAGCTTCGACCGGTGCAGCGGGCGGGGCGCCATCAGGAGATAGGCCAGGAGCGCCCGTACCTTGCGGGAGGGCGGCGACGGCACGGCCTCGCCGCCGCGCTCCACCCGGAGCGGCCCGAGCAGGTTCACAGCCAGGCGACCGGCCTTGAAGCCGATCACGGCACCTTCCGGCACCGCCGGGCCGGTCATTTCCCCGATGGATTCCACGCTGCCTCCAACGCCGGCTCCAACGCTCACCTTCTACCTTTCATGAAAACCAAGCCGATGTCGACGTGATCAGCGGTGTTTTGGCCCCGCGTCCCCGCCGCATCGGACGGTTCCCACGAGGGAGGCGACCTTGTCGGTGTTCGGCGTCAGCACGGCTTTCGGTTCGGGCATCGTGATCGGCGCGGCCTCGATCCTGTCGGTCGGACCCACCAACATGATGCTGATGCGCGAGGGTCTGCGGCGCGGGCACGTCGCCACCCTCGCGACAACCGTTTGGACGACCGATCTCATCCTGATCGCCGTGGCCTACGGGATCGCGGACGAGATCGACCTCGTGCCGCCCGTGCTCCGCCTGCTGCTCTCGTGGATGGGCCTGGGGGCCCTGGGACTGTTCTCGCTTCTGGCCCTTCTGGCCGCGACGAAAGGGTCGGCCGGCTCGGCCCTGACGATCCGGGTCCGGGAAAGCCGGACCGATTGCATCCGCCGCGCCCTGACGGTGGTGTGGTGCAACCCGCTCACCTACCTCGAGCGCCTTCTGGTTCCGGCCTCCTTCTGCGCAACGTTCCCGGCCGCAAGTTCGCGTGCCGAGTTCGCCGGCGCCGACCTCATCATGGCCGGCCTGTGCTGCTACGGCTACGCTTACGGCGGGAGTGCCTTCGCGTCGTTGATGCGGCACGAACGGGCCACGCGGGCCTTCGACGCCGCATCCGGGCTGCTGCTGGCCGGGGCCGCCCTCGTCATGGGCGTCCGGCTCGCGCGAGCGACCTTCTGAGGCGCCCCGCAGCCTTGCCGCTTCTTCAACCTGGGAGGAACGCCGCCATGCCGGACAGTCGACTCGCCTTGGCGGAGCCGGTCCGCCCCGCCGCCCCGATAAGCCCGGCCCCGGCCGGCGGAACGCCGCGGGTTTACCTCGCATGCGGAACCTCGGCGGGGCACGACCCGGCGCACAGGGCCGCCGCGGTTCGCTTGGGAACGGATCTGGCGCGGGCGGGCATCGGCCTCGTCCACGGCGGCGGCGCGGGAGGCTTGGCGGCGAGCGCCGCGGGGGCCGTCCTCGATGCGGGCGGCACGCTGACGGCCGCGCTCCCGCACGGCACGGCGCCGGACGCGCGCGACGCTCCGACGGTCGGCCGAGCCTGCGACGTCCGGCCATGGGTGACGGCAGATGAAGCGGACGCGGTCGTGGTGCTGCCCGGCGGGTTCGACGCCCTGGGCGAGCTGATCGGCTACCTGGCCGGCTCCGAGCCCGGTCGGCCCGGCAAGCCGGTGATCGTCGTCGATCTCGACGGATTCTGGCAGCCGTTCCTGCGCCTCGTGGATCGCATGAGGGACAAGGGCTTCGTGAGCCGAGACCGCCTTTCCTGCACCGTGGTCCGCTCGGTCGAGGAGATCCTCCCGGTGCTGCGCATCTGCCTGCGCTCCACGGCCCGGCGAGGGGCGGCTTCAACCGCGCGCTCCCGGGCCCTCACGCTGGCGCACTGCGTCCCCGACACCGAGCAGCCGAGCGATGCCGGCTACGCGGCCCACCCCGTCGAGCCCCGCGAACCGGCACACGGGCCGGACCTGACCCTTCCCCCGCCCTGATTGCCGATTGACAGGCCCGTTCGGTCGGATTTCGATGGCGCGGTTGTCCGGCGCCCAGGGATCGTCCTTCCCTCCTCGTTTCGAGGTCGTGCGCCAACGCCGAGCCGCATCACGGCCGGCGCGTCGTATTCAAGTTTCGCATTCCGACGGCAGATCCTGCCGACGCTCACCGGCTTTGATCACGTTCCGCTCCAGGGGTCCGCCATGCCCAGCCAGCGCCTCGCCGTCAGCATCGTCCTCCTGTTCGCGGCCCTGATGGCGCTCGCCGCCTGGGCGGCCGGGATCGAGGCCGCCCAGATGGCCCGGCTCAAGGCCGCGAACCTGCCTCTGCCGATCGGCAATCCCCTGAAGGGGACGAGCGACCCGACCTTCGCGTATTTCATGACCGTCTACGCCATTCTGGTGTCGATCCTGATGCTGATCCCCGCCACCGCGGCCTTCGTGGTGCGGCGGCCGGGCGGCCCGGGGCCGGTCTGGCTGATGTTCTGGACCGCCGGCTGGCTGGCCTTCGCGATCCACCTCGCCTTCGGGATCGACCGCGTGCTCGGCGGCGTGCGGTGGATCTTCCACGACACCGCCGTGCCGCCGCGGGTCACGCATCCGGTCGGCGACACCCTGATCTCGCTCTGGTGGACCGCCGACGTGGCGCTCGCCTGGATGATCGGCTTCCGGCCGCCCTGGGTCCAGATCCAGCGCGGGCTGCTGCACGCGGTGCTGTTCGTCGCGGCCCTGGGCTCGTCGATCGTGCTGTCCAGCCACGCCACCGTGCGCGCCGCCGGCATCGCGCTGCTGCTGGCGACGGTCGCTTCCGTGCTGTACCGCGTGGTGGTCTACCCGTTCGACCCGACCGCCGCGGCCGGCCACCTGTACAAGTTCACCTTCGTGGCGATCAACCGTCTCGTCCCCTGGTACCGCCTGCCGACCTGGGGGGCGGTGTTCAACCTCGGCGCGCTGCGCGTCGTCCTGCGGGAGTTCAACCTGCACGACACGTCGGGCATCCCGGTCACCAATGCGGCGGGCCTGGCCATGATCCCCGCCTTCGCGCCCGCCGACCTCGTGCGCCGCAACCTCGACGGGTTCTACAACGACCTCGCCAAGCCCGCGATGGGCAGCGCCAGCGATCCATCGCTGACCGACGCGGGCAGCATGTTCTTCACCAGGAGCAATCCCGGGGCCCGCTTCGGCCGCAACGTCCCGCTCGACCAGGCCTTCCCCGAGCCGGAGCCCGCGCTGCTGACGCCGAGCCCGCGCCTCGTCAGCAACGAGCTCCTCGCCAGGCGCACCTTCATTCCCGCGCCCTCGCTGAACTACCTCGCGGCGGCCTGGATCCAGTTCGAGACCCACGACTGGTTCAACCACGGCGAGCCGATCGAGGAGCGCACCTTCGCGATTCCGGTGGCGGCCGGCGATCCCTGGGGGGAGCGGCACGGCTGCCCCATGCGGGTCCGCGCGACCCGGCCCGACCCCACCCGCGACTACGACCGGGAGCGCGCCGAGAACGGCGGCCGGCTCCGCCATCCCCCGACCTACGCCAATGCCGAGTCGCACTGGTGGGACGCGTCGCAGATCTACGGCAGCAACCACGAAACGACGCAGCGGCTGCGCGCGCAGTACCGGTCCGAGGACGGGCACTTCGTCGCCACCGGCGACACGGTGCCGGACGGCAAGCTGTTCCTCGACCGCGACGGGCTGATGCTGGACCCGAGCCACCTGCATTCCGCGCTCACCGGCTTCGCGGGCAACTGGTGGGCGGGCCTGAGCCTGCTCCACACGCTGTTCGCCCGCGAGCACAACGCCATCTGCGACGAGCTCAAGCTCCACAACCCAGATTGGGACGGCGACCAGCTCTTCCACACGGCCCGCATGGTGAACTCCGCCCTGATGGCCAAGATCCACACGGTCGAGTGGACGCCCGCCATCCTGGCCCATCCCGCCCTGCAGATCGGCATGCCCGCGAACTGGTGGGGCTTGGAGACCGAGCGGGTCTACCGCGCGGTCGGCCGGATCAGCGAGAACGAGGCCTTCGCGGGCATTCCCCTGTCGGGGGTCGACCACAGCGGCGCGGACTACTGCCTGACGGAGGAGTTCGTGTCGGTCTACCGCCTGCACCCGCTGCTGCGTGACGACCTGCCGGTCCGCTCGGCGCGGGACGGCCGCCTGATCACCACGGTGGCGAACCACGACGGCGTGGTGGGCAACCTCGACCAGCTCGCGGTGTTCAAGGACGCGGGCTGGGACTTTGCGGACGTGCTCTACTCGTTCGGGCGCGCCAACCCCGGCGCCATCACGATCCACAACTACCCCGCGTTCCTGCGCGAGCTGACGCGGCCCGACGGCGAGGTGGTCGACCTCGCCACGATCGACATCCTGCGGGACCGCGAGCGCGGCGTGCCGCGCTACAACCGCTTCCTCGAACTCATGCACAAGCCCCCCATCCGGAGCTTCGACGACCTCGCCAACCCACTGCACCCCGGCCTGCCCGAGGAGCTCCGCCGGATCTACGGGCGGACCGGGGAGCGCGACAACGTCGACCGGCTCGACCTGATGGTCGGGCTGTTCTGCGAGCCGCCCCCGCCCGGCTTCGGTTTCAGCGACACGGCCTTCCGGGTGTTCATCCTGATGGCGTCGCGCCGCCTGAAGAGCGACCGGTTCATCGCCCGGGACTTCACCCCGGAGGTCTACACGGAGGCCGGGATCGCCTGGGTCAACAACACCAGCCTCGTGGGCATGCTGCGCCGCCACTTCCCCGAACTCGGGCCGGCGCTGCACGGCGTCACCAACGGCTTCGCGCCCTGGCGCGACGTCGGCGCCGGGAGCCAAGCCGCGTGACGCCCGACGCGCGAGCCGCAGCGGGCGGCGGCCTCGCCGACCTCCTGCGCCGGCCCCTGTGGGACACGATGTGGCGGCGGCGGACCCACCGGGTCGCGCGCGGCGTCAAGCTCGTCAAGGCCGGGTCGATGTCCTACCAGTCGACGCAAGCGCCCGAGCCCCTCGGGCCGCTGGAAGAGGCGGTGCTGATCGCCGCCACGGGCCATACCGGGCTGACCATGCCGGACCGCCCGTTCCAGGACCCCGCGACGGGCGCCATGATCATGGCCAAGCCCAACCTCACCATGGACGGGCGCACGGCCGGCAGTCCCGACAACGCGCAAGGAACGCACTTCTTCCTCATCAACGACACCGGCACCTACTACCTGCGCCGCCTGCCGTCCGATCCCGCCCCCCTGACCGAGGACAATCTCCTGGCCCGGGCCGAGGCCGCCAAGGTCCGCGTGTCCGACCGCCGGATCGACGTTGCGGGCGACCGCGGCTTTCCGGCCTACCTAGATTCCAACAGGTTCCTGTCCAACCAGCCGGGCAGCACGATCCTGTTTCCCGTGGTGGACCTGTCCCACCAGTACATCAACGGGCTCATGTACCTGCTGACGCAGCCCGACGGCGACCGGCCGACCCTGGTCGACGACCGCAACTTCTACCGCCCGGCCGGCGTGGCCAAGTGGGTCCGCAAGGGCTTCCTCAACAAGGACATCAAGGTGCCGCTCGGCGTGGTCGGCATGCTGCGGACGCAGATCGAGGCCGACCTGCTGCTGCAGAACGTCTTCCTGACCGCCGAAGCCATGGGCCTGGGCGCCTGGATCCACGCGAGCCTCAGCCCGCCGATCCTGCTGGGCGACCCCAAATACGTCGGCCGATACGGCCCCATGCTCGGCTTCGACTTCGTGACGCCCCCGTTCCGGCTGCTGGATGTCCTGCGCTGGCAGGTGCCCCTGCCGAAATACGCCAACCTCCGCGCCCACCCCGTGGGCCTCAAGGTCGGGGCCGAGACCCTGATCCAGGCCAAGTGCCCGCCCTACTACCCGGACATGTCGGCCGCCGTGGACGCCGTCGTGCAGGCCAAGTTCGGCCCCGGCGGCACCTACGACGATCCCGCCACCTTCGACCGCATCTACCGGGGAAACTTCGGCGAGCGCTACCTGGAGGAGGCCAGCCCCTACGGCGCCGACGTGGTCGACTGCGTCCGCGACGTTTGCGAATACATCCACGCCACGCACGGGCGCTTCCCGGCCCACGTCGACGCGATCCACGTGCCCGGCGTGTGGCTCCAGGTCCACCACCCCGACCTCGCCTATTACGAGCGTTATTTCCGCGACGGCCTGACCGAGGCCCACCTCAACCACGACGCGATCTGGCACGCCGCACCCCGGGCCGCGGCCATGAGCCGGGAAGCCGCCCGGTGAGGACGCTCGCGGCGATCTGGTCGGGCTTCGCCTGGCTGTTCCGCATCCTGTGGGCGTGCCGCGTCCCGGTGGCGAGCGCGGTTCTCGGGTTGTGGCTCTTCGGCACGCTCGTGCAGGCCCAGAACCTGCTGTCCGACACGTCGTGGAACACCAGCCCGGGCATGGCGGTGCTCTACTGGACGCTGTTCTTCGCGGCGGTGTTCGTCGTCTGGGCCTTTCCGATCCACTACGCGGCGCGCCGCACGCTGCGCGACCCGACCTGGCTGCTCGCCCCCTACCTGCGGGCCGAACTCGGCGAGCAAAGGAGCCGGGCCTTTTCCGAGGACGTGGCGCGACGGCACGGCGTGCTGGTCCTGTGGGTGCCCCGCATCCTCGGCCTGCTGCCCTTCGCGGCCATCACACTGGGGCTGGTCATGGTCCGAGACACCGTGAAGGACGCGGCCGGGCTGCACGAGGGCGCGCAGGCGCGATACCTGACCGGGATCCTGCTCGTCGCCGATGCGGTGACGGCCGCCTGCTTCCTGGCCTTCATCCTGCTCCGGCGATCCCTGGTGCGGACGCTGGAGCGGCGGCTCGACCGGGATCGCGGCGGCAGGATGCGCTTCGGCCGGGGCGTCGACCTGATGGCCCGCCTGAGCGGGTTCAGCGTCCTGATCACGTTCGGCCTTTTCGCGGTGGCCTACGGGGCTCCCGTCTGGCTGTCGGCCTGGGTGCCGCGGGCGGCCCTCGTGCCGTTCCTCCTCGGCAGCCTCGTGCTGCCGCTGAGCTGGGTCGCCGATCACGCGCACCGCACGGGCCTGCCGCTCCTGGCCGGGCTGCTGGCCGCCTGCGTGCTGGTCACGGCCGCAAACCGGAGCTTCAACGACCTGCGCGTGATCGATGCGGGTCCCGAACAGCGGGCGGGACGGCAGATCGACGTCACCGACGCGGTCGCCCGGTGGAAGGCCGCCAACGGCTGCGCGTCCCCGGTGGACGAAAGGGCGTGCCCGCCGGCCCTGATCGTCGCGGCCGAGGGAGGGGCCAGCCGCGCGGCCTTCATGGCCGCCACGGCGGTCGGCGCCATCCTGGACCGCCAGGGCGAGCTCGGGGCCGACACCGCCGACGACAGCCCGGGGCGCCGCATCTTCGCGATCTCCGGCGTGTCGGGAGGGGCCCTGGGCGCCGCCACGATCCGCGCGGCCCTGGCGGACTCGGAGATCGCCGGGACCGGACGTCACGCGCCGCCCTGCCGTTTCGCGCCCCGGACGTGGTTCCGCGCCCCGGCCGCCTTCGCCAACCAGCCCGGGCTCGTCGAATCATCCTGGCGCTACTGCCTGCAGGCGCTGACCAGCGGCGACTACCTGTCGCCCTCCATGGTCGGGCTCGCGTTCCGCGACAATCTCGCCCCGTCCCGGTGGCTGGTCGGCGGTCCCAGCCTGATCGCCGACCGCGCGGTTCTGCTGGAGGAGGCCTTCGAGCGCCACTACGACTCGGTCGTGTTCGGCGGGAACAGCGTGTTCGGAACCGGGTCGAGCTGCTCGCCCGGCTCCACGACGGGCCTGTGCCGGCGTTTCGGCTACGCGGCCGCGCTGGAAGCCAGCACCGCCTGGGTGCCCCTGCTGCTGCTGAACGGGACGTCCGTGCAGACGGGTCGCCGAGTGGTGGCGTCCGACCTGTCCTCGACCTGGGCCCCGCCGGGCGGCGGGCCGCCGCGAGCGCTTTACCCGGAGGCCTACGATCTGTTCGAGGCCATGTCGACCGCCCACCCTCAGGGGCAGTCCTGCGCGGATTCTGCGGCCTGCGCCTCCGCGGCCGCGGTGGACGGCCCCGACCTGCTCCTGTCGACCGCGGCCCTGGCCAGCGCGCGCTTCCCGGTCATCTCGCCGGCCGGAAGCTTCCGGCCGCGCCGTGACGGCACGCACGGCGACCGGGTGGTCGACGGCGGCTATTTCGAGAACGCCGGCCTCACCACGGCCCGCGACGTGGCGGCGGCGCTCAGGATCGCCGGCGTCGTGCCGCTGATCCTGTGGGTCGGCAACGATCCCGAGGTGATCTCCACCGATGTCGTGCCGCCGCGGCCGGCCGACACGCCGTCGACGGGCGTCGCGGGAGATCAACGGCTTCTCGTCCGCGCCTTCGGTCTGCTGGCGGCGCCGCTCGACGCGCTCGTGGCCACGCGGCAGGGCCACGGCGTCGAAGCCGCGCGGCTGGCGGCCGAGACCGCGCCCCCGCGCGTGTTCAAGCTCCAGGTGTTCGACACCGCCCGGCTCGAACCCGACCTCATGCCCGACCCCGCCGACCTGCAGCGGTGCAACGCGCTTCTCGGGATGGACCTGCGCATGACCAAGGTGTCGATGAGCTGGTGGCTCTCGCCCGCCGTCCAGGCGGATCTCGATGCCCAGCTCTGCGACGCCCGCAACCGCCAAACGCTCGCGGCCCTCGTGGCCGCCCTGAGGTCGCGGCCGGACAGGTCGTGACGCGGCGGCCTGGCGTGATCGGCCGTCCCTGCGGGGTGGTCGGCGCTTCCGGCCGGAGCCGGGTTCCACCCCGTTGACATAGTCTACTGAATCAGTAGACATAGTGGCCGCGACGCGCCTTTTGGCGCTCGCATCCGGGGGGACCAGCATGGCCACGGTTCGCGACGACCTGCTTCGGGCCAATGCCGCATACGCGGAAGATTTCGGCAACAAGGCCGAGCTCGCTCTGCCGCCCACGCGGCGTTTCGCGATCCTGACCTGCATGGACGCCCGGCTCGATCCGGCCAGATATGCCGGGCTCGCCGAGGGGGACGCCCACGTGATCCGCAACGCCGGCGGCCGCGCCACCGACGACGCGATCCGGTCGCTCGTGATCTCGCACAAGCTCCTCGGCACGACCGAGTGGTTCGTCATCCACCACACCAACTGCGGCATGGAGCTGTTTTCCGACCAGGTCATGGGCGAGCTCCTGGACGACGATCTCGGCACGGCCTCGTTCGACGGCACCGCATGGTCGAACCCGAAGCACGAGGGCGGCTGCGCGGCCGGCCATTTTCTGAAGTGGCACACGATCGCCGACCAGCCGTCGAGCGTGACCCAGGACGTGCGGCGCATCCACGAGCACCCGCTGGTGCCGAAATCGATCCCGGTCCACGGCTTCGTTTACGACGTCAAGACCGGGCGCCTGAACGCGGTCGCGGGCGCCAGCCTCGGCGGGGCGGCGCAATGACGGCGGAAAGCCTGCCCGTCCTCGACCTCGGGCGCTTCGACCGCGGCGGCGCGGA
>CAXTEP010000060.1:14185-16544 GCA_964243125.1 uncultured Lichenihabitans sp. | reverse complement strand
ACCATGAAGAACTCGTCGAGGTTGTTGGCCGAGATGGACAGGAAGCGCAACCGCTCCAGCAGGGGATGATTGCGGTTCTGCGATTCCTGCAGCACCCGCCGGTTGAACTCCAGCCAGGATAGTTCGCGGTTGATGAAGCGCTTGGGCGACCTTTCGAGTTCGCTGCGGGGCTCCGCGGCCGGCGTCTCGATCGCGAGGGCTTCGATCTCCATGGCGGTGCGCACCTTCTCCTTGGTCGCGTACCAGGGCGTTCCGGTCGCGGCCCGGCGCGTGCGCAACGGTTTCGGGCCGGCTTTCGCGTCCTTGCCGCCGAGGCTGATGGTACGGGATCGATCAGTCATGGATCATGATGCAGGTTAACGTGACAGGACCGTGACCCGGGCTCATTCCCGGTCAAGCCGCAGCACGTCGAGGACCTTGGCGGCCACCGGCCGGGTCACGCGACGATGCAGCGCGAGGCCCGCGCGATCCAACCCGTCGACGGCCGCGCGCGCGTCGCCGAGCGAACGCCCGAGCCGGGTCGCAAGGTAGTTCACCACCGCCTCGTCCACAACCAGTTGCCGGTCCGCCAGAAGTTTCACCAGGACGGCCCGCATCAGCGCGTCGTCGGGCGCCCCGAGCGTCACGGCGGGCGCCAGGCGAAGGCGTGACAGGAGGTCGGGGGTGGCGAGGCCCCACGCCCCGGGTCCGCGGCGGGCCGTGATCAGCAGGGAAGATCGTTCCGCGCGGACGAGGTTGATGAGGTGGAACAGCGGCGCCTCCACCCCCGCGAGGCGATCCGCGTCCTCGAGCAGCACCGGCCGTCCCGACCATGCGGTCGCGTCGAGCTGCCGGAGGTCGGCGGCCGAGCACGGGCGGGCCCGCGCTTCCGCGGCCCAGATGGACGCGACGTGGCTCTTGCCAGCGCCCTCCGGTCCGACCAGGAGCAGCACCGGGTCGGGCCAGTCGGGCCAGCGGTCGACGGCCGCGACCGCCTCTGCATTGGCGGGCGAGACCAGGAGGTCGTCGCGTCCGAAGCGCGGCGGCAGGGCGAGGTCGAGGGGGAGCTGCTCGGTCATAGCTCGCGGCGGAACGGCCTCGCCAGCGTGATGACCTCGGGCTCCGGTACGGTTTCGCCGGTGTAGAGTGGGCTCGCGAGGTACTTGCGCAGGGTGAAGCGCGCCAGCACGCCCCCGGCGGCCGCGAGCGGCACCGCGATGATCAGGCCCGTGAAGCCGAACAGCGCCCCGAAGGCCAGCAGCGCGAACATGATCCAGACCGGGTGCAGGCCCACCGAGGCGCCGACCAGGTTGGGCGACAGGATGTTGCCTTCCAGGAACTGCCCGCTCACCACCACCCCGACGGTGGCGGCCACGAGCGGCCAGTCGGGCCAATCCTGCACGAGCGCCACCGCGGTGGCGAACAGCAGCACCGCGAAGGATCCCACGTAGGGGATGAAGCTCAGGAAGCCGCCAGTCAGCCCGATCAGGAATCCAAAGTTCAGTCCCGCGATGGTGAGGCCGACCCCGTACCACAGCGCCAGCGCCAGGCAGACCAGCGACTGGCCGCGCACGAAGCCCGCGAACGCCTTGTCGATGTCGCGGGCGATCTGGCGGACCTCGTCGCGGTGCTTGAGCGGCACCCACGCGTCGATGGAGGCGATCATGCGCCGCCAGTCGAGCAGGATGTAGAACGCCACCACGGGCGTGATCACCAGCAGCGACAGGAGGCTGAACAGCGCGGTGCCGCCCGACCACAGCGATTTCAGCACCCCGACCAGGTAGGCGGAGCCCTGCCCCACCACCGAGCCGATCGTGTTCTGGAGATCGGCCGGCGACAGCCCGTTGGCGAGGCCGAGCCGTTTCAGCGTGTCGCCCCCGTAGGCGGCAAGCAGGCGGCTGCCCTGCTCGGTCGCGAGCTGCTGCAGCCTGATCGCGAAGCCCGGCAGGTTCTCGACCAGGGCCGCGAACTGGTGGGCCAGAACCGGCACCAGCATGAGCAGGATCAGCACGAAACTCAGGATGAAAAGCGCCAGCAGGATCAGGGTCGCGCTGAGGCGGCTGAGCCGCAGACGCTGCAGCCGCTCGGCCAGAGGGTCGAGCAGGTAGCCGAGCGTCAGCCCGGCCGCGAAGGGCAGCAGCACGCCCGACAGGGCCACGAGCCCGTAGATCGTGACCCCGAGGAGACCGAGCCAGATCAGGATCTGCCGCTGCAGCGTCATGTTCGCGTCCGTTCGCCCGGGCGGTCCCCGTCCGGCCTGACCGGGATCCGGCGGACCGGCCTGGGGTCAGCCGCACCGCGAAATAGGCATCCGCGGACCGGACCGTCAACGCCGCGGGGCTCCGCGGGACAACATCTTGGGCCGGGCCCTCGCATCGGC
>CAXTEP010000060.1:10248-14085 GCA_964243125.1 uncultured Lichenihabitans sp. | reverse complement strand
CCTCTCCGGAACCCTCGACCATGCCGCCTGAACAGCTCGACGTCCTGTGCCTGGGCAATGCCATCGTGGACATCATCGCGCCCGTCGACGACGATTTCCTCCTGGCCCAGAACGTCGCCAAGGGCGGCATGAACCTGATCCACGAGCAGCGCGCCGAACAGCTCTACGGCGCCATGGGCGCCGTGACCGTGGTGTCGGGCGGCTCGGCCGCCAACACGGCGGTGGGGATCGCAAGCCTGGGCGCCCGGGCCGGCTACGTCGGCAAGGTGCGCGACGACGAGGTGGGCGGCCTGTTCGCCCGCGACCTCCGGGCCACGGGCGTCGCCTTCGACACGGCCCCGGCCGGGGAGGGACCTGCGACCGCGCGTTCCTTCATCCTGGTCACGCCCGACGGGCAGCGCACCATGAACACCTACCTGGGAGCCTGCCAGAACCTGACGGTCGGCGACATCGACGAGCCGACCGTGCGGGCCGCCGGCATCGTCTACCTCGAAGGCTACTTGTGGGACCCGCCTGCCGCCAAGCAGGCCTTCGTCAAGGCGGCCGGCATCGCCCACGCGGAAGGGCGTCGCGTCGCCCTGACGCTGTCGGACAGCTTCTGCGTCGACCGCTACCGCGCCGAGTTCCTGGACCTGATGCGGACCGGCACCGTCGACATCGTGTTCAGCAACGAGAGCGAGTTGCACGCCCTTTACCAGACGGCCGATTTCGACACGGCGCTCGCGGCGCTGCGGGCCGAGCGAAACGTCCTGGGCGTGGTGACCCGGGGCGCCGAGGGCTCGGTGGTGGCGACGCGCGAGGCCGCGGTGGCGGTCGGGGCGTTTGCCATCGATCGCCTGGTGGACTCGACGGGCGCAGGCGACCTGTTCGCGGCGGGCTTCCTGGCCGGCTTGAGCCAGGGTCAGGATCACCGCGCCTGCGCGCGCCTCGGCGCGCTCGCTGCTGCCGAGGTGATCCAGCACCTCGGGGCGCGTCCGGCCACGAGCCTCGCGGACCTCGCCCGGCAGAACGGGCTCGCGTCCGGTGCGTGACCGCTCTTGAGAGCTCCACGGACGCTCGGCGCTTCCCCGCTCCGAGCCGTGCCGCGCGCCGGCGAGCGGGCCGCGCGGTCGCTCCCTGAGCAGGACCGACCGCTCCGCGATAAGCGCGGGCCGCGGTTGGACCGCTTAGCTCCAGCTGGACGCGACTAGCGTGGAGACCGGAAATGCCGCAGGACGGGACCAATATCCTCGTGGTCATGGTGGACCAGCTGGCGCCCGCCTTCCTGCCCATCCACGGTCACCCGCTCGTAAGGACGCCGCACCTGTCGCGGCTCGCGGCCCGGGGCGTCGTGTTCGACAACGCCTATTGCAATTCACCCCTGTGCTCGCCGTCCCGCACGGCCTTCATGACGGGTTGCCTACCCTCGCGCACGGGCGGCTACGATAACGCGGCCGAGTTCCGGGCCGACCTGCCGACCTTCGCGCACTACCTGCGCAAACGCGGCTATCGCACGATCCTGTCGGGCAAGATGCACTTCTGCGGCCCCGACCAGATGCACGGGTTCGAGGAACGCCTGACCACCGACATCTATCCCGCCGACTACGGCTGGACACCCGACTGGGATCACCCTTCGGAACGCCCGAGCTGGTACCACAACATGAGTTCGGTGACGGAGGCCGGGACCTGCGTGCGCACCAACCAGATCGACTTCGACGAGGAGGTCGTGTTCGCGGCCGAGCGGGCCATCTACGACCACGTCCGCGGTCGCGACGGCCGTCCGTTCCTGATGGTGGCATCCCTCACCCACCCGCACGACCCTTTCGCGATCACGCCCGAGTTCTGGGACCTTTACGACCACGACGCGATCGACCTGCCGCGCGTGGGTCGCGACGATGTCGCGGCCGATCCCCACGCGGAACGGCTCCGGCACGTGTGCGCCATGGACGCCGTGACCCCGACCGAGGCCCAGGTCCGCAACGCCCGCCACGCCTATTACGGCGCCATCTCGTTCTGCGACCGGAACCTCGGCGTGCTGCTCCGGACGCTGGAGCGCACCGGCATCGCGGACCGCACCGCGGTGGTGTTCCTGGGCGACCACGGCGAGATGCTCGGCGAGCGCGGCCTGTGGTACAAGATGAGCTTCTTCGAGAACGCCGCCCGCGTGCCGCTCGTGGTCGCGGCGCCCGGCGCGGCACCCGGCCGGATCGGCGCGGCGGTGTCGCTGGTCGACCTGCTGCCGACTCTGGTGGAACTGGCGGGCGGGGATGTGACGCGCGACCTAGCGGGACCCGTGGACGGCCGCAGCCTGCTGCCGCACCTCCAGGGCCGGGGCGGCCACGACGAGGTTTTCGGCGAGTACCTGGCCGAGGGCGCGGTGTCGCCGCTCGTGATGATTCGGCGCGGCCCGCTCAAGTTCATCCATGCGCCGGGCGACCCGGACCAATTGTACGACCTCGCCCGCGACCCCGACGAGCGCCGCAACGCTGCGCCCGGCTCGGCCGCGGCCGCGGCCTTTCGCGACGAGGTTGCCCGGCGCTGGGACCTGCCCGCCCTCGACGCGGCCGTGCGCCAAAGCCAGCGCCGCCGCCGGCTCGTGGACGCGGCGCTGGCCACCGGCGTCACCCGGCCCTGGGACTTTCAGCCGTTCCGGGACGCGAGCAAGACCTACATGCGCCGCGGCCTCGACCTCGACGACCTGGAAGCCCGGTCCCGCTTCCCACGCATCGCGCCCTGACCCGAAGCGGCTAGGCCTGCCCGCGCTTGCACTTCGAGCGGAAGGCCTTGCGCTCCTTGCCGTGCAGTCCCTGCGCGGTCGCCTTCTCCGAACAGGCTTTCGCAACCGCCTTCTTGTCCGTCGCGGACGGCGCGGCGGCTGCCGGAGCCGCGGCGGGAGAGGGCGTCTGGGCGGAAGCGAAGCTCGTCAGCAGCAGGCCCGCGAGACTCGCGGCCGCCAGGATGGATGGTATCTTCATGGGCGTGGGTTCCTTGTTGGTCGTCGCGTCGCGGCCGCAACGGAGAACGCGACCGCATGCGCAGGTTAATCGGAAACGCCGTGAAGGTTCCCTGAACGGCACCACAGTGCCGCCACGATGAACCGGCAGGTTCGAACCTTCGAGACGGCGGCCTGTTCAACCGCGAGGGGATCCTGGTTCGATGGCGAAGGTGACGATGGTCGGACGGGTCGCGATGGCGGTGGGCTTGCTGGGGAGCTTTGGGGCCCTCGCCAAGGACAATCTGCTGACCCACCTGCCCGATACGCCGCGCCCTGCCCTCCGTTCCGGCTGCGAGGCGTTCGGGTCCGGCTTCCGCCGGCTCGACGGTTTCGACTCATGCATCAAGATCGACGGCCACGTCCGGGTCGAGTCGAGCTACATCGCGGGCGGGGCGAGCTTCCTGCCGGCGACCTCCCAGGACAGGTGACCGCGCCCGCGCCGTGAGGCGAAGGGTCGTGCCGGTGCGGGACCGCCGGGCAATTCCATCCGGTGCCTCCATGCTCTAGGGTGCGGCCCGTCCAAGACCCGCGAGATCGTTCTTCATGTCGATGCCTGCCGCCACCGCAGACTACCTCGTCGATCGACGGCGCATGCGCCGGAAACTGCTGTTCTGGCGGAGCGCCGCCTTCGTGGTGCTGGCGCTCGCGGTTATCGGTGCGGCGCTGACGGCGGCCGGCCGGCACGGTCCCGGCACGCTGGTGCCGCATATCGCCCGCGTGAAGATCACCGGCCTCATCACGGGCGACGACGACACGATCAAGCTCCTGAAGGACGTCGAAACCTCTTCGGCCACGGCCCTGATCCTCGACGTGTCCAGCCCCGGCGGCACCACGGTCGGGTCCGAACGGCTCTACGACGCCAT
>CAXTEP010000060.1:7405-10148 GCA_964243125.1 uncultured Lichenihabitans sp. | reverse complement strand
GACGACGGCCGGGTGTTCACGGGACGGCAGGGCCTGCCGCTCCATCTCATCGACCAGATCGGCAGCGAACAGGACGCGGTCGCCTGGCTCGAAACCAGCAGGGGCATCGGCAAGGGCCTGCCGATCCGCGACTGGAAGCCCGACCGCGGGTTCCGGCGCCTGGGCCTGTTCGGGGCCGCCGCGACCCTGTCGGACGGGTTCGGCTGGCCGGGTTTGGCCGATGGCCTGCGCCGGATGGACGCTTCGGGCCGCGGTCCCGTGCTCGACGGCCTGGTCTCGGTCTGGCAGGCGGACGGCTTGCACTGAGGCGCATTCACCGATCAGTGACTCCGCCTCGTTCAAGAAATCCGAGCGGTGTCGTCGCGATCCGCACGCGAAGCGATTTCGTTTGATCCGAGACTGGTTTAGGCTGATGACGGGCAACGCGGACCATGGCCGAGCGGGCCGTCGGGGCGGATCTGGGGCGTCAGGTGATCAAGTCGGAACTCATTCAGAAGATCGCTGAAAAGAACCCTCACCTGTACCAGCGCGACGTCGAGCGGATCGTCAACGCCATCCTGGACGAGATCACCGACGCGCTCGTGCGCGGCGACCGCGTTGAGCTGCGCGGCTTCGGGGCGTTCTCGATCAAGCGGCGGGACGCCCGCCCGGGCCGCAACCCGCGAACGGGCGCTCACGTCGACGTTAACCAGAAGGCGGTGCCCTTCTTCAAGACCGGCAAGGAAATGCGCGGGCGCCTGAACGAGAGCGCCTGACCGCCGCCACCCTCCCGGAGCCGTTGCCGATGCGAAGTTTTCTCAAATGGCTGGTCATCGTGCCGCTTGCCCTGGTGGCGATCGGCTTCGCGTTCGCGAACCGGCAGTCCGTCACCGTGTCGTTCGATCCCTTCGCGGGCGACGTGCCCGCCTTCGCGCTCGGCGGCCCGCTCTTCGTGGTGCTGATCGTCACCGTGGTGCTGGGCGTGGTGATCGGCGGCGTCACGTCGTGGCTCGGCCAGGCCCGTCACCGCCGCGACGCCCGCGAGGCTCGCCGCGACGCCGAGGCGCTGCGGAGCGAGCTGGCGCGGCTGCAGGGCGAGGCCGCGGCCAAGCGCGGCCGTGGAGAGGGTACGGTGTCGTTCCCGGCCCTACCCGGTCAAAACGCCGCCTGAGAGCGACGCGCAACCCATGAGGGCGGAGCTGGCGTGCAGTTTCTGACAGCCGGGGATCTTGACCGGACTTTCACGTTTCCGGCCCTGATCGGGGTGCTCGACGCGGCCTTCGCGCGCCGCGACGAGGCGCCGGAACGCCACCACCACACCGTGGGCGACGCTCCGCACGGACCCGTCCACCTGCTGATGCCCGCCTGGACCGGCAACGCTCCCGGGCCGGGCGGCTTTCTCGGGGTCAAGGTCGTCAACATTTTCCCAGACAACGGTCGCCACGATCTTCCGGCCGTGCTTGGCACCTACCTGCTCCATTCGGGCGAAACCGGCATGCCGCTCGTGGCCATGGATGGCACGCGCCTGACGCAGTGGCGCACGGCCGCGGCCTCGGGGCTCGCGGCCCGGTTCCTGGCGCGGGCGGACGCGAGCCGGCTGCTGATGGTCGGGGCCGGCGCCCTCGCGCCCTTCCTGGTGCGGGCCCACGCGGCGGTCCGGCCGCTGCGGCACGTTGCGGTCTGGAACCGCAACCGTGCCGGTGCCGAGCGTCTGGCCGCCGACCTCGCGGCCGACGACCGCTGGAGTGTGGAGGTCGCCGACGACCTCGCGGACGCGGCCGGGCAGGCCGACATCATCTCCTGCGCGACCCTCTCGACCGCGCCGCTCATTCGCGGCGCTTGGCTGCGGCCCGGCACCCACGTCGACCTCGTGGGCGCCTTTACGCTCAACATGCGCGAGGCCGACGATGACGCGCTCGCCCGCGCCCGCGTGTTCGTGGATACGCCGACGGCGCTGACGGAGGGCGGCGACGTGGCGCTCAGCATCCGGGCGGGCGCCATCCGGGCCGGGGACGTCGCGGGAACACTCTACGATCTTTGCGGCGGGGCACCGGGCCGGAATGGTCCGGCGGAGATCACGCTGTTCAAGGCGGTCGGCACCGCGGTCGAGGACCTCGCGGCCGCGGTGCTGGCCTGGGACGCCAACGGCCCGTGACAAACCGTCCACCCGGGCCGGGTCGGGCCGCGATCCGGTTGGGGACCGGCCTGGTGATCGCCGCGGGCGTCGCCTTGGGCGCGGTCGCGATCTTCCTGTCCGAACGCCTCGACCTGCTCGACCGCCGCCTCGCGCCGGCGCTCGCCTGCGTGGCGGCGTCGTTCGTGCTGTTCGGCCTCATGCTGTGGCTGACCGAGCGAATCATGACGGGCCAGCTGAACCGCGCCCTTCGGGCAAGGCCGTCGGCGCGGGACGCGGTCACGAGCGCCGTGCCGCGCCCCCGTATGGCCCACGCGACCGGCTTCGCGCGGCTCGGCCCGGCGGCGCTGCTGGTCGTCCTGGCCTACCTCGCGCTGCGCCGGTACGGCTGAGCCCGGCCCGTCGGGCGGCCCCGCGCGCGGTTCAGCCGCCCACCCGGCTGCCGCGGCCGTAAAGGAGCAGCATGGCCAGGATCACGCTCCCGTAGATGACCTGCCGGCCCGCGTCGGGGATCTGCATCACGGACAGGATCGACTGCAGCAGGGTCACGAGGATGACGCCCGCGGTCGTGCCGAGGTAGGAGCCGCGGCCGCCCAGGATGGAGGTGCCGCCCAGCACCACGGCCGCGAT
>CAXTEP010000060.1:0-7305 GCA_964243125.1 uncultured Lichenihabitans sp. | reverse complement strand
CCCGCCACGGCGCGGCCGGTCGCGAGCGCGTGCATGGCGGGGGTCGCCATGTCCTGCGGGGCAGAGCCGCCGGTCCGCAGCACCATGAGGCCCTGCGCGACCGCGTTGATGCCGAGCGTGAAGATCATGGAGGGGACCCGGAGGTAGGCGACCCCGATCCCGTTGACGGCCCCGAACGCCACGCCGCACAGGACGCCCGCGGGGATCGCCAGGGCGGCCCCCAGGGCGCCGTGCCCGGCCGCGGCGGTCGACATCATGCCCCCCACGGTCATGAGCCAGGGCACCGACAAGTCGATCTGGCCGAGCAAGATGACGAGCATCATGCCGGTCGCGGCCATGGCCAGGAAGGAGCCGACCTGGAGCTGCTGCAGGAGGTAGCCGGGCGACAGGAAGCTCGTCGAGTAGAGGCTGCCGAGCAGCAGCAGCGCCGCGATGCAGCCGAAGGCCGTCAATACGGCCGGGTCGGCCCGCCTGAGGAGGGCGGGAACGCGGGACGGCGCGGGGTCGAGGGGGCGGACCGTCATCGGCCGAACAGGTCCAGCCGGTTGCGGACGCGTAGCAGCCGCACGGATCCGAGGCTGACCGCGAGCAGCAGCACCAGCCCCAGGAACAACGGCTGCCACAGGGGGTCGAGGTCGAAGACGAACAGCAGGTCGTTGATGGTACGGAAGATCAGCGCCCCGAAGACGGCACCCACGGCGCTACCCGAGCCGCCGAACAGCGACACGCCGCCGATCACCACCGCGGCGATGGAATTGAGCGTGTAGGTGGCGGCATTGGACGCCGAGGCCTCGCCCGAATAGGTGAAGAAGGCGAGCATCAGCCCGCCCGCCGCCGCGAAGAAACCCGCCAGCATGTAGGCCAGCATCTTGGCGCCGCGGACCGGCGCGCCCGACATGTAGGCCGACACCTCCGACGACCCCACGGCGTAGACGGCGCGGCCCAGCACGGAGGCCCGGAACGGCGCCCAGACCAGCCCCAGCAGCACCGCCAGGGCCACGAGGCTGGTGGGCACGCCGCCGGGCAGCTGGCCCGTGAACGCGTCGGCGAGGTCGGGGTTGACGTCGCCGCCCGGGTTGGGCCGGATCGCCAGCGCGAGCCCGAAATAGATGGCGCCGGTCGCGATCGTGGCGACGATCGGCTGCAGGCGGCCGTAGATCACCAGCGCCCCGTTGGCGGCCCCGCAGGCAAGGCCGGCCAGCAGCACCGCCGCGACGCCGAGCGCCGTCGTGAGCCACGAGCCCACGACCACCCAGGACGCCAGGCAATCGGCCAGGATGAAGATGGTGCCGATCGACAGGTCGATCCCCGCGGTCAGCACCACGAAGGTCTGGGCCACTGCCACCAGGGCCAGCAGCACCCCCTTGTTGGCGGCGGTCTGCACCACGTTGGGGCTGAAGCCGGCCGGATGGTTGGCCGCATAGACCGCGAACACGGCCATGAACACCGCCGCGGCCCCGAGCGTGGCCTTGCGGTCGGCGAGCCAGTAGCGCCAGTCGCTCACGGCCGTGCGGGCCCGGTCCGGCCCGCCTCCCCGGCCGGCCCGATGTTGAGGGCGCTCGCCACCAGGGCGTGCTCGGTGATGTCGGCGCCCGCGAGCTCCCGCCGTACCGCGCCGTCGTAGAGCACCAGCACGCGGTCGCAACAGCCGATCAGCTCGGCGTAATCGGTCGAATACAGCAGGATCGCGGCGCCCGCGTCCGCCAGCTGGCGGAGCAGGCGGTAGATCTCCTGCTTGGTGCCGACGTCGATGCCGCGGGTCGGGTCGTTCAGCAGGATGATGCGCGGCCGGTTCATCAGCCATTTGGCGATCACGACCTTCTGCTGGTTGCCGCCCGACAGCGCCCCCACGGGCAGGTCGGGTCCGGCGGTCTTGATGGCCAGCAGCGCCACCATGTCGGCCACCGCGGCGCGCTCGGCGCCGCGGTCCAGCACGCCGCCCCGGGACAGGCGGTCGAGGGACGCGAACGACAGGTTCTCGGCCACCGTCATGGGCAGCATCAGCCCTTCGGTCTTGCGGTCCTCGGGGATCAGGGCCATGCCGTGGCGGGCCGCCTTGGCGTCGGTGGGCCCGCCGATCGCGGCCGGCCGGCCGTCGATCCGCACCGTGCCCGACACGCCCCGCAGCACGCCGAACAGCGCGAGCAGCAGGTCGCGCTGGCCCTGCCCGTCGAGCCCGCCCAGGCCCAGGACCTCGCCGGCCCGCACGTCGAAGGAGATCTTCGACAGCGCGTCGCCCCAGGACAGGTCGCGGACGGCCAGGGCGGGCGTTCCCTCGGCCGGAACGGGGGCGGGCTTGGGCGGGAACACGTGGGCATAGTCGCGGCCGATCATCAGCCTGACGATCTCGTCTTCGCTGCGGGTGCCGGCCGCGAAGGTCGCCACGTTGCGGCCGTTGCGGAACACGCTGCAGTCGTCCGCGAGTTCGGCGATCTCGGCCATGCGATGGGAGATGTAGACCAGCGCCAGCCCCTGCCCGCGCAGCTCCTTGAGCACCCGGAACACGGACGCGACGTCGCCCGCGGTCAGCGCCGAGGTCGCCTCGTCGAGGATCAGCAGGCGCGGGTTGCGGGCCAGCGCCTTGGCGATCTCGACCAGCTGGCGCCGCGATAGCGGCAGGTCCCTGACGAGCGCCATGGGGTGGATGCCCTCGGCGCCGGCCCGCGCCAGGGCCGCTTCCGCCACGCGCCGCTGGGCGCGGCGGTCGATCAGGCCGAGGCGGCGGGGCGGGTCGGCGAGCATGATGTTGTCGGCGACCGACAGGTCGGGCACCAGCGACAGTTCCTGGAAGATGCACACGACCCCGGCCGCGTTGGCGGCCGCGGGGGTGGGAAAGCGCACCGGCGCGCCGTCGAGCGCCATGGTGCCGGCGTCGGGCTGCACCACCCCCGCCATGCACTTGATCAGGCTCGACTTGCCGGCCCCGTTCTCGCCCAGGATGGCGTGGATGCGCCCGGCCCGCACCACGAGGTCCACGCCCTCGAGCGCCCGCACGCCCCCGTAGCGCTTGGCGATCCCGGTCATGCGGAAGACGGGCGGCGCGCCACCCTCCCGCTGCGGCGCCGCGGAGGTGTCCGCGGCGTCCCTGGTCGAGAACAGCGTCACTGGTTGGCTTCGGACTGCCCCATGATCTCCTGGGCCGCGAAGTTGATGCCGCAGGTCGGGAAGGAATTGCCGACGAAGAAGTTGTCGGTCTGGTCCGGGAAGGTGTTGTCGCCCGCCTTGAAGCCGGGATCCTCCACGTGGGCCAGCGGCAGCTTGATGGCCTGCGGCACGACCTCGCCGTCGAGCGCCGCGAGCGCGGTCTTGATCGCCACCGCGACCTGGGCCGGGCCGGTGCCGCCCGACGCGCATTTCAGGCCGTCGCCCGCGTGGGCGAGGCAGAGCTTGCGGAAGCCGTTCTCGGTCTCGGCCCCGGCGGGAACGAAGGGCTGGCCGGCGTCGATGAAGGCCCGCACCATGCCGGTCGAGCCGCCCTGCGCGGTCATGCCGTCGAAATGCTTGTGGATCGCGATCGCGTCGGCCGCGACCTTCTGGGCCGTGCCATCGTCCCACTTGCCCACGACCTCGACGGTGTTGAAGGTCTTGCCGGAGGCCTTCAACGTGTCCTGCAGGCCCTTGTGACGGTCGGTGTCGACCGAGGTGCCAGCCACGCCCCGCACCTCCAGGATGGTGCCGCCGCCCGGCAGCGTCTTGACCAGCCAGTCGCCCCAGTACTTGCCCAGGCCCTCCTGGTCGACGTTGACGTTGATGGCATCCTCGGTGTCGATCGTGTTGTCGAAGGCGACCAGCACCACGCCGGCCTGCTGGGCGCGACGCACCACGGACTTGAAGGCGGTCGGGTTCTGGGCGTCGACCACCACGGCGTCGTAGCCCGAGTCGATGAAGTTGTTGATAGCCGAGATCTGGGCCGCGATGTCCTCGCCCGTGGACACCACCTTGAACTCCTTGAGCTTGGCCTTGATGCCGGGCTGGTCCGCGTAGGCCTTGGCGGTCTTGATCATCTGGATGCGCCAGGTGTTGCCGATGAATCCGTTGGCGAGCGCGATGCGGTAGGGCCCGTTCTTCTTCGGGAACTTGAAGAACTTGGTCTGCTGGGTCCACGGCACGTAGCATTGCGGATCGGCCGACGGCCCGGACACGATCTGCGGCCCGGCCGCCACGGCCGTGCCCGCGGTGCCGACCAGGAGCGCCAGCACGGAGGCGGCGCGTGTGAAATGACGCATGGCGGTTTCCTTCCCTGACGGTTCATCCCTGAACGGACGTCTTCGACGTCTCTTCTTGGTAACCCAAGATCGTCAGATTAATCGGCACCCGTCAAGGCCGGCGAAGGTCCCGGCTCTTCGCTGCCCGGAACCATGCCCCGGGCAAGCGTGCGGACGTGGGCCGCGACGTCCCTGGCCCGCGCAATGAAGAGCACATCGCGGTGCGCGGCGACATGCTGCAGCGCGCGGCGCAGGTGCCGCAACCGATAAGGCTGGCCCACGAGGTAGGGGTGCAGCGCCACGCCCATGACGAGCGGCGCGTCCCGGCTCTGGGCCAGCATCTCGTCGAACTGGTCCACGATCATGTCCGCGAAGGCGTCGCCGCCGAGCTTGCGGCCCACGATGGCAGGGATGTCGTTGAGCTCCTGCGGGTAGGGCACGGCCAGGATGTGCCCGGCCCGCGTGCGCATCCACACGGGCTGGTCGTCCATGCACCAGTCGAGCAGGTAGCCGTAGCCGGCTTCCCGCAGAAGGTCGGGCGTGACGGCGCTTTCCGAAATCCAGGGTCCGAGCCAGCCCTGGGGCGCCCTGCCCTCGTGCCGGGTCAGGACCGCGGTCGCGTCGGCGATCAGCGCGCGCTCCTGGACCTCCGGCAGCACCCCCTGCCGCTCCGCGTTGCTGCGGCCGTGACCGACGATCTCGTCGCCCCGCGCCCGGCAGGCTGCCGGCAGGTCCGGGCAATGGTCGTAGATGGCGCTGTTGACCAGGACCGAGGCGGGCAGCGCGAGCTCGTCGAACAGGTCGAGCAGGCGCCAAGCCCCCACCCGGTTGCCGTAGTCCCGCCACGCGTAGTTCAGCACGTCCGGCGGCGGCCCGCCGGGCGCGAGCTCCGCCCCGAGCCCCTCGCCGAAGGCGAAATGCTCCAGGTTGAGCGCCAAGTAGACGGCGAGCCGGGTGCCGTTGGGCCAGGTGTAGGTGGGCCGGCCGCGGATCGGGCTGTAGTCGTAGCGGCCGTGGTGCTTGAGGGTTGTCATCCGGTCAGGCCAGGTCGGGGTAGCCGGCCGCCACGGCGTCCCGTTCCATGGCCAAGCATGCGTCGTAAGACTCGGGCGCCAGCACGGCGACGTCGCGCAGCAGCAAGCCTGCACGCGCTTCCGCCAGGGCGGGGTCGGCCGCGGCGGCATGCAGCGCGGTGCGCAGCCGCGCGATGTCGGCCGCCGAGGTCGCGGCGCCCGTGACAAGGGGAAGTCCGGGAACGCCCGGAGCCGTGCGGCATAGAACGCGGAGGCCGTCCACGACCTCGGGCCGGTCCCGCGCCGCGAGCGCGACCGTCACGCAATCCACCGCCGCCACGTCGGCCTCGCCGCGGCGAACCGCGTCCATCGAGCGAAGGTGCGCGCCGGTCTGCAGCACGGCACCGAAGAAGCGGCCGGCCTCCGCCAGGGGCGCCACCGCGGCCCTCAGGGCATTCCAGCCCGATTGCGAACCCCGCTCGTTGCAGGCGGCCCGGCGTCCGCACAGATCGGCGAGCACGCAGGCCGGGTCGTCGCGACGGACCAGCACGAAACTCGTGTAGGTCGGCCCGTCACAGCCCGGGGCGTCGTAGCAGGGCGTGGCCACGAGCCGCACCTGCCCCGCGAGCTCGGTCACGAGCGGGTAGCCGCAGGTCTGGCTGAGCAGGAGGTTTGGATCGCGCCAGTGCGCCCGCAGGTCGTCGGGTACGGCCGGACGGTCCGGCAGGTCGGACAGGCCCGCGGCCACCATGTGGCGCCGCAACCCGGCCCAGAACGTGGCCGCGGCCTCGGACGGGACCGCGTACATGGGAAACGCCACCGTGCGGCTCATCCGAGAAGCGTTCAGGCGACCCCGGCCGGCGCCGCGGCGGCCGGCCGGCCCTTGGACGCGAGCGAGCGGTACAGCGCGTAGGTGTCGGCCACCATGACGTCCTGGGAAAAGCGCTTGCGGGCGCGCTCGGCGCTAGCCGCCGCCATGGTCCGGCGGCGGACCGGATCGCTGAGCTTGATGATCGATTGGGCCAGGGTCTCGGCGTCCTCGAACGGCACCACGAAGCCCGTCTGCCCCTCGATGATCTGGTCGGCGGCGCCGCCGCTCGGGGTGCGGACCGGCACGAGGCCCGTGGCCATCGCCTCGGCCACCGCCAGCGCAAAACCCTCGACCCGGCTCGGCATGGTGAAGATGTCGGACGCCCAGAGCACGCCCAGGAAGTCCTTGACGTAGCCGAAGAAGCGGAACGTGCCCTCGGGTGTGCCGGAGGCCGCAGCCGCGTCCTTGAGGGCCTGCTCCTGCTCGCCGGTACCCACGAAGAGGCATTTGACCGAAAGGTCGGGCCGCTGGACCTTGATGCGCCGCACCGCCTCGATCAGCAGGTCATGGCCTTTGTTCCAGGTCAGGCGCCCGACGAGCGCGCAAACGAGGTCCTGGTCGTCCAGGCCGAGGTCGGCCCGGGCTTGGGCCCGCTCGGTGGGACCGGGTTGACGAAAATGGTTGGTGTCGATGCCGCCCGCGGTGTGGACGATGCGGTCGTTGAGAAGCCCGCATTGCTGCTTCAGGAAGGACGCCGAGTCGCTCGACAGCACGACAAGTCTGTCGGGCACGAAGGCCCGCAGCCACAGGCGCTGGCCGCGGCTGAACGGATTGGTGCTGATCCCCGTGTCCTTGGCCTGCAGGGGAACGGAGGGGTGGTAGCTCGCCACGAAGCGGGCCCCCGACAGGGTCGCGAGCAGCCGGCCCCACATCAGCATGCCGAGGCCGTGCACGTTGATGACCGTGATCTTGCGGTCCTTGATGATCTTGAGGATCTGCCGGACCTGGGCGGGCTTGGGGATGCGGTCGAGGTCCGGGATCTTGTGCCAGGCGACGAAATTGTCGTCGAGCGACTTGCGGCGCCACTCCGTCTCCGGCTCGGTGTAGACGTGGCCCGACACCATGGTGATGCCGACGTCGTATTTGGCCATGCCCTCCATCAGGGTCTGCAGATAGGACGCGGTCCCGTCGTTGAGGGTCACCTTCTTGATGAGGAACAGGACGTTGAGGCTGTGGTCAGGCATGGAAACACTCCACTGGCCCGGCCGCACGGACA
>CAXTEP010000059.1:3413-16662 GCA_964243125.1 uncultured Lichenihabitans sp. | reverse complement strand
GCCGCGGGGCCTCCGGACGCGGCGGGGGTGCGCCGCCCGGCGGCTTGCGCTCGGGTCCGCCGGGCTGCGCCTGCGCCAGCACCATCCCCGAGCCGGCCGGAGCGGCCGCAAGCCCCGGTCCCGGGCCGCCCAGCGTCGGCATCACGACGCCCGCCATGAGGATGGAGGTGAGCTTGGTCCGGGAAATCCGCATCATGGTCTTTCTTCGATTCGAGCCGTGGGACCGTCAAGCGATCGAGCGGGCAGTCGGATGCATGGGCACCGGTCGCCCTCAACACCACAGGCGGCCTGAAGGTCGCGTGAACGGGCCGGGCAGCCGCGCCGTCGCCCCGACGTCGTGAGCCAGGGCCGTGGACGCGGCATGAACTTTGCCCTAACGCAACCGTGTCGCATCATTCGAGTCAGGATGGCCATGCTGGACCACGATCTCGATCCGCTTCTCGACGCGACCCCGGGCAACGAAACGAGCCGCGCGGCGGGCAAGAAGCCCATCCTGATCGTGCTGCACCAGGAGCACTCGACGCCCGGCCGCATCGGCCGGCTCCTGAAGGCGCAGGGCTACCCCCTCGACATCCGCCGGCCCCGCTTCGGCGACCCCCTGCCCGAAACGCTGGCGGACCACGCGGGCGCGGCCGTGTTCGGCGGCCCCATGAGTGCCAACGACCCCGACGCCTTCATCAGGACCGAGATCGACTGGATGGCGGTCCCCCTGCGGGAAGGCAAGCCCCTGCTCGGCATCTGCCTGGGTGCCCAAATGATGGCCGTGCACCTCGGCCAGCCCGTTTACGCCCATCCCGAAGGCCTGGTCGAGATCGGCTACTACCCCATCACCCCGACGCCCGCCGCCGAGACCCTGTTCGGCGGCACCTTCCCGCGCCGGGTGTACCAGTGGCACCGCGAAGGCTTCGACGCTCCGTCGGGCACGACGTTGCTGGCCACCGGCCTCGACTTCGAATGCCAAGCCTTTCACCTCGGCAAGGCCTTCGCGATCCAGTTCCATCCCGAAGTCACCTACGCGATGATGTGCAAGTGGACCGTGGTGGGCCACGACCGCATGACCCTGCCCGGCGCCCGCGGCCGGCATCGCGAGGACTGGTTCCAGCACGACGGGGCCGTGGCGCGGTGGACCGAGGCATTTCTGGGCGCCTGGGCGGCGGGGCGGGTGGGATCGCCGGCGGCCCGGGCGGGGCTGCCCGCCGAACACGCGTTCCCGTCCGGCTCCGGCCCGGAACCGGTCGACGCCTTGCCGTAGCGGCGGCCAGGGGCAGCGACCAAGCGTCTCACGACCGGCCCCGACAGCGCGCCGCGGAGGTCACGATCCGCGGCGGATTTCCGTTGTTTCAGAAGTATTTCGAAACCCTAGGCCGATCCGGGCGGAGGCTGGACCGCGGGGTCCCGGTCAACCGAAGGCTCGCAACCTTCGCGAGCCTCGGGCTTTGCATGGCTGCGGCCGGGCCAATCCGGCACGCGCCAGGGAGTTCAACATGCCTCAGTTCGATGCCACCATCAAACACCTCAAGGATGGTGTGAAGGGATTCACGGTTTCGGCCGCGGTCAAGAACATCGAGGGCTGGGAAGCCACGCTCGAGAAGGTCGAGGCGCCGGCCGCCAAGGCCATCATTAAGGACCTCGAGAGCCTGAAGACGCATCTCCAGTCCGACAAGATCAACGGCGACCAGATCAAGAAGCTGGTTCTGAAGCTCGGCAAGGAGACGGTCGCGATCGCGGGCAAGTCCGAAAGCAAGAACGCCGAGAAGATCAAGGCGCTCGGCGAAGCCCTGACCCACGCGGTCGAAACCACCACGGACGCCTGACCGGCCCGGCACCCTTAATTCGTCCGGCAGGGACCGACGCAAAGTCCCGCGTCGGTCCTTGCCGGTCGATGAACGGCCTTCTCGGAAGCCTCGTTCCGCACGAGCCCGCCGTACCGACGCGAGAGCTTATGCGTCGCAACTTATTCTCCCGCAGTCCAGGCGGTCCAATGTTTCGCGTTGCCGGCCGAACCTCTTACTCGACCCTGGCGGGTTCGGCGGGCGGGTGGGTGCCGGGGGGTGCGTCGTCGTCGGCGCGCGCCACCAGTTCGGACCGTTCCGTCGGGGTCGCCAGCGCTTCGAACTGCACCGCGGTGGTGGAAGCCGGCTCCTCGGCCCGGCTCACCGTCCTGTAGGTCCGGGCGAGTCCTTCGTAGAGGGGACGCCATTGCGGATCGACCTCCCCGGCCAGGGTTTCGGCGAGCGCCACGGCCTCGGCCACCGGCCCGCCGCGGCTGGCCCGCAGCATGCGGTCGTGCCGGGCTGCCCAGCGCGCGAACGCGTCGGTCCTGGCAACGGCCGGTGAGCCCACCAGGGTGAACAGCGTATTGATCTCCGAGCGGCCCTTCACCTTGACGGCGTCGACCTCCAGCCAGGCATGGTCGACGGTCCGCTCCCGCACGGCCGCGGTCGCCAGGATGTCGACCGCGTAGGTCTTGGTCAGCGCTTCCAGCCGCGCCGCGACGTTCATGGGGTCGCCGAGCGCCGAATAATCGAAGCGCTGCAGCGAGCCCATGTTGCCGACGCTGCACGGCCCGTAGTTGAGCCCCACGCCCATGCGGACGTCGAGCACCCGGCCCTCCTCGGCCGGCCGTTCGCTGCTCTCGCGGTTGAACCCGGCGAGCGCCCGGCGCATGGCCAGCGCCGCGTCAACCGCCCGGGTCGTATGGTCGGCGACGTCGAGGGGCGCGTTCCAGAACGCCACGATGGCGTCGCCGATGTATTTGTCGACCGTCCCCTCGTGCTGCAGGATCGTGTCGGTCATCGGGGTCAGGTAGAGGTTCAGGAAGCGGGCCACCTGCGCGGCCGTCAGCGATTCCGAGATGGTCGAGAAGTTGCGCAGGTCGGAGAACAGGATCGTGAGATTGCGGGTTTCGCCGCTCAGCACCAGCAGGTCGGGCCGGTCGGCGAGCCGCGCCACCACGGCGGGGGCCACGAACTTGCCGAAAGCCTTGCGGACGCGACGGCGGGACTGCTGTTCGGTCTGCCACAGGAAGGAAGCGCCGCACAGGTAGCTGAACCCGAGCGTCAGCGTCGGGGTGGCGGGGTCGATCAGCAGCGAGACCTGCGTGAAGCAGATCCAGGACCCGAGCACGAACATGACCGCGATCCAGGCTCCGATGATGGCGCCCATCAGCGGCGCCAGGCGCGGCAGCGCGATCCCGAGCCCCACGACGCACACCAGCGTGACCGCGAGTTCGGCCCCGGCGGCCCAGTCGGGCCGGGACAGGAGGCGCCCGGTGATGATCTGCTCCAGCACCTGGGCGTGCACCTCCACGCCGGGCACGGAGGCGTCGAGCGGGGTCGCGTAGATGTCGCCCAGGCCGATGGCCGTGGTTCCCACGACGATGATGCGGCCCCGCACCTGATCGGCCCCCGCCTTGCCGTCGAGCAGGTCGACGGCCGGGATGTCCCGCCGTGGATCGACGTGCGAGTAGCGCGGGCGGACGAGGCCGTGCGCGCCCGTCGGGATGGTGATGGCGCCGACCTGGACGGCGTTCAGGCCCGTCCTGGCTCCCAGCGAGGTCGCGCCGCTGGCGTTGGAGGTGCGCAGCACGAAGGTCGAGGCGCCCTGCGCGACGCGGAGGGTTTCAAGCGTCAAGGCCGGCATCATCCCGTCGCCGGCGCGGAGGAACAGCGGCACCTTGCGCACGATCTGGTCCCGGTCGGGCAGCCAGTTCGTGGCCCCGAGCCCGGCCGCCGCGTCCCGCAGCGCCGGTATGGGCAGCGCCACCGTGCGGAACGGCGGGATGAAGGGCGCCGCGTCGTCGCCCGCGACCGCGACCCCGGCCTTCGGGTCCCAGGTCCGGAGCGGGCCCGCGTCCGTCATGGTGGCGCCTAGCACGACGGGCGCGGCCGCGGCAGCCGCGGCCAGGCGCGCGTCGTTGCTTTCGGGCAGCGTGACGGCCTTGAGATAGGCGGCCCCCGCGGGATCGGCCGCGAGTTGTGCCAGCACGTTCTCCAGGCTGCTGCGGTCCGGCTCGGCGAACAGGATGTCGAACCCGATCGCCGAGGCCCCGAGGTCGCGGAGCCGGTTGATGATCTCGGCGATGCGGGTGCGCGGCCAGGGCCATTGGCCGAACCGGTCCAGGCTGTTCTCGTCGATGGCCAGTACCCGCACGGGGATGTCGGGATCGTAGGGTGGCGGATCGAGGCGCTGGAACGTGTCGAACGCAAAGTTCCGCAGGCTGGCGACGGCCCCCGGTTGAACGACTGCGAGCGCGAGCGTCAGCGCGACCAGGACCGCGTAGAGGAGCGCGTAAACGTGTCGTGGCCGCATCCCGGTCGACTTTCGAGCCTTCCCGGCCGAGCCGCGGGCGTGCGGCTAGAACCTGTATTCCACGCGGCCCTTCACGGCGTGTTCGGACGCGACGGCGCCCACCAGCCCCGTGTAGGACAGGCCAACGTCGAGCGCCGAGGTTTGCCGATAGTCCAGGCTGACATTGGCGGCCAGGGCGTCGCGGTCGATCGGGCTGCCCGTGACCGAGAAGGTCTGCGCCGCATTGGCTTCGAAGGCCAGGATCGAGGTCGGGTTGATGTCGCCGATCGTGTGCTGCCAGCCCAAGAAGGCCCGCGCCAGCAGCGGCACGCCTTTGAGCGGCGCGGTTTCGCCCCGGAACCCAAGCGTGGTGATGCCGAGGTCGTCGTCCCTGGCCGAGGCCAGCAGCGCCGCGGCGCCGCCGTTCTCGCTGAAGCCGTCCTGGTGGGTGTGCAGGATCGCGGCCCCGGCGACCGGCTCCAGCAGCCCGCGCGACAGGGGAAAGCGATAGCCGACCTCGCCGAAGCCCTGGACCGCGAGACCGCCGTAGCTCGACTTCTCGACTTCCAGGAAGCCCGGAAACGCGACCTGCCGCACCGCGTCCGTGTCGGTGCCGGTGATCGTCGTGCCGAGCCGGACGTCGATTGCACCGTAGCGGGCACCGGCGTAAAGGGAGCCGAACACGCCCTGCAGCGTGCCGCTGCCGCCGTCGAGGTGGGACGTGAAGCTCGTGTTCGTGTAGCCGCCCGCCACGCCGGCCCGCCACGCGTCGAGGCGACCGCTGAGCGGCGTGTCGATCCCGAGCACGAAGCCGCCGAGCGACCGGTCGAGCGCACCGGCGTTGGCGCTGCCGTTGTTGTGCCCGAAGCTGCCAAAGCCCTCGCCCCAGGCCGTGTAGCTCGCGGGAACCGAGGCGGGGCCCGGAAGCGCATCGTAGCAGCGCACCGAGCCCGGCAGGCCCGTGGGGCCGAACTGTTCCAGGACCTGCCGCGCGGTCAGGCCGTTGCCGCCGACGTCCCACAGCCGGTCGAGCAGCAGTCCGGTCACGACGATGCTGGTCGAGCGGACGGCGGTCTGGTCGCTGGCGTGGGTGACGCCCGACGTCGCCGCGAAGGCCTGCCGGGAGCCGGCCTGGTCCTGGGTGAGCACCGCGTTGTAGAGGGGCGAGGTCGGGCCGAGCGCCTGGATCGCCGCCGCCGCCGCGGCCTGGTTGGGGGTCGCGGCCACGGACGCAAAAGCCGCGCGCTGGAGGCTCAGGTCCACGCCGTCGGCCGCGTAGGTCAGGATGGGCGTGAGCAGGGCCAGGGCGGAAGCGTCGACCGTGCCGAACGTGCCCGACACGCCGCCCGGCGCCGCCACCACCGTGAAGGTCTGGGACGGGTTCAGGGTCCCGGTTCCCGGCCGCACCACCAGGGCCGCGCCGTTGAGGGTCGCCTGGCCGCCGATGTTCAGACGGCTCGCCGAACCGTCGCCGTTGAGGCTCACCTGATAGGTCGAGCCGGGCGCGAAGGTGGCGCTGCCCAGGATCGTCAGGGCCCTGCCCGGGTTGGGGATCACGGTTGCGCCGCTCTGGACCACCAGGGCCCCCAGGGTACCGGCGCCGCCGAGCACGGTCCCGCGGTTCGCCGTCACCACCGAACCGGCCACCGATCCATCCACCAGCAGCGTGCCCTCTGCCACGGTGGTGGGTCCCGTGTAGGTGTTGGTGGCGGTCAGGTCGAGGGTGCCGGACCCGATCTTGGTCAAGGCGCCGCCGCCCGTGATGGGGCCGCTGATCGTCGCGTTGTTGGGACCCGTGTCGATCGTGGGATCGGACCGGCCCGTGAACGCGATGGTGTTCGAGACCGTCAGGCCGTCCGCCGCGAAGCCGAGCGTGGTCCCCTCGTCCATGCTCAGCGGCCCGGTGCCGAGCGCGGTCCCATCGCCGATGAACAGGCGGCCGGCGAGCAGCCGGGTACCGCCCGTGTAGGTGCCGGGGCCGCCCAGCGTCAGGGTTCCGGCGCCGGTCTTGACCAGACCGGTCCCGCCCGACCCGTCGGCGATCGTGCCGCCGAAGCTCGTGGACGCACCGTTGAGGCCCGTGGTCAGGACCGCGGCCGCGGCGCCCGTGTTGGTGACCAGGCCCGATCCTGCCAGCGAACCCACGCTGTTGCTGAACCCGCCGAGATCGAGCGTGGCGCCGCCGCCGATCGTGAAGGCGCTGTTCGGGCTGAAGCCGGTCGGCGAGGCCGCCCGCAGCGTGCCGGCATCGATGGTGGTCGGTCCCGAATAGGCGTTCACGCCCGACAAGGTCAGGGTTCCTCCGGTGGGGCTGCCGTCGGCGACCTTGGCGAGGGCCAGGAACCCGCGGCTCGTGATGTTATGGAAATCGTCGAAATTGCTGCCGTCGTTCAGCGTTCCGGCGAACTGGCCGGCACCGACGCTGAGCGTGTTCGTCAGGCCCAGGTCGGCGTAGCCGCTTGACACCATCGAACCGCTGCCGGTGAGGCGGCTGACCGCCTGGTTGAAGGCGCCGATGTCGTAGGTGCCGCCTGCGTCGACCTGGAGAGAACCCGTGCCGATGGCGTCCTCGGAATCCGATAGCACGAGGGTGTTGCCCCGCACGATCGTGCCGCCCGTGAAGCTGCTGGTGCGGAACAGGAAGAAGTCGGTGCGCGTCGGGTTGGCCGGGCCCGAGTTGGTGAACACGAGCGGGCCCGTGCCGTTGGGGGCATCGGCGAAGCCGCCGAGAAGCCCTACGTTGTCGGTTCCGGCGCTGTCGAGCGTGCCGCCGCCCGGGCCGATGAGGATCCGGTTGGCGAGGTCGCGCGAGGTCCTGTCGGGCGGCACGAAGGCGAGCCCGCCGCCCGCCAGCGTGATCGGCCCGTAGCCGACCGAGGTGCGGATGTCGCCGCCTCCCTGCACAAGCGCGACCGCGTCCGGCACCGAGCCTTGCGTGCTGGGGCGACTCTCGCCGGCCTGGAGGATCGCGCGGCTGGCAGGGTCGATGAAGAAGTTGCTGATCTCGATCGTGCCGGCCTGGACGAGGGTGCCGCCGCTATAGGTGTTGAGGTTGGTGGGGGCCAGCGTGCCGCTGCCGACCTTGGTGAGCGTTCCCGGACCGGAGATGACGCCCGCCAGGGTCAGCCGCGACGCCTGGGTGTCCACCCTGCCGCTGCCCGCCAAACTCACGTCGTTGGCGAGGGTCAGCCCGTCGGCCCCGGCCTGCAGCGTGCCGCTCGTGACCGTCAGGGGGCCGGTGCCGAGCGCGGTGCTGCCGCCCACCGCCACCGTGCCGGCCTGCAACACGGTGCCGCCGGTGTAGTCGTTGGCGCCGGTCAGGCTGAAGGTCCGGCCGCCCGTGATCGTCAGCGAGCCCGTGCCGGACACGACGCCCGAGAAGCCGCCGTCGCCCGTGCTGGTGTCCACCGTGCCGCCGGCCGCGTTGATCGTGACGGGAGCCGCGATGATGTTGCCCGCGAACGATCCGCCGATCAGGCGCAACATGCCGCCCTCGAAGGTGACCGGGTTGGCCTGCGCGGCCGCCGAACCGAGGCTGAACGTGCCCGGACTGATGTCGCCGTTCGCGGTGTCAATCGCGACCGTCGGCGTGACGCCGCCGCTGCCCTTGGTGACGATGCCCCGCAAATTGCCGATGAACACGCCGCTGTCGTAGATTTCGTCGTCGGTGTCGGCGATCGCGATCGTGAGGGTGTGCGTCGCCAGGCTCGTGTCGATCAGACCGCTGATGGTCAGCAGGTTGCTGATCCCGTCGTATTCGATCGGATAGCTGCCATCCGTGTTGTCGTTGAAGAAGCCCGTCGTCGTACCCTTGAAGGAGACGAGGCTGCCGTCCGGAAAGGCCGCGTAGTTCCTGCCGTCCACGAAGAAGCCGAAGATGTCCGTGACGGTCTGGTCCGGATATTCTTCCGACCCGTAGACGAACTTGGCCTGGACGGCGTTCTGGGCCGGGTTGTCGAGCCTGAACCCGATGGTGAGCACGTTCTGGTCGTAGGTCGTCGACGTGCCGCCCGCGCCGGCCGACAGGGCCGACAGTTGAGCGTTCCCGCCGGTCCCCGGTGCCTGCTCGGGCGAAAACATCGTGCTCGTATTGGACGGCGGCAGGTTGGCGGTGCCGGTCGTCAGCAGCACGCCGTTGGGAGCCGACACGGCTGCCTTGCTGGCGGCCGTCGAGGTCAGGTTGAAGCCCGTGTAGGTGCCCGACTGACCGTCGGCCCCGGTGAACGTCGCCGATGTGACGGTCAGCCCGCTGTTCGAGGCCAGGAGGGCTTGCGTCAGCGTGGTGAGGGCCCCCGTGCCGTTGAACGGCGTGATGGCAAGGGTGGAGCTAGCCGCGGCAGATTGGTTCGCGGTGGGCGGACTCAGGAGGGCTGCGGCCGCCACGGTTCCCAGAAGGCATGCCTTCCGGGTCCTGGCAATCGTCAACCGCTGTTCAACCCCGATCTTCATCTCGGCTGCGGTCCTTCAATGAAACCAGATGCAATGTGAGCGCAGAGAAATACGTTGCTGATACAAAGGAGCACCGCTACTCGACTTTCATGTAGCACATCGTGTCGCCACTCCCGTCCGGCACGGGCGTCACGGCGGCCGTCGCGGTCACGGTGCACAGGCCGTCTCCGCAGCCGGCCGCGCTGGCGAACGAGAAGGGTGTCGCCTTCAGGCTGGCGCGCCGCGGTGACACGAGCGTGGTCTGCCCCGCCCTGGTCAGCTCGATGCAGTGAAAGGCATGCAGCTGGGCCTTGCTGAGCCTGCGGGGGTCGCCGTCGAAATTCTTTCGGGGACAGACCGCGATCGCGCCTTCCACCAACGTGATGGTGGTGTCGCCCGGCCGCACCAGCACGTCGAACACGGTGCCGCGCACCCCGATGGTGGCGGTGCTGGTCTTGAGCTCGTAGGCGGCCTTCTCGGACGCGCCCGTCGTGAACCGGAACGCGCCGGTCGTGAAGTTCACCGCGGCCTTCAGGTAGCTGGTGCTTCCCTGGTAGACGAAGCGGTCGAGCTTGACGGTCGAGGTCGGGCCGAGCGCCAGATTGGTCTGGTCCGAGAAGACGAACTTGGCCGCGCTGTCGGCTCCCGTGCGGACGCGCTCGTCGGCGAAAACGTCGTCACCGACGCCGATCGGCCTGGGCGTCGCGGCGAGCTGCTCGACGACGTTGCGGGCCACGGCCGTGTCGCCGATCCGCTCGGCCGCCACGGCGGGCCCGGCCGCGAGCGCGCCCGCGATGCTGAACAGAACCAACCAGGAGCGGGACGACGGCGCGGAACGACGTCGATCAACAACAAACATGAAACCTCCCCGACGCGTGGCTCGCCCGGGCACAATCGCAATGGTTGAACTAAAGCGCGTCCACGACGCAAAGGCGAGTCGTCGCCCCCGGTCCCGGCCGGGCGGGAAGGCGCTTTTTTCAACCCTTGTGTCTTTTCGATCAAACGCCGACGCGGCTGAACGGCCGCGAGCGTGGGTCGGGCACCTTGTCCAGCCTCAGGGAATCGGCGCGACGGCGGCAATCCTTTCGGCCACGGCAGCGATCTGCGCCTCGCCCACGTTGGCGAAGGCGAAGCGGAGGTGGTCGTCCCCGCCGCCGAAGAAGGAGCCCGGCAGGGTGATCAGGCCCGCCTGCGCGGCCAGGGCCGCGGCGGCCCGTTCGGCCGTGCAGGCCCAGGGGTGGCGAACATAGGCGAAATAGGCCCCCATGGCCGAGATCGACCAGCCCGGCGCCCCGGCCATCACGCGCGCGAACAGGGCCGCCCGCCCGTTGATGGCGGCGCGGACCTCCTCGCGCCAGGACCGCAGGCCCTCGACCGCCCAGGCGATCCCGGCCTGGGCCGGGCGCGGCGGGCAGATCATCATGCAATCCAGCACCTTGATGACCTCGCCGAGCAGCCGCGGGTCGGCCAGGATAGCGCCCAGCCGATGGCCCGGCACCGCGTAGCTCTTGGAAAAGGAGTAGAGCTGCACCGTGCTGCCGCGCCAGTCCGGCCCGGCGAAGAGGTCGTGCGGGCGGCTCACCCCGGCGGGCTGGAAGTCGCGGTAGGTTTCGTCGAGCACGAGCGTGACGCCGGTCTCGGCCGCGAGGTCCTGGAACCGCCGCAGCACCGCGCCCGGATAGGTGGCGCCCGTGGGATTGTTGGGCGTCACCAGCACGACCGCCCGCGTGGCCGGACCGATCAGGGCGCGGGCGTCCTCGACGCTGGGCACGAAGCCGTCGGCGGCCCGGCACGGCAGCGCCTTCACGGTCACGCCGAGCATGTCGGCCGTCATCTTGTGGTTGAAGTACCAGGGCGCCGGCAGAATGATCTCGTCGCCGGCCCTGGCCAGCGCCAGCAGCGCCACCATGAACGCCTGGTTGCATCCCGCCGTGATGGCGATGTCGTCGGGCCCGACCGCCGCGCCGTAGAGCCCGTTGATGTCGCGCGCCAGGGCCTCGCGCAGGCCAGGGTCGCCGAGGATGGGCCCGTAGGTCGCATGCGCCACGTCCCGGGTGGCCTCGGCGATGCGGTCGAGAAGCGCGGATGACGGCGCACCCGGCACCGCCTGCGCCATGTCGATCATCGGGCCGCGCCGCCCGTCGTAGGCTTCGCGCCAGTTGCGCGCGACCTGGATCGGCGGAAAATCGGTCGCGACGAGCAGCGGATTGACGATCGACATGCGGACGGCTCCCGGCAACGTTCGGCCTCGCGGTTCAGCGCGCCGCCACGACCGCGATCTCGACCGCGTAGGCGGGCCCGGCCAGCTTGGCCTCCACGGTGGCACGGGCCGGCGTCTGCCCCTCGACCACCCAGGCGTCCCAGACCGCGTTCATGGCCGCGAAGCTGCCGATGTCGGCCAGCCAGATGTTGACCATCAGGAGCTTGGACTTGTCGGAGCCGGCCTGGGCCAGGAGATCGTCGATCGAGCCGAGGATCTCGCGGGTCTGCGCCGCGACATCCTGCCCGGCCGCTTCGCTGGCGACCTGCCCGGCCAGGTAGACTGTGTCGCCATGCACGACGGCTTGCGCCATGCGCTTGCCGGCCTCGATGCGCGTGATGGTCATGATCGCTCAACCCCTCGTGTCTGCGGTCGCGATGCTATGGTACGGCACGCGGCGATGTCACGCTGGATCAACGGTCCGTGTGGACCGCCGCCCGCGGGCCGGGGCACGGCCGACGGGTCGCGGGGGCGCCAGGGCGCCGCGCCAGTATTCAGCCAGGGCTTCCGGCAGTTCCCGGCCGAAATCCGGGTACAGGAGCGCGAAGGCGGGATCGAACGCCACCCCTCCGGGCCGGCCGGGCTGCAACGACTGCCACAGCCCGCGGGTCAGCGCGTAGGTGCGCGTGAGCAGGCGGAGGCCACGGCCATGCGGCAGGCCGAGCAGGCGGTCCACAACCGCACCCACGCTCGTCAGCCGGTCCAGGAGCGCGAGCTTGAAGGCGCGGAGCTCGGCCGGGTCCATGTTCCGTTCGAGCACGCCGTAGCCCAGGGCATCGAGGCGCAGCAGGGCCGGGCGCTGGTCGAGCTGGCGCAGGTAGGTGTCGAGAAACGTCGCGATCTTGGCGGCCCGAGATCCCTTGGCGTCTTGGAAAGCCTCGACGATCTCGCCCAGCACGTCGCCCCAGCCCTCGAGCAGCAGCGCCGCAAAAATCTCCTCCTTGGTCCGGAAGTAGAGATAGACGGTGCCTTTCGCCAACCCGGCCGCAACCGCGATCTCCGCGGCGCTCGGCAGGCTGCCGTCGCCGACGTCGAACAGGGAGCCGGCGGCGGCCAGGATGGCGGCCCGGCGGACCTGCTTGCTGCCGGGATCGATCGCGTGCCGGACCACGCCGTCCTCAGGTCCCGGACATCCGCAACACCGTCCTGGCCTGGAAGCCGCGCGACGTGAAGCGGTTGCTGAAGGCTAGCAGCTTGTTCAAGCCCCCGGCGATCACGCTCGGCTTGCCGGCCAGCATGGCGTCGAGCCCGATCGCCGCCACGGCGTCGGGCGTCAGCATGCTGCGCCGCATCGACGCCGGGGGATGGTAGTTGGCTGCGGCGAAGAACCCGGTTTCCATGAGACCGGGCGACAGCACCGTCACGCCCACCCGGGGAGCGAGCTCGACGTGCAGCGCCTCGCCGAACGACAGCACGTAGGCCTTGGCGGCCGCGTAGGCCGCGAGGTTCGGACAGGGCTGCCCGGCCGCCAGGCTGGCGACGAGAAGCACGTGCCCGCGACCGCGCTCGGCCATGCGCCTGCCGAACAGGTGGGTCAGTTCGGTCAACGCCACGATGTCGAGTTGCAGCATCTCGCGCATGCGGCCCGGGTCGTGGTCCAGAAAGGCGCCGGCGAGTCCGAATCCGGCGTTGTTGACGAGGATGTCGGGCCCGATGCCCCGCCCGTCGAGCCGCTCCTGCAGCGCCGCCGCGCCGCCCGGCGCCGCGAGGTCGAGCGGCTCGACCGCGACCTCGACGCCGTGCGCGGACCCGAGTTGCGTCGCGAGCGCCCGCATCGGCTCCTCGCGCCGGGCCGTCAGGACGAGGTTGGTTCCCCTGGCCGCGAGCGCGCTGGCGAACGCGGCTCCAAGCCCGCTGGACGCCCCGGTGACCAGGGCCCAGCGCACGGGTGATTGCTGCATGTCTTTCTCCTGATGACCGCTGGTCATTTTTAGTGACCAGCGGTCATTTAGTGATGATCGTCGGTCCTGTCCACCCATCGGTCGGTTCTGGACGCCGTGTCGCGCTCAATCGGGCAAGGGATGCCGGACTTCAGCGGCCCGGCCTCGGTTTGGCGGCGAGCGCGGGCAGGTTCTCCTCGATCCAGTCGGCTAGGGCCGCGACCCGGACGGCTGCGTCCTGCCCGAGCGGCGTGAGGCGATATTCCACGTGGGGTGGCACCACCGGCAGGGCTCGGCGGTCCACCAGCCCGTCGGCTTCGAGCCACTGCAGGGTCTGCGACAGCATGCGCTCGCTGACGCCGCTCACCTTGCGGCGCAACTCGCTGAACCG
>CAXTEP010000059.1:0-3313 GCA_964243125.1 uncultured Lichenihabitans sp. | reverse complement strand
GGCAAGGCCGCCGATCTCGCGTCGCAGGGCGTGCAGGTCCGCCACGCCGACTACAACCGACCCGACACGCTCGCGACGGCCTTTGCGGGTGTCGACCGCCTGCTGCTCATCTCGTCCAACGAGGTGGGTGGACGCGCGCCGCAGCACCGGGCCGCGATCGATGCCGCAAGCCGAGCGGGCGTGAAGGTTCTGGCCTACACCAGCATCCTGCACGCCGACCATTCCCCGCTGAAGCTCGCCGAGGAGCATCGCGAAACCGAAGCGATCCTGGCCGCGTCCGGCCTGCCCGCCGTGCTGCTGCGCAACGGCTGGTACACCGAGAACTACCTCCTGGCGATGCAACCCGCCCTGGCGCACGGCGCCATGCTGGGATCGGCGCGCGACGGGCGCGTCTCGCTGGCGGCCCGGGCCGACTACGCGGCCGCGGCCGCCAAAGCCCTGACCGCACCCGACGATGCCGCTCACGTCTACGAACTGGCCGGCGACGACGGCTGGACCCTGTCGAGCCTCGCGGCCGAGATCGCGCGACAGGCCGGCAAGCCGGTGGCCTACAAGGACGTGCCGGAAGCGGAGTTCGAGGGGATATTGGTGGGCGCCGGCCTGCCGCCCGTCCTGGCCGGCCTGCTGGCCGACGCCGATGCCCGCGCCGCCGAGGGCGGCCTGCAGGATGATGGGCGCGCGCTGAGCCGGCTGATCGGACGGCCCACCACGCCGGTGTCCGACACGGTTGCGGCAGCGCTGCGGGGCTGAGCCAGCGGCCCGGGATCAGTCCGGCACCGTCCAGATGCGCCGCGGCTGGTCGAGCCCCCGCAGCGGATAGGTACCCAGCAGGGTCAGCGGCCCGCCGCAGCGGGCCGCGAACGTGTCCGACAGCAGGAGCGAGCGGCCGAGTTCGTCGCACAGCTTCTCGATCCGGCTCGCTTCGTTGACGGCCCGGCCGATCACGGTGAAATCCAGCCTGCGGCTCGTCCCCACGTTGCCGTAGACCACCTCGCCGAAATGCAGCACGAGGTCGGCCTCCAGGGCCGGGGCACCGGCGGCCCGGCGCTTGTCGTTCAACGCCGTGTTGGCCGCGACGGCCAGGCGCGCGGCCGAAAGCGCGCCCTCGCAGACCGCGCAGGGCTGGGCCTCCGGGTCCTTCACGGGGAACACGGCCAGGAAGCCGTCGCCCATGAACTTCAAGATCTCGCCGCCGCATCGGGCGATGGGCTCGCCCAGGGTGTCGAAGTGCTCGTCGAGCCAGCCCACCACCCGCACGGCATCGTCGCGGTCCGTCAGGGCCGTGAAGGCACGCAGGTCGACGAGCAGGATCGCGGCCGCAACCGTCTGGCCCTGTCCGCGCGTGATCTGCCCTTGGAGCACGCGCGCGCTCGTGGCCGAACCAAGATAGGTGGCCAGCGTGCCACGCAGCGTTCCCGCCAAGCCGAGCTTGCAGGCCGCGAGCCCCACGGCCGGCAGCGTCTCGGCCAGAAGCGCGAGTTCGTCGTCGTTGAAGCCGCCGGCGCGGTCTGTCGCGAAGGAGACCGCGACGCCAATCAGCCTGGTTCCCGGCGCAAATCCGATCAGGTGGACCACGTAGTCGGTGACGCCCTCGGTCCGCAGGTGTTCGAGGAGCGGGTAGGTCGCATCCTCGGCGGACCCGTCGAGACGCCAGCGCGCGAAGGTGCGGCGGTTCTCAACCAGGGCGTAAACGGGGCTCTGCCGGAACGCGGCCTCACCCTCCGGACCGTGCGCGTTGGGCACGGTCCTCGATCCCTCGCCGCACCGCCAGTTGAAGTTGAAGCCCCGCACGGTCGGGTCGATGGCCGGGATCGACACGCTGATGCGCCGGATCGGCAGGCCCGCCGCGACCAGGGCCTCGCCATAGCCGTCGAGCAGCGCCGCACCGTCATCCGACGCGGTTGCGTGTTCGAGGATCCATCGCACCAGTCCTGCGACGTTCACGAATTTCATGCCGAGCGGTCCTCCGCGGCCGGATCCGCCATCACCCGAGCCACCGCGGCTCGTCCGTCCCGATCGCGCGGGCGGGGCGGTCCCAGCGCATGGGGGCGCCCTCGACCTGCACCGGCGGCCGCAGCCGGCGGGCCGGGCCCCAGGTGGTCTGTTCAAGCGCGGCGTTTAGGTCGCGGCCGTCCTCCGGGCGGAGCGGCATCCCGGGTTCCGAGGGCGCGAACCCGGTCAGGAGCCGGCCGGTGCGGGCCAGCGAGGCCCTGGCTTCCAGGCCGCGGCCGGTCGCGAGCCGCTCGGCCAGGCCGCGGATCGCGGCGCACGCCATCATGTAGCCGGTGGCGTGATCCAGGGCCTGCACGGGCAGCGGGGTCGGCCGGTCGCGGCCCAGGACCCGCATCCCGGCCTCGGCGATGCCGACGCTCATCTGGACCAGGCTGTCGAAGCCGCGCCGCCGCGCCCAGGGACCGGTCCATCCGTAGGCGTCCAGCGAAACGTCGACCAGGCCCGGACGGACGCGCTGCCGATCCTTTGCGCCGAGCCCGAGGCCGTCGAGGGCGCCCGGGCGGTAGCCGTGGATCAGCACGTCGGCCCCGGCCAGCAGGTCCAGGCACCGGGCCCGGCCGTCGCGGGTTGCGAGGTCGAGCCGCGCCGTGGCCTTGCCCAGCATGACGTCCGGCACCACGCCCGGCTCGTCCCAGCCGGGCGGGTCGAGGCGCAGCACCTCGGCGCCGTAGCCGGCCAGGAAACGGGTTGCGACCGGCCCGGCCAGCACGCGCGTGAGGTCCAGCACCCGGAGGCCGCGCAGGGGGCGCTCGCGGTCGCCGACGAGTCGCGGGGCGCTTGCGGGGTCCAGGCCGTGCAGGGCCAGGGGCGGTTCCCGGGCCACGCATCGGCCCTGCTCGTGGGAAGCCCACGCGTCGCAGGTCCGCATGGCGGCCGCGCACCCGCCCCGCGCCACCACGGCGGCTTCGAGCGCCTCGGCGTCCCAGGTCGCGACCGCCCGCGCGACGCCCTCCCGGTCCGGCGGCGCGCCCAGCACGGCCAGAACCGCGGCGCGGTGCGCGGGCGCATTGGTGTGCAGGCGGATCCACCCGTCCGACGCGCGGTAGTCGCCCGCGACGGGATCCCAGGGCGGCGGCGGCGACCAGCCTTCCGGCCGCAGCGAAGTCCCGAACCAGAAGGAGGCGAGGCGGCGATCCACCGTGACCGGCGCTCCGCCGTGCCCCGACGCGTCCAGCAGCTCCGCGACCGCGAGCCCGGCGGCCGCTACGGACGCGGCCGCGAGATCGGTGACCGGGAACACCGACGGGAGAGCGCCCTCCCCCACGGTGGTCACGCGATCGAGATGGGCCGGATCCCCGCC
>CAXTEP010000058.1:14547-16694 GCA_964243125.1 uncultured Lichenihabitans sp. | reverse complement strand
CCCAACGACCACCTGAGCTTCGACCCGCTCGACGACACCAAGCGCTGGCCCGAGGACCAGTTCCCGCTGCTGAAATGCGGCCGCATGGTGCTGGACCGGGTGCCCGAGAACTTCTTCGCGGAGGTCGAGCAGGTGGCCTTCGGCACGGGCGTGCTGGTGGACGGCATCGACTTCTCGGACGACAAGATGCTGCAGGGCCGCACGCTGAGCTATTCGGACACGCAGCGCTACCGCGTCGGCCCCAACTACCTGCAGCTGCCCATCAACGCGCCCCAGGCCGGCGCCCCCACACGCACCAACCAGCGCGACGGCCAGATGACCTTCTCGGTCGACGGCGGCCCCAACCGGCACGTCAACTACGAGCCGAGCGTGCTGGGCGCGAGCCTCAGGGAAGCCGCGAAGCCGGCGCAGGAATACCACCAGCCCATCCAGGGCCACCTCGGCCGCTACCAGACCAGCCGTTGCGAGGACGATTACGCGCAGGCCGGCGAGCGCTACCGCACCTTCGAGGCTTGGGAGCGCGAGGACCTGATCGCCAACCTGGTCGACGACCTCAAGCAGTGCCCCGAGCCCATCGCGCTGCGCATGGTGTGGCACTTCTGGCACGCCGATCCCGACTACGGCACCCGCGTGGCCCAGGGGGTCGGGGTCGACCTCGAAGCCGCCAAGGCGCTGCCGCCGCTGCCGGGCCGCCCGGCCCCGGGCCAGCGCTTCGCCCACCCGACCTACACGGACGGCAAGCCGGAAGAGGTCGACCTGCGCGCCGCGGCCGAGTAGAGCCTTCGGGAAGCGCGACAGAACAGCCCGGCGGATCGCATCCGCCGGGTTTTTTCACGTCAGGACGGATAGCGGGCCCGGCTGCGCCGGCCCGTGAGCACCAGCAGCAGCGTGGCGATCCCGAACAGGGCCGCCGCCACCGCGAAGGGGGCGCCGGGGAAATGGACGGGCGCGTGGGGGCCCGTGAAGGCCGCGAAGATCTGGGTCATGGCGAGCGGCCCCAGGATCGAGCCGATGCCCTGCAGGCTCGCGACCGCGCCCTGCAGCTCGCCCTGCCGCTCGGGCGTCACCTCGTGCGACATGAGCGCGTTGATGGCCGGCATGGCGATGCCCTGGAAGGCGCCGAGCAGGATCAGGGCGTAGACCATCCAGCCCTCGGTCGCGACCGCGTAGCCGACCGCCGACAGGCAGGCGACCCCCAGGCTGATCAGCGCGGCCCGGCCCTCGCCCAGCCGCGCGATGATGGGCCCGACCAGCACGCCCTGCACCACGGCCGAGCTGATGCCCACCAGGGCCAGCGAGATGCCGATCTGCACCTCGTTCCAGCCGTAGCGCGCGATGGCCGCGAAGGCCCAGACCGAGATGTAGACCGTTTGGGCCAGGAAGAAGAGCAGCAGCACGCCGGCCCAGCGCACCAGCACGGGCTGGCGCCCGAGCACCACCACGGCCCCGAACGGGCTCGCCCGGCGCCAGCGGAACCGCCGCCGCTTCTCGGGCGCGAGCGACTCGGGCAGCACGAAATACCCGATCGCGAAATTGACGATCGAGCAGGCGGCCGCGGCCAGGAACGGCACCCGGTTGCCGAAGTGGCCGAGCAGCCCGCCGATGGCCGGCCCCAGGATGAAGCCGATCCCGAAGGCCGCGCCGATCAGCCCGAACGCCCGGGCACGGTCTTCCGGGGCCGCGATGTCGGCCACGTAGGCGTTGGCGGTCGTGTAGGAGGCGCCCAGCGCCCCCGCCACGATCCGGCCCACGAAGAGCCAGGCGATCGAGGGCGCGAAGGCGGTGACCAGGTAGTCGATGCCCAGGCCCAGGATGGAGGCGAGCAGGACGGGCCGGCGCCCGTAGGCGTCCGACAGGTTGCCGACCGCCGGGCCGCACACGAACTGCATGGCCGAATAGGCCACGAACAGCCAGCCGCCCACCACGGAGGCCTGCGACAGGTCCGAGCCCGCGATGGACCGGATCATCTCGGGCAGCACCGGGATGATGATGCCGATGCCCATCATGTCGATCAGCACGGAGGCGAGCACGACCGCCAGCGCCCGTTTGCGGGTCGTGGGCGTCACTGTTGAGCGAAGACTCATGGTCGCCCGCTTACAGCACCGGCCGCCCTTAGGCCAGAACGAGCCTGCCGTTCGGGCGGGCAG
>CAXTEP010000058.1:0-14447 GCA_964243125.1 uncultured Lichenihabitans sp. | reverse complement strand
GCGGCGCCGCCCCGCACCATGTTGGAGCGGATGTCGTCGCCGGCCGGCACGCGGTTGACCGCCCCCATGGCGACGCCGTCGACCAGGATGATGCGCTTGTCGCCCTGGACCACGGCGGGCAGGAAGCGCTGGATCACCCACGGCTCCCGGAAGGTGACGGAGAACAGGTCGAACAGCGAGCCGAAGTTCGGGTCGCGCCGCGCCACCTTGAACACCGCGGCCCCGCCGTTGCCGAACAGCGGCTTCATCACCACGTCGCCGTGCTCGGCCCGGAACGCCTCGATGGCGGCGCGGTCGCGCGACACGAGCGTGGGCGGCATCAGCTGCGGGAAGTCGAGCACGAACAGCTTTTCGGGCGCGTTGCGGACCCCCGCCGGATCGTTGACCACCAGGGTTTTGGGGTGGATGCGCTCCAGCAGGTGGGTCGAGGTGATGTAGGCGAGGTCGAAGGGCGGGTCCTGGCGCAGCAGCACCACGTCGGCACGGGCGAGCCGCATGACCGCGGGATCGCCCAGGGTGAAGTGATCGCCCGCGCTGTCCCGCACCGTGAGCGGCCGCGTGACGGCCGTCACGTCCGAGCCCTGCTGGCTCAGCGCGTCGGGCGTGTAGTAGTGCAGCACGTGGCCGCGCGCCTGCGCTTCGAGCAGCAGCGCGAAGGTGGAGTCGCCCGCGATGTTGATGCGGTCGATCGGGTCCATCTGGACCGCGACGGTGAGGGGCATGGGGGGAAACCTCGGGGTGGGTGCCGGCGACCGGCCTTTTGCGTCGCAGAGCACATGAGCCGGCGGACCGCGTCAACCTCGGGCCGGGTGCCGCGCCATGCTGCACCGCGACATTGTTGCCCGCCCGGCCGCGGTCGACCCGGGACGACCCCGCCATATGTGTCCAATCATGAGCCAGATTGAGAATCGGCAATGACGGCGCGGGGCGATACGGCGCCACGGGTTGGAGCTTATCCGCCGGGAACCCAGGCCGGCCTGCTCGACACCGCGCGGGTCACGGTCCCGACCCGGGCCGCGCTTCGGGCGCGACGGGACCGGCCGGCCGTCACCGAACCGCGCTTCCTGTCGCCCGACGAGTTCGCGCTGCTGCGGGCCGTCTGCGACCGACTGCTCGCGCTCGACACCGACCCGGCCGCTTCGCCGGTCGACGTCGCGGGCCCGATTGACGCGCGGCTCGCCGACGGCGCCACGGATGGCTGGCGCTATGACGTCCTGCCGCCGGACCGCGACGCGCTGCGGGGTGGGCTCGCAGGTCTCGTCGAGACCGCGACCCTCATGCATGGCCGATCCTTCCCGATTCTCGCGCCGGGCGAACGGGACGGCGTCCTGGCGGCCGTGCAGGCCGGCGCGCCCGTCGGGACCGCGTGGCAGACCATCGACGCCCGCCGGTTCTTCGAGGACCTCCTCGCGGTCGCGACCGAAACCTTCTACGCGTCGGCGGCGGCTCAGGACGAGATCGGCTATGTGGGCTACGCGGATGCCCACGGCTGGCACGCGGTGGGGCTCGACGCCCGCGAGGGGTTCGAGCCGGAGCCGCAACGCCCGTGACGGCTCCCCCCTACGCGGCCCGGGAGGTCGTCGACGCCGTGGTGGTTGGCACGGGCGCGGGCGGGGCGCCGCTGCTGGCGCGGCTGGCGCGGGCGGGCCTGAGCGTCGTGGCCCTGGAAGCGGGCCGCCGGTTGGATCCGGCCCGCGACTTCGCGCGCGACGAGGCCGCGCAGGATTTTCTGTTCTGGAACGACGAGCGCCTGAGCGCCGGGGCCGATCCGGTCGCGTTCGGGCGCAACAATTCGGGCACGGGCGTGGGCGGCTCGCTGCTGCACTACACCGCCTACGTGCCGCGCTTGAAGCCCGCGGATCTGCGGCTCCGGAGCGAGTTCGGGGTCGGCGAGAACTGGCCGCTCGGCATCGACGACCTCCTGCCCTACTACGACGAGGTCGAGGACTTCATCGGCGTGTCGGGACCGGCCTCCTGGCCCTGGGACCCCGGCCGGCGCCCCTATCCCCTGCCCCCGCTGCCGCTGAACGGGGCCGCCGAACTGATGCGGCGCGGCTGCGACCGGCTCGGCATCCGTACATCGCCGGCCGCCAACGCGGCCCTGTCGGGCTCCTATTCGAGCGACGGCACGACGTTCCGGCCGGCCTGCCACGCCTGCGGGTTCTGCCAGGCGGGCTGCGCCACGGGGGCCAAGAGCACAGCCGACGTGACGTTCCTGCCGGCCGCCGCGGCGGCGGGCGCCGAGATCCGGCCCGAGTGCTTCGTGACCGGCTTCGAGCGCGCGCCGGCGGGCGCCGTCACGGCCGTGATCTACCGGCACGAGGGCGCCGACCAGCGGCAGGCCTGCCGCAACGTGTTCCTGTGCGCGGGCGCGATCGAGACGCCGCGCCTCCTGCTCATGAACGGGATCGGCAACGCGAGCGGGGAGGTCGGGCGCAACTTCATGGCCCACACGGGCATCCAGGTCTGGGGGCAGTTCGACGCGATGGTGCGCCCGTTCAAGGGCATTCCAGGCGGCCTGATCTCGGAGGACACGCACCGCCCGCACGACGCCGACTTCGCGGGCGGCTACCTGCTGCAGAGCATCGGGGTCATGCCGGTCACCTACGCGTCCCAGGTGGCGCGCGGGCGCGGGTTATGGGGCGAGGCGCTGCGCGCCCACCTGCGTGGATACAACAACACGGCCGGCATCAACATCCTGGGCGACTGCCTGCCCAGCGCCCAAAACTACCTCGAATTGTCGGACGAGCCCGACGGGCGCGGCCTGCCCAAGCCCCGCGTGCATTTCACCATGGGCGAGAACGAGCGTCGCATGACGGCCCACGCGGACCGGCTGATGCGCGGCATCTGGGAGGCGGCGGGCGCCCGGGACGTGTGGAGCTATCCCCGCAACGCCCACATCATCGGCACCTGCCGGATGGGCGCCGACCCGTCGCGCTCGGTGGTGGACCCGGAAGGGCGCAGCCACGAGGTCCCGAACCTCTTCGTGTCCGACAATTCCACCTTCCCGAGCGCACTCGGCTGCAACCCGGCCCTGACCATCATGGCCCTGTCGCTGCGGACCGCCGATCGCTTCCTGGCGCGCGCCCGCGCGGTCTGAGGTTCAGCCATGCCCCCATCCTTCCTGTCCGTCCTTAAGCGGCACGACGCCGACGGCGCCTTGCCAGGCGCGCGGTTCGGCGGATCGCTGGGCGGCGACGGGCGCGGGGCGCCGGGGACCGGCACCTTCATGTTCGCGACCGGCATCGAATGCTCCTACCCCACCATCGACCAGGGCCGGACGCGCCGCGACCAGCTGGCCGAATGCGGCCATTACGAGCGGTGGCGCGACGACCTGCGGCTGGTGGACGAACTCGGCCTCAAATACCTGCGCTACGGCCTGCCCTATCACCGGATCCACCGCGGCCCCGACCGCTACGACTGGGAGTTCGCGGACGGGGTCATGGCGGAAATCCAGCGCCTAGGGCTCACGCCCATCCTGGACCTGCTGCATTTCGGCGTGCCCGACTGGCTGGGCAATTTCCAGAACCCGGAGCTGCCGCTGCACTTCTCGGCCTACGCGGGCGCGGTGGCGGAGCGCTACCCCTGGGTGCGGTTCTGGACGCCCGTGAACGAGATCTACGTGGCGTCCCGGGTCAGCGCCAAGGACGGGGTGTGGAACGAGCAGGCCCGCGACGACCGGAGCTTCGTGACCGCGCTCAAGCATCTGGTAGCCGCCAACCTGCTGGCCGCCGAGGCCATCGCGAGCCGGCGCCCCGACGCGGTCTTCGTCCAGAGCGAGAGCGCCGAATACAACCACGAGCTGCGCGCGGTGCCGTCCGAGGAGAACCAGCGCGCCAATTCCCTGCGCTTCCTGTCGCTGGACCTGCTCTACGGCCGCCCACCCGACGCCTCGATCGGCCACTTCCTCGAGGACAACGGCCTGGCGCGCGACGAATACGACTGGTTCATGGGTTTCAAGCCGCCCGGCTACCAGATCATGGGCCTCGACTATTACGGCCGCAACGAGCGGATCTGGAAGCCGGACGGCACCATCTGCCAGGCCGAGGACGTGCTGGGCTGGTACCAGATCGCCAGCGAATATTTCCGCCGCTACCGCATGCCGCTGATGCACACGGAAACCAACCTGTTCGAACCCGACCAGGCGGGCACCTGGTTGTGGAAGCAGTGGCTCAACGTGCTGCGGCTGCGGCGCGACGGCGTGCCCGTGATGGGCTTCACCTGGTATTCGCTGATCGACCAGATCGACTGGAACATCGAGCTGGCCCGGGTGGAGGGGACCGTGAACGCCTGCGGGCTTTACGACCTCGACCGCAACCCGCGGCCCGTGGCGATCGAATACGGCAAGCTGCTGGCCGAGTTCGGCCAGATCGGCCTCGTGCCCCACACCGACCTGTTCCGCCTGACCGAGGGCGCGGCCTCGCTGAAGGTGTACGTGTGAGGGGCCTCGACGTGGGCGCCGGCGCGCCGACGGTCGTGATGCTGCATTATTTCGGCGGCGCGGGCCGGGCCTGGGACGCCGTGGCCGAGCGGCTCGCGCAGCATTACCGATGCGTGGCCCCCGACCTGCCGGGCTTCGGCGCCCGCCCTCCCCTGGCCGGCTTCTCGGTCGACACGATGGCGGACGCGGCCGCGGACGAGGTCGCGGCGCTGGGCCTCACCGACGTGGTGCTGGCCGGCCATTCCATGGGCGGCAAGATCGCGACCGCGCTGGCTGGCCGCCGCCCGCCCTGGCTGCGCGCTCTGGTCCTGGTCGCGCCCTCCCCGCCCACCCCCGAGCCGATGACCGACCAGGCGCGGGCGGAAGCGCTGCGCGGTCACGGCGACCCGAATGCCGCGGCCGCCACGCTGGCCCGCATCACCGCGCGGCCGCTTCCCGGCCCCGTGCTGGCCGCGCAGGTGGAAGACCACGTCGCGGTCGCACCCGAGGCCTGGACGTGGTGGCTGGAGCGCGGCAGCCGCGAGGTCATCCTGGACGCCGCGGCCGGGATCGCGGTGCCGACCCTGGTGCTGGGCGGCGCCAAGGACCCCGTGATCGCGCCCAATACGGTCAGGCAGGTCGCGGCCGCCATCCCCGGGGCGCGGTCGGTGCTGGCGGAGGGTTGCGGGCACCTGCTGCCGCTGGAGGATCCGGGGTTCGTGGCGGCCGAACTCCTGAACCTGCTCCCCCTGAACGCCTGAACCCACGCGGCATTAGGTGCTTGCTCCGTCGTTCACTGCCCCTATGCTGAGGAACGCTCGCCGACCAGAGGCTTCCCTTGATGCTCATCGACGTGGAGGATGCCGGTAAAGACCTGTCGCGACTGGTCGATTTGCTCCAAGCGGGCTCGGCGGCCGAGATCATCATCACGCGCCATGGCAGGCCCGCCGCGAAGCTCACAGGGGTTGCCTCCACGCATGCTGCCCGCCGCATACTCGGGTTGCACAACGGGCGGTACCGGTCGATGACGCTCGAAGACCTCAACGCGAGCGACACAGAGGTTGCGGCCCTATTCTCGGGCGAGGAGAGCTGCTGATCGGCTCGAAACCATTTTCGCTGGAGGATTCGAGCCAATGGATTCAGGTGAACGGCTCCCCTTTTCCAGCCAAGCGGGAAAAGGGAGGCGGCGACCGGCGTGCCACCTCAGCCTGCGTTCGATGCTCTGTCTTCCCGAGCACCACACCTTGACGCCGACCGCCCCGAGCGCCTAAGCGTCCCTTCGTCCGTCAAGGACGACACTTCCGTCCCCGGCCCTTTGCGGCGGGACGCCCGCCCGGCAGCGCGTTGCGCCTCCGGGCGCGTTTTGCGTTTCGTGCCCGCGGGCCGGATTCAGGGATCGATCGATGTTCGAAGGCCTCTCGGAAAAGCTGTCCGGCATCTTCGACGGGCTCACCCGGCGCGGGGCGCTGAGCGAGGCCGACGTGGGCACGGCCATGCGCGAGGTGCGCCGCGCCCTGCTCGAAGCCGACGTGGCGCTCGAAGTCGTGCGCTCCTTCACCGACAAGGTCCGCGAGCGGGCGGTCGGCGCCAACGTGGTCAAGTCGGTGACGCCCGGCCAGATGGTGGTCAAGATCGTCAACGACGTGCTGGTGGAAACCCTTGGCGACGAGGCCGAGCCGATCAGCCTGGACGCGGCCCCGCCGGTCTGCATCATGATGGTGGGCCTGCAGGGCGCGGGAAAGACCACCACGGCCGCCAAGATTGCCAAGCGCCTGACCGACCGCGACAAGCGCAAGGTGCTTATGGCCTCGCTCGACGTGAAGCGCCCGGCCGCCCATGAGCAGCTCGCGGTGCTGGGCCGCCAGGTCGGGGTCGAAACCCTGCCGATCGTGGCCGGGCAGACGCCCGTGCAGATCGCCCGCCGGGCCGAGCAGGCCGCGCGCCTGCAAGGCTACGACGTTGTGGTGCTGGACACGGCCGGCCGCACCCACATCGACGAGGCCCTGATGGCCGAGATGGCCGAGATCAAGGCGGTGTCGTCCCCCCACGAGGTGCTGCTGGTGGCCGACAGCCTGACCGGCCAGGACGCCGTCAACCTCGCCCGCTCGTTCGACGAGCGGGTCGCCATCACCGGCATCGTGCTGACGCGGGTCGATGGCGACGGGCGCGGCGGCGCGGCGCTGTCCATGCGGGCCGTCACGGGCAAGCCCATCAAGCTTCTCGGCACGGGCGAGAAGATGGACGCCCTGGAGGACTTCCACCCGTCCCGCATCGCCAACCGCATCCTCGGCATGGGCGACATCGTCAGCCTGGTCGAGCGCGCGGCCGCCAGCATCGACGCCGAGAAGGCGATGCGGGTCGCCGAGAAGATGCGCAAGGGCCGCTTCGACCTCGACGACCTGAGCGACCAGCTGGCCCAGGTCGAGAAGCTCGGCGGCATGGGCGGCATCATGGGCATGCTGCCCGGCATGGGGAAGATCAAGGAGCAGATGGCCAACGCCAATATCGACGAGGCGATGATCAAGCGCCAGCGCGCCATCATCTCGTCCATGACGCGGAGCGAGCGGCGCAACCCCGATCTCCTGAAAGCGTCGCGCAAGAAGCGCGTGGCGGCGGGCGCCGGCATGAGGGTCGAGGACGTGAACCGCCTGCTCAAGCAGCACCGGCAGATGGCCGACATGATGAAGTCGCTCGGCGGGGCGGCGGGCGGCAAGCGCGGCGGCGGGGCGTTGGGCAAGATGGCGCAGGCCTTCGGACTGGGCGGCGGTCCCCTGGCCGGCATGGCGCCGCCCTCCCCCGAACAGCTCCGGCAGCTGGAAGCCATGCAGAAGCAGATGGGCGGCGGCGGCGGGCTGCCCCCCATGCCGCCCGGCCTCGGCGGTGGCGGCAAGGCACCCGCCGGCCTGCCGGACCTGGGAGGCCCGCGCCTGCCGGGCCTCGGCGGCTTCAACCCGTTCGGGGGCAGGAAGAAGTGAGCGCGGAGCCGGAGGGCGCCGACGTGTTCGCGGTGTTCAATGACATCCGGGAACGGCTGAAAGCCGCCGACCTGCCCTTCACGGCCACGAGCTACCGTGACGACGCCATTTCGCTCCTGGTCAACGTGCCGGGCGAATATTGGGAAATCGACGTGCTCAGGGACGGCTCGGTCGACGTGGAGGTTTATGCCTCGCGCGGGCTGAGCGACGATCCATGGGCCGCGATCGACCGCCTCATCGACCAATCCGACGACGACACACCCGAAAGGACTTAGATCATGTCATTGAAGATCCGCCTGTCCCGCTGGGGCGCCAAGAAGCGCCCCGTTTACCGCGTCGTGGTGGCCGACGCCCGCGCGCCGCGCGACGGCCGCTTCATCGAGAACCTCGGCACCTACGACCCCATGAAGGCCAAGGACGACGCGACACGGCTCAAGCTCGACACCGACAAGGCCAAGGACTGGATCGCCAAGGGCGCGCAGCCGACCGACCGCGTGGTGCGCCTGCTCGCCATGGCGGGCGTGGGCGAGGTGCCCAAGCGCAACAACCCGCAGAAGGCCCAGCCCAAGAAGAAGGCCCAGGAACGCGCCGCCGAGGCCGCCAAGCTGGCCGCCGCGGCGGCGTAACGCTCAGGACTGCCGCCGCCCTCATACCTCCACCGCCCTCATCCTGAGCTTGTCGAAGGATGATCTAGTTTTTTGCGTGCGGCCTGTCCTTCGACGGGCTCAGGACGAGGGGGTTGGGGCGGAGCCGGTTCACATCGGCGCCGGCTGGCCCGTGATGTCTTCGAGTTCGCGCTGGTGGCGCAGCACCGTGGGCAGGGTCGCGGCCGCGTAGGCCCGCAGGCCGGGGTCCTCGCCGGTCGCCGCGTAGGCCTGCAGGGTCGCGGCCGCGCGGGCGTGCGCCTGCAGCTGGTCGGCCAGGTAGGTCTTGTCGAGCGCGTCGCCGTCCATCAGGCCGATGTCGTTGACGAGCTTCTGGCTCGCCGGGTCGAAGCTGAACTCGCTCGCCACGCCGGCCACGGCCGCCGCGGCCCGGAGCTTCGCCTGCGCGGCCCCGTGGTCCCGGACCATCTCGGTCGCGAAGGCGCGCAGGCGCTCGTCCGTGCCGTCCTCCAGCATGATCTTGGATTCCTCGATCTCGAACAGGTTGCCGAGTGCCGCCCCCTGGACGAACAGGGACACGGCCGGGGAGGACGGGCGGGCCCGGGCCGTTGGGGCGAGCAGCGGCAGGGCGCAGGCCGCGGCCGCGAGGATCTTGTGCATGGTCATGGGTCCTTCCCCTTGGCGGGAACGCGCGGGTCGTGCCCCGCGCGGGTGTCGATGACCCGGAAACCGCCTCGCGACGGCCAGGTTCCCGCGCCGCGGCCCTGCCGGGGCGAACCTGCGCGACGGTGCGGGCCGGGTGACGGTGCGCTTGCTCCCGCGGCAGGGTCCTGTCACCTGTGGAGCCTTCGAGGGCCCATCCCATGTCACCCGCCGGTTCCTACGCGCCGCCCGTCGACGACATTCGCTTCCTGCTCGAGGACGTGTTCGCGTTCGATGTCGCCATGGCCGAGCTTCCGGGCCGCGGGGAGGTGGACGCCGCGCTGGCCCTGGACGTGCTGGGCGAAGCCGGCCGGTTCTGCGCCACGGTGCTGGAACCGTTGAACCGGTCCGGCGACCGGGAAGGCTGCCGGCTCGAGAACGGCGTCGTGGTGACGCCCGAGGGCTTTCCGGACGCCTACGCGGCCTTCGTGGCTGCCGGCTGGGGCGGCCTGTCGGGCGATCCCGCGTTCAGGGGCCAGGGACTTCCTCGCACGATCCAGATCCTGCTCGACGAGATGATGTCGGCCGCCAACCTGTCGTTCGGACTGTTCCCCGGCCTGACGCGCGGCGCCGCCGAAACGGTCGCGCGCCACGCCGATGCCGACCTGAAGGCCGCCTACCTGCCCGAGCTGACCACGGGCGAATGGACGGGCGCGATGGCGCTCACCGAGGCCGCGGCGGGCAGCGACCTCGGGCTCCTGACCACCCGGGCACGGCCCCGCGGCGACGGCAGCCATGCGGTGACCGGCACCAAGATCTTCATCTCGTCCGGGGACCAGGATTTCGGCCGCAACGTGATCCACCTGGTGCTGGCGCGCCTTCCCGACGCCCCGCCCGGCGTCAAGGGCATCAGCCTGTTCCTGGTCCCGAAATTCCTGCCCGGGGCCGGGCGGAGCTTGGGGACGCGCAACAACCTGTCGGTCGGCTCGATCGAGCACAAGATGGGCCTGCACGCGCAGCCGACCTGCACCATCAACTACGACGGTGCCGCGGGCTGGCTGGTCGGCGAGCCGGGCCGCGGGCTGAACGCCATGTTCACGATGATGAACGCGGAGCGCCTGTTCGTCGGCATCCAGGGGCTCGGGATCGCGGCCGCGGCCTACGGCCGTGCGGCGGCCTATGCCCGGGAGCGGCGCCAGGGTCGGGCCGGCGACGGGTCGTCCGCCGGGCCCGCCGCCATCGTGGCCCACCCGGACGTCCGCAGGATGCTGATGACGATCCGGGCCTTCGTGGAGGGCGGCCGGGCGCTCGCGGTCTGGACCGCGCTGGCCATGGACAGGGCCGCGGCCCACCCCGACCGCGGCGTCCGGGACGAGGCAGAGGGCTTCGTGGCGCTGCTGACGCCCGTGATCAAGGCGGCGTTCACGGATCTCGGCTTCGAGGCGGCCGTGACGGCCCAGCAGGTGTTCGGCGGCCACGGCTACGTCCGCGACTGGGGGATGGAGCAGTTCGTGCGCGACGCGCGGATCACGCAGATCTACGAGGGCACCAACGGCATGCAGGCCCTGGACCTCGCGGCGCGCAAGCTGTCGGTCGACGACGGCGCGCTGCCGCGCCGCTTCTTCGCCCTGGTGGAGGCCGAGCTCGCGGCGGCCCGCGCGGGCGCCGCCGCCGACCTAGCCGGACCCGTGGCCGAGGCGCTGGCGCGGCTGCGGCGCGCCACCGAGGTCGTCCGGGGCCGGAGCCGCGACGCCGCCGAGGTCGGGGCCGCCGCCACCGACTACCTCCGGCTGTTCGCGCTCGTGGCGCTCGGCTGGATGTGGGTCCGGATGGCGGCGCGGGCGGTCGCGCCCACCGGCGGCGCTTCGCGGGGCACCGCCGCCAAGGCCGCGCTGGCCCGGTTCTACGTGGACCGCCTGCTGCCCCAGACGGTCGGCCTGGAGATCACGGTCGCGGCAGGGTCGGGCTCGATGATGGCGCTGGCGGCCGAGGATTTCTGACGCCGCGAGGGTGTTGCCGAGCCGGTCGCAGGGCGGGGGGAAGACCCGCGGCGGCCGAGGGTTGGAAGCCGCGATGGCCGGCGTCGGCCCTTGAAACCTCACGCCGCCGCAACGGCGCTCCGTGCGGGACCTGGCCTTGGGTCGGCTGATCGCGTCGGGCGATGCCGGAAACGCTACGGAAGGTCTGGTGAATCTTTACCATCGGCAGCAAGCATGAGAAACCGAGGATACCACATTAACAAATGAAAGCCACGCTTTCAAGGTGAAGCGCACGAACGAATACTGCAATGAAACACAAGATCAAGGAAATCTGGGCCGCGAGACGACGCTATTCTGTTACGGCGGTCGTGCCGATCGTCGTCGTCCTGATCTGGCTCGGATCGAGCGGGCGGGAAACGCACGAGGAGATCGACGCGGCGTCGCGCCGCGCCGCGCAGGTGGCGGCGGTGCGGGCCACGATCGTCGACCTGAACGAGTGGCTCGCCGTGGTGGCCCAGATAGGGGCGTCCACGGGCGAGCATCGCTGGGCCGATCGCTACGAGGAGGTCGCTCCCAAACTCGACACCGCGATCGCGGAAGCGACAAACCTCGCCATGCCCGAGGCCCGCGCGGTGCTGGCCGGCACCTTGGGAGAAGCCCACCGGAACCTGGCCGTCATGGAGCGGCACGCCCTGGCGCTCGCGGCCGCGGGCGGTATCCCGGCTGCGCGGCACCTGCTCGACGGCGCCGGATACGCCTATCTCCAGATCGTCTACGCCAACGGCGCCGACGTGTTCGGCCGGGAACTGACGGCCGTCAGCGGCCGGCAGATCGCCGCCCTGGACGCGCGGACCTGGCTGGAAACGGCCGGGCTCGGCGTGAGCGCCATCCTGCTCGGCGCCACCATCCTGTCGGTGCGGGGCCACAGGCGCCTGCAGGGCGCCCTGGCCCACACCGCCAGCGTGGCCCGCACGGACGCGCTGACCGAGCTTCCAAACCGCCGGCAGCTTTACGAGGAGATCGAGAAGGCGCTGGCGGCCGGCCACCGCACCGGCCTCGACCACGCCCTGATGCTGATCGACCTCGACCGCTTCAAGGCCGCCAACGACGCGTTCGGGCATCTGGCGGGCGACGAACTGCTCCGGCTCGTGGCGGCCCGCCTGCGCGAAACCCTCCGCGACGACAACCGCATCGCGCGGCTGGGCGGCGACGAGTTCGCGTTCCTGGTCCGCTGCGATCCGTCCGGCCCCGACCAGCCGATCACCGATCCGGTGAGCGTGGCGGAGCGCGTGGTGGCCGCCATGGCCAAGCCGTTCTCCCTGGCGGGCGGGATCGTGGTGCAGATCGGCGCCAGCATCGGGATCGGGCTCACCGACGCCGACACGCTGGCGATCAGCGACCTCATGCACCGGGCCGACGTGGCCCTGTACCGGGCCAAGGCCGACGGCCGCGGCTGCGCCCGCGCCTTCGAACCCGGCATGGACGCCCACGTCCGCGCCCGGGCCCTGCTGGAAAGCGAGTTGCGGCAGGCGGTGGCCGACGGCGCGATCGTGCCGCACTTCCAGCCGCTGGTGGACATCGGCGACGGCCGGCTGGTCGGCGTCGAGATGCTGGCGCGCTGGAACCATCCGACCCGCGGCATGGTTCCGCCGTCCGAGTTCATCCCGATCGTCGAGGAGCTCGACCTGATCGGCACCCTGACGGCGCAGCTGCTGCGGCGCGCCTGCCTGGCGGCCGTGGACTGGCCGGACCACGTCACCCTGGCGTGCAACGTTTCGCCCCTGCACCTCCGCGATCCGCACCTGCCCGCCATGATCCGGGCCACGCTGAGCGAAACCGGGTTTCCGGCCCGTCGGCTCGAACTGGAGGTCACCGAAAGCGCCCTGGTGGGCGACCTCGCCCTCGCGCGCGCGCTGCTCGACCAGTTGAAGGTCTTGGGGGTCCGCCTCGCGCTCGACGACTTCGGCACGGGCTATTCGAGCCTGCGGCACCTGCAGCACCTGCCGTTCGACAAGATCAAGATCGACCGCAGCTTCGTGGGCGCCATGAGCGACGACGAGGAAAGCGGCAAGATCGTTTCGGCCGTGATCGGCCTCGGCCACAGCCTCGGGCTCCTGACGGTGGCCGAAGGGGTCGAAACCCCGGAAGCCGCGCGCCTCCTGCGGGACCTCGGCTGCGACGTCGGGCAGGGCTGGCTGTTCGGGCGCCCCGCGGCCGCGGAGCGGATCGACGACCTGCTGGCCGAACAGGAGGCGGGGCCCGCGAGCCTGTCCCTGGTCGCGTAGCGGTTCTCGCGGCGGGGCCGGCCGGTTCGGGCGACGCCATCATGGCCGGAGTGCGCGGCGCCCGCTTCTGGTATCACGGGACGACGCGCGGCGGGCCGCCCGCGCCGAGCAGGCGGAGTCGCCCCGTGGAGAACATCGGTTTCATCGTCGACGGCGCGTCGGCCGCTGCCCGGCACGGCGCCACCTTCGAACGCCGCGACCCGGTCACGGGCCAGGTCGCCACACGGGCCGCCGCGGCGACGCCCGCCGACGTCGACGAGGTGGTGGGATCCGCCGCGCGGGCCTTCGCGGCCTGGTCGGAAACGGGTCCCGGCACCCGCCGCGCCCTGCTCGCGAAGGCGGCCGACCTCATGGAGGGCCGCGCCGCCGACTTCGCCCGGCTGATGCTGGAGGAAACGGGCGCCACGGCACCCTGGGCGGGCTTCAACGTGCATCTGGCGGCCGGCATGCTGAGGGAGGCGGCCGCGCTCACCACGCAGATCACCGGCGAGATCATCCCGTCGGACAAGCCCGGCACCCTGTCCATGGCGATGCGCCAGCCCGCCGGCGTCGTGCTCGGCCTGGCCCCCTGGAACGCGCCCGTGATCCTCGCGACCCGGGCGGTCGCGGCGGCGCTCGCCTGCGGCAACACCGTGGTGCTGCGCGCTTCCGAAACCTGCCCGGCCACCCACCATCTGGTAGGGCAGGTCCTCAACGACGCGGGCTTCCCGCCCGGGGTCGTGAACGTGATCTCCAACGCTCCGGCCGACGGGGCGGCGGTCGTGGCGGCGCTGATCGCCCACCCGGCGGTGCGGCGCGTCAACTTCACGGGCTCGACCAGGGTCGGCAGGATCGTGGCGGGCCTGGCGGCCGCGCACCTCAAGCCGGTGCTGCTGGAACTCGGCGGCAAGGCGCCCTTCGTGGTGCTCGACGACGCCGACCTCGACCAGGCCGTCGCGGCCGCGGCCTTCGGGGCGTTCCTGAACCAGGGCCAGATCTGCATGTCGACCGAGCGGTTCGTGGTCGACGAGGCGGTCGCGGACGCCTTCGTGGCCGGGCTCGCCGCCAAGGCCGCGAGCCTGCCGGCCGGCGACCCCCGCGGCCACGTCGTGCTGGGCTCGATGGTCGACCTCGCGGCGGCCGAGCGGATGGAGGCCCTGATCGCCGACGCGGTCCGCCTCGGCGCCGTGCTGGTCGGCGGCGGCAGCCGGACCGGCACGATCGTGGACGCCACGCTGCTCGACCGCGTCACGCCCGCCATGCGGATCTACGGCGAGGAATCCTTCGGGCCGGTGAAGCCGATCGTCCGGGTGCGGGGCGTCGAGGAGGCCGTGCGGGTCGCCAACGACACCGAATATGGGCTGTCGGCGGCCGTGTTCGGCCGGGACGTCGCGCGCGCGCTCGCGGTGTCGAAACGGATCGCGTCGGGCATCTGCCACATCAACGGGCCGACGGTCGCGGACGAGCCGCAGGCGCCGTTCGGCGGCCTCAAGGCCAGCGGCTACGGCCGCTTCGGGGGCAAGGCCGCCATCGACGCGTTCACGGACCTGCGATGGATCACC
>CAXTEP010000057.1:8369-16744 GCA_964243125.1 uncultured Lichenihabitans sp. | reverse complement strand
GACTTCAACCCCGACAAGCTGCGCTACCACAAGATCATCATCATGACGGACGCCGACGTCGACGGCTCGCACATCCGCACGCTGCTGCTGACCTTCTTCTTCCGCCAGATGAAGGACCTGATCGACCGCGGCCACATCTACATCGCCCAGCCGCCGCTCTACAAAGTGAAGCGGGGACCATCCGAACAGTACCTCAAGGACGAGCGGGCGCGGGAGGATTACCTGATCGAGGGTGGCGTCGACGGGGCCGTGCTCCGGCTCGCCCACGGCGAGGAGCGGGCCGGGGCCGACCTGCGAGCCGCCATCGACCAGGCCCGGCTGGTGCGCTCCGTGCTGGCGCAACTGCATTCGCGCTACGACCGGGTCGCGGTGGAGCAGACCGCCATCGCGGGCGGGCTGCGGCCCGTCCAGGCGCTGGGTGACGAGCAGGCTGCCGCGACGGCCGGCAGGGTGGCCGAGCGGCTCAATGCCCTGTCGGAGGAAACCGAGCGCGGCTGGACCGGCGCGGTCGAGAATGACGGTTACCTGTTCACCCGCGAGGTGCGCGGCGTGCGCGAGGCCGCGACCCTCGATGCCGGGCTCCTGTCCTCGGCGGAAGCGCGGCGTCTCGACGAGCAGTCGGCCGGGCTGCAGGAGATCTACAGCGAGCCGAGCCTCTTCGTTCGCAGGAGCGATCAGGTGCCGATCGCGGGACCGGGCGCACTGGTCGATGCCGTCATGGGAGCGGGCCAGAAGGGGATCAGCCAGATGCAGCGCTACAAGGGCCTGGGCGAGATGAACCCCGAGCAGCTCTGGGAAACCACGCTGGACCGCAACGTGCGCTCGCTGCTCCAGGTCAAGATCAAGGAAGGCGACGATGCGGACGACATGTTCGTCAAGCTGATGGGCGACATCGTCGAGCCGCGCCGCGAGTTCATCCAGGAGAACGCGCTGAGCGTGGCCAACCTGGACGTGTGATCGGCCGCCGGACCGGGCAGGGTCGACCGACCGGTCCGTGGAAGCGCTGCCCTCGTCGTGAGCCCGCGCGAACATCGACTAGGGGATCGCGGCCGACTTGGTCCTCGCCGATTACAGGACGAGCAGGTGGGCCGGTGGATCGGGTGGGATTGACTTGGGCGCCGCAACCGTTCCCGACAAGCTGAGAAGCCGCATTCAGGCTCTGCTGGCCAAGACGGTCGGCAACGGGTGCACGGAGGACGAGGCGCTCGCGGCCGCCGCCAAGGTGGCGGACCTGCTTGACCGCCACGCGCTGTCGATGACCGACGTCGAACTGCGCGCGACGGCTTGCGTCCGTGTGGTCTACCAAGCACGGCGCAAAAAGCGCATGCCGTTGGGAGACGCGATCGGGGCGATCGCGGCCTTCTGCGACTGCCGGGTCTGGCGCGAGAAGGGTATGGACGGCGAGACGCACTTCGTCGTCTTCGGGCTGCCGGCCGATGCCGAGGCCGCGGTCGCCCTGGCCGGCTTGGTCGACGACGCGGTTCGCGCCGAACTCGGCCGCTACAAGTCGAGCCCCGCCTATCTCGCGCTGAGGCACCAAGACCGACACCTCGCCAACGCATCGTTCGCGCTCGGCATGATCACCTCCGTGGCTGATAAGCTCGATGTCATGAAGTCCGGACGCGACAGCGCCAATCGCCAGGGCAGCCGCGATCTCGTCGTGGTCAAGACATCGGTGGTGGACGAGGAATTTCGGGCGCTCGGCGTCTCGCTGGAAACCAGCCAGGGCGGTGGCCGCGTGGTCTCGCCCGACGCTTACGAGGCCGGCGAAGCGGCCGGCTTCTCGCTCGCGCTCAGGCGGGAATGAGGTGAGCGCCGCGGGCGAGAACCCGGGGGTGGTTCCCCGGGGCCATGCTGCCGCGTTCGCGTGCGGAGTGATCCCATGACCGACCGCCGCCCGCCCGATCCCGCGCCTCGCCTGATCATCCCCCACGTCGACGATCTCGGGGCCAGCCACGGCGCCAATTGCGCGTTCCTGGATCTCGCGACCCGCGGTCTCGTCACCTGCGGGTCCGTCATGGTGCCCGGACCCTGGTTCCGCGAGATCGCGGAAGCCGCGGCCGCCGATCCGTCGCTGGACGTCGGCGTGCATCTCACGCTGACCAGCGAATGGGACGCGTGCCGCTGGGCGCCGATCTCGACCGTCAGCCCCGCTTCGGGCCTGATCGATCACGACGGCTATTTCTGGCGCGACGTGGAAAGCCTGCGGCGCCACCTCGTGCCCGAAGCCGCGGAAGCCGAGCTTCGCGCCCAGGTCGAGCGGGCGCTCGCGGCCGGTTTCGCGCCCACGCACCTCGACGCGCACATGGCAGCCGCCATGCTGCCTGAACTGCTCGACGCGCACGTGCGGATCGGCCGGGACTTCGGCCTGTTCCCGGTCCTGCCGCGCTCCATCAGCTGGGCTCCCGATCCCGTGGCCTACCGGTCCGTCGTCGCGGCCCTGGATCGGGAGGGTGCTCCCGTGGTCGACCATTGCCGCGGCACGCTTGCGGTCGAGCCCGACAGCCTCCAAGCCGGATGGCAGACCCAGGTCGCGGGCTTGCCGCCGGGCGTCACGCACCTCGCCCTGCACTGCACGGTGCCGGGCGATTTCGCGGCCATGTCGCCCGGTCATTCCGGATGGCGCTACGCCGAATACGACCTGCTGGCACGTGGCGTCCTGGAGCGCGTCCGCGTCGCCGCCGATGTGGGTGTGACCTCGACCCGCGCGTTCCAGGCCCGGTGGCGAGACCGGTTCGAGGCGTCCGCGGGCGAGCCGGGCTGAGGCCCGGCGCTACACCCCGTGCAGCGCCAGAAGGCGCGCGCGCGAGGACCAGACCGGGCGACGTTCGCGGATCATCTTGTCGCGCTTCAGGGCTTCGGGGTTGTGGGTCCAGACGAGCGCGCCGATCAGAACGTTTTCGAGCGCGTCGTGGATGCGGGCCGGAAACGTGCCCACGCCCTCGTCGACGTCCTCGAACCCCATGCGATGGATGATGCGCGACACGCTCTCGTTGGAGCAGCCGCGACCCACGAAGTTGACGCGGGCCCGGTAGGCACGCGCGGCGCGCAGGTTAGGATGCGTTTCCGAGGCCTGGGCCAGCAGCCGCAACGACTGCTTGAGCTGCGCCGAAACCCGGTAGGCCCAGGCCAGATCGGCCCCGCCCTTCGGCATGGCCGGGATACGCTCGTTCCAGCAATGAATATCGACCACTGCGTCGCCGGCCGCGATCGCGGCTCCGTCCGACAGCGTCACGGCCCGGGTCGCGATGGTCGGAGCATAGCGAAGGATGCATGTTGGGTCCTCGCTGAAGGCGCGAACGCCGTGGCGGCGGCTCAGGCGATGGTCGACGCCACTGATGGCGCGGCGGAGCACGGCCGCGCCCAGAGTCCCGCGGCCGCTGATCGGCCTGATCGAACGGGCGACTTGCACCGGATCGTGATCGGACGCGAGAGTCACCGGCCGTTCTCCGTCTAAGTCATCAGTCCGGAGCTTCAACGCACGGCAGCTACTTAGGTTCGTGACCGGAACGGATTTTGACGCGTCGCGGGTCCCAACAGGACCGAGATGTCACTTCGGGAAGTAGATGCGGCAACCCGGGCTCACCTGCCTGATCCTCGCCAGCATGCAGGCCGTCACCTTGGCCTCATCCGGCACGAAGCTCCCGCAGAGACGCATCGCGTCCTCGTAGCAGGCCGCCTGCTGCTTGTCGCGAAGCGTGGGTTCCTGAACGGTCGCCCGCCCGAGCCCGGACGAAGCCGTCAGCATCGCCAGAATCAGCAAGGCTCGCGTTGTGGTCATGCGCGATCTCCGAAATTGCTTGAGGCTGAAGCTTGTTAGAACGAGCGAGGCTGATGCGCGCTGCGGTCAGACCGCGCGAGCACCACGTTCCGGCCGCCGGTCCGGCAACGGCCCCGATCTTCCCGCGCCGCGGGCCTCGCGGCTTATAGGTTCGTTAACAAACATCGCGAACACTCGTCGAAGGTCAAGGACAAGGTTATTCTCGCTGGGCCGACACGAAGCAAGGCCCGGACCGGCAATCGACGGCTGCGGTCGACCGTGAGCCGCGTTGACCCAGGAGCGCCGGTCCGAGCCCAGGCCCAAAGGCGGTGCAGCATGGCGGTGAGCGCAAATCCGATCGAGGTCGACAATGATTTCCAGGGCGGTCTCACCCTGGCGTCCTCCGGCGTCAAGAACGGCTTGATCGCCGCCATCGACCTCGGCCTCGTCGACAAGCCCAACGCGATCGAGATCCTGCTGCTGGTCAAGGAGGCCATCCAGCAACTCATCGACACGATGACGGACTGAGCTCGCGCGGACGTCCGCCACGACAGGCCGCCGGTTGACCGGCGGAACCCGTATCACGGCGAGGCTGTTGTCGGGGCAGGTGACGCGAAGCATCCATTTCGCGCGAACATCAGCCACGGGAGGCCTTCGATGGGTTTATTCAGCAAGGACATCAAGACGTTCAACGATCTTTTCGTGCACCAGCTCCAGGACGTCTACTACGCCGAGAAGCGGATCGAGAAGAGCCTGCCCGACCTGGTGTCGAAGGCCACCGACCCCGAGCTTCGGCAGGTCTTCGAGTTGCACCTGTCGCAGACCAAGCAGCACATCGAGCGTGTCGAGCAGGTGTTCGAGATGCACGGCGCGAAGGTCGAGGCCGTGACGTGCCCCGCCATCGACGGCATCATCAAGGAAACCAACGAGGTCGCGAGCGAGGTGGAGGACAAGCACGTCCTCGATGCGGCCCTGATCGCGGCCGCGCAGGCGATCGAACATTACGAGATGACCCGCTACGGCACGCTGATCGCCTGGGCCAAGCGGCTGGGTCGCGCCGATTGCGCGAGCGTGTTGGAGCACAACCTTGCCGACGAGAAAGCGACGGACGAGAAGCTGACCAGGCTCGCCGAAGGGCACATCAACAAGATCGCGGCCTGACCGCATCATCGGTCGCGAGCGGCCCCGAAAGGGGCCGCTTCGCTATGGGGCCTCGCCGATCGGCCGACCGAGGCGACGGCGACCCGGGCAATCGGGCCTGCCTTGAAACCGCTCCGCAATCACCAAGCCCTCGCAGCGTTCTGAAGAAGCGCCTCGACGAGTGGCGGTGATGGATGCAGTCAGCTGCAAATCTTGCGGCCGGAAAACACATTTTTGTCACGAAGCTTGAACTCCCACCCGGGTTCAAACGTTACGGCCAAGCTCAAGCGGTCGAGTTCCGTTGCAGGGTCGTGTAACCCGGCTGATCGACGGATGCCGTTCTTCAAGGGCTACGGAGGCTTCGCATGTCACTCCTTCTTCTGATCGTCATCATCATCCTGCTGTTCGGGGGTGGCGGCTACTACGGCTACCGTGGCGGCTACTATGGCAACAGCGGGATCGGCATCTTCGGGATCATCGGCATCCTGATCATCCTCTATCTGCTGTTCGGACACCCCGCTTTTCTGGGACCCTGAGCCGCAAACCCTCAGCCGAACCAGGCCGGCAACCACCGGGTGCCGAAGGCACCCGGTGCAAGGATCACGAAGGCCCAGAGAAGGGCCGACGAGCAATTGGCAATCTGAAACGGCACCTGCGGCATCGCGCAGATTCCGGCCACGAGGGGAATGGACGCGCGCAGCGGTCCGAAGAACCGACCAGCCGCCACGCCAAAGGCACCCCAGCGGTCGAAGAAGGTCTGGCCTCGCGCGAGCAGTGCGGGATGGCGCGACAGCGGCCACATGTTTCCGATGCTCGATCCGTACCTCCGGCCGATCCAGTAGGAGAGCCAGTCTCCCGCGGCCGCTCCCGTCGACGCTCCGAGCCACACGGTCGCGAAGGATAGGTTCTCGATTCCCACGATCGCCCCGACGCCGATAAGCAGAACGGTGCTTGGCACGATGATCGACACGAAGGCGATCGACTCCGCGAAAGCGAGCCCGAAGCAGATCGGCCCCGCCCACGCCGCATGGGCGCGGACGAAGTCCTGCCCCTGCGCGATCCAGTCGGCCGCGATCAAGCGATCCTGTTCCCGACCCGCGGCTTTCCGGTCACGATGCTCAATCCAGCCGGAACTTGCCCAGCTCCCGGTGTTCGGCCCGGATACGGCGCACCGTGCCGGTGACGGACCGGTAGATCAGCGTTTCGGTCTCGATCACGTTCTGCCGGAACCGGACACCGCTCAGGAGGCCCCCGTCGGTGACGCCGGTCGCGGCCACGACGACGTCGCCGGATGCCAGTTCTTTCATGTCGTATTTCTTGGTGAAGTCCGCGATGCCCATCTTGGCGGCGCGTTCGCGCTTCGCCTCGGTGTCGAGGATCAGCCGCCCCTGCATCTGACCGCCGACGCAGCGCAGCGCGCCCGCCGCCAGCACGCCTTCGGGCGCCCCACCGGTGCCGAGGTAAAGGTCTACTCCTGTCTCCTGCGGCTGGGCCGTGAGGATGATGCCGGCCACGTCGCCGTCGGTCAGCAGCCGCAGCGACGCGCCGGCACGGCGGCACGCCGTCGCGAGCTCCTCGTGGCGGGGGCGGTCGAGCACGCAGACCGTGATGTCGCTCGGCCGCACGCCCTTGGCCTGGGCCAGGGCGCGGATGTTCTCCTCCGGGGTCATGTCCAGGTCCACCGTGCCGCGCGGGTATCCGGGGCCGATGGCGATCTTGTCCATGTAGACGTCAGGGGCGTTCAGCAGGGCGCCGGCCTGGGCCATGGCCATGACCGCGATCGACCCCGGCATGTCCTTGGCGCAGAGCGTGGTGCCTTCGAGCGGATCCACCGCGATGTCGACCTTCGGGCCCGTCCGGGTGCCGACCTTTTCGCCGATGAACAGCATCGGGGCCTCGTCGCGCTCACCCTCGCCGATGACGATCGTGCCGTCGATCGGCAGGCGGTTCAGTTCGCGCCGCATGGCGTCGACCGCGGCCTGGTCGGCCGCCTTCTCGTCGCCCCGCCCCCGGAGGCGGGCGGCCGAAACGGCGGCACGCTCGGTCACGCGGACGAGTTCGAGCGTGAGGATCCGCTCGATGATGTCCTGCTGCTGAATGACAAGATCCGTCACTGGCCGCTTCCCTTCCTTGTTCGACCCGTGTCGAATGGCCTACTCGCGCTCGATCCGGATGACCTGCGGGTGTTCCGCGATGTAGCCGTCCGCCAGAACGGCGTCGAGCGCCAGGCGCACGGCGCTTTCGCGCGTGTCGTAGGTGATGAGTACGACCGGCACGGGGCCGCCGTCGGCCGCACGCTTGTTCGGGGGCTGGCGCTGCATGATGCTCTCGAACGAGATTGCCTGCTCGGCCATCCGGGACGCGATGGCCGCGACCGCACCGGGCCGGTCCACCACGGTCAGCCGGACGTAGTAGCCGCCCTCGTGCCGGCTCGCCGGCAGCGTCGCGGCCGGCTCCAGCGCCTCCACCGGCATGCCGAGCGGCGCCGAGCGCACGCCGCGCGCCACGTCGGCGATATCGGCCACCACGGCCGAGGCGGTCGCTTCCCCGCCGGCGCCCGGGCCGATCAGCGTCAGCTCGCGCACCGCGTCGGCGAACACCGTCACGGCGTTGGTCACGCCCCCAACCTGGGCCAACGAGGAAGTCTGCGGCACCATGGTGGGGTGGACGCGCGCCTCGATCATGCCGTCGCGGCGCTGGGCGATCCCGAGCAGCTTGATGCGGCAGCCCAGTTCCGCGGCCGCGGCGAGGTCGGAGGGGGTGACGGCCCGTATGCCCTCGACCAGCACGCGGCCTGGGTCGAGCGTGACCCCGAACGCCAGCGTGACCAGGATGGCGAGCTTGTGGGCGGTGTCGAAGCCGTCCACGTCGAAGCTCGGGTCGGCCTCGGCGTAGCCCAGCCGCTGGGCGTCGGCCAGGCACCGGTCGAAGGTCAGGCCCTCGTCATGCATCCGGGTCAGGATGTAGTTGCACGTGCCGTTCAGGATGCCCTGGACGCGTTCGACCTGGTTGCCCGCCAGGCCTTCCCGCAGCGTCTTCACGATGGGGATGCCGCCCGCCACCGAGGCCTCGAACGCCAGGGTGGCGTGCCGCTGCTCGGCCATGCGGGCCAGAACCATGCCCGAATGGGCTAGCAGGGCCTTGTTGGCGGTCACGACGGGCTTGCCGGCCCCGAGCGCGGCCTCGACGGCGGCCTTGGCCACACCCTCGCTGCCGCCGATCAGTTCCACGAACAGGTCGATGCCGTCGTGACGGGCGAGGTCGACCGGATCGTCGAACCAGTGCAGGCCGGCGATGTCGCAGGCGCGGGGCCGGTCGCGACTGCGAGCCGAGACCGCCACCACCGCGATGTCGCGGCCGGTGCGCCGCCGCAGGGCGGCCTGCTGGCTCCGCAGCCGCTCGACGACGGAACCACCCACCGTTCCGAGGCCGGCGATCCCAACCCGCAAAGGTGAATACATCAGGTTGCTACCAG
>CAXTEP010000057.1:6102-8269 GCA_964243125.1 uncultured Lichenihabitans sp. | reverse complement strand
TCGCGTCCCTCGGCTCAGCTTCGCAGCACGAGGCAGCTTCCCCGAAGATTGTGGATGCGGCTGCACAGGGCCGCGGCGGCGCTTCTGGTTTCGGCCGGCACCCGGACGCGGTAGAACGCGCGCGTGCCGCGCGTGCGCAGTCGCGTGCCGATGATCATGGGCTGGGCATCCCCGAGCACGGCGGCGTAGCGGGTCCGCGCTCGCTCGAAGCTCGCGAGCGCGATGGCCTTGGAGAAGTTGCCGGCCAGCTGGACGCCCCAGGGCGCGAAGGCGGCCTGCACCGCGACGGGAACACCAAGGCCCGTGGTGCGCAGCGTGGCGGCGAGTTGCAGGCAGGACGTGTTTCCGGTGTCGAGGCCCGGGTTGCCCGGCTTCCTGGCCGCCGCGGCCCAGTCGGCGGCCTCGTGCCCGGTGATGCGGAGCACGTAGTCCTGCGTTTCGACCGGCAGGCCGCCCTGGCCGGCCAGCCAGGTGGCAACCCGGTTCGGGCCGCCGTTGTAGGCCGCGGCCGCGAGCCCCAGGTTGCCGAACTGGCGCGACAGGTCGGCCAGCAGGGCCGCCGAGGCGGGGATCGCCTGTTCGGGATCGAACGGGTCGTCGAGGCCGCGGTCGTGGGCCGTGCCGGGCATGAACTGCGCCATGCCCATGGCGCCCGCCGGGCTCACGACGTGCGGGCGAAAACTGCTTTCCTGCCAGAGCAGCCGCGTCAGGAACCCGACCGGCAGGTGCTGCCGGTCGGCCGCGTCGGCGATCAGGCGGCACAGCGCCTGATCGACGGTCTCGCCCAAAGCCGAAACCGGGGGCTGCGGTTCGGACCGTGCCCGCAGGGTGCCGCAGGTGAAGCATGCGAGGAGGCCGAGGGCGAAGCCTGCGAGGCGTCCCATGCGTCGTGCGGGACGCTTGCGGGCACCTGCCGAGGTGATCAGCCGTCGCGTCGCGCACCGCTCGAACGCGGGAGATGTCCGGTCGGGGCCTGTCAAGCCGGTCTCACTTCGACCGCCCCTGCGGCTTCCTGTCGGGCATGCTACTCATAGTGGCTCGGCTTCGAAACACGGAGGGGTGCTTGGCGAGGCGTAACATCGGGTCCGGCTACCCCTTCGAAGAAGCCTACGGTTACTCGCGCGCCGTGCGATCCGGAAACCAGGTGTTCGTCTCCGGTACCACGGCCCGGGGATCAGCTCTCCAGGAGGGTGCGTATGAGCAGGTTAGGGCGATTCTTGGTCTGATCGATGAAGCGCTGGCGGAGGCGGGAGTCGAGATGGGCCACGTCGTGCGGACCGTCGTCTATCTCACGGACATGGCCGACAAGGACGAGGTCGCACGAGCGCACCGGGAAGTGTTCGGTTCGATCCGACCTGCGAGCACGCTGGTGCAGGTGGCGGCCCTGACTCCACCGGCGGCCCGGGTCGAGATCGAGGTGACCGCGCTCGTGACGGACTAGCACTTGCCGACCCGCCCGGTGGCCCGCCTGTTTCAGCCATAGGCCGCCGCGGGCCTACACCGAATAGTACATGTCGAACTCGACGGGGTGCGGCGTCATCTCGAACCGGTTCACTTCGGCCATCTTGAGGGCGATCCAGGAGTCGATCACGTCGTCGGAGAAGACATCGCCGGCCTTCAGGAACCCGCGGTCGCGGTCGAGATTGTCCAGCGCCTCGCGCAGCGAGCCGCACACGGTCGGGATCCGCTTCAGCTCGTCGGCCGGCAGGTCGTAAAGGTCCTTGTCCGTGGCGTCGCCGGGATGGATCTTATTGGCGATGCCGTCCAGCCCGGCCATCAGCAGGGCCGCGAAGGCGAGGTAGGGGTTGGCGCTGGGATCGGGGAAGCGCACCTCGACCCGCTTGGCCTTGGGACTCGAGGTAAAGGGGATGCGGCACGAGGCCGAGCGGTTGCGGGCCGAATAGGCGAGCAGCACGGGCGCCTCGAAGCCGGGAACCAGCCGCTTGTAGGAGTTGGTCGAGGGGTTTGTGAAGGCGTTGAGTGCCTTGGCGTGCCGGATGATGCCGCCGATGTAATGCAGGCAGGTCTCGCTGAGATCGGCGTAGAGCGCACCCGCAAAAACCGGCTTGCCGTCCTTCCAGAGCGACTGGTGCACGTGCATGCCCGAGCCGTTGTCGCCGTAGACGGGTTTCGGCATGAAGGTCGCGGTCTTGCCGTAGCTGTTGGC
>CAXTEP010000057.1:1802-6002 GCA_964243125.1 uncultured Lichenihabitans sp. | reverse complement strand
TGTCGCCGTAGACGGGTTTCGGCATGAAGGTCGCGGTCTTGCCGTAGCTGTTGGCGACCTGGTGGATGCAATATTTGTAGACCTGCATGCCGTCCGCCATGGCGATCAGACGGTCGAACTTAAGGCCGAGCTCGTGCTGGGCGGAGGCGACCTCGTGGTGGTGCTTCTCGACCTTGACCCCCATGGCCGCCATGGCGGCCAGCATTTCGCCGCGCATGTCCTGCGCCGAATCCATCGGCGGCACCGGAAAATAGCCGCTCTTGGTGCGGATGCGGTGGCCGAGGTTGCCGCCCTCATAGGCCGTGTCGGCGTTGGAGGGGAGTTCGACCGAGTCGAGGATGAAGCCCGTGTTGTAGGGATCGGTCTTGAAGCGGACGTCGTCGAACACGAAGAACTCGGCTTCGGGCCCGAAATATGCTGTGTCGGCCACGCCGGTCGACTTCAGGTAGGCCTCGGCCTTCTTGGCGATGCCGCGGGGATCACGCCCGTAGGGTTCGCCTGTCGCGGGTTCGAGCACGTCGCAGACGATCGACAGGGTAGCGGCCGAGAAGAACGGGTCCGTGCAGGCCGTTTCGGGGTCCGGCATGAGAGTCATGTCGGATTCGTTGATCGCCTTCCAGCCCGCAATCGACGATCCGTCGAACATCACGCCGTCCGAGAACACGTCCTCGTCGACCACCGCCACGTCGAAGGTCACGTGCTGCCACTTGCCCCGCGGGTCCGTGAAGCGGAAATCGACATATTTTATGTCGTTGTCCTTGATCGCCTTCAGGACGTCGTGGGCGGTCTTCATCTCGGTCCCTTCCATGGCCCGCGCCGGCCCGGGCCCGGGCAGCGGGACGGGTTAGATCGCGTCGTTGCCGGTTTCGCCGGTGCGAATCCGGATGGCGCCCTCGATGTTGGACACGAAGATCTTGCCATCGCCGATGCGGCCCGTTTGGGCGGATTTGCGGATCGCGTCAACGGCCCGCTCGACCATATCGTCGCCCAACACGACCTCGATCTTCACCTTGGGAAGAAAGTCGACCACGTATTCGGCCCCGCGGTAGAGTTCCGTGTGGCCCTTCTGCCGGCCGAACCCCTTGGCCTCGGTCACGGTGATGCCCTGCAGGCCGACCTCCTGAAGCGCTTCCTTCACTTCATCGAGCTTGAACGGCTTGATGACGGCTTCAATCTTTTTCATGCGAATGACGCGCTCACGTGAACGGAAGCGGCAGGCGGTCGATTGACCTCGCGCTCCGGGCGATAGCACCGTTTAGCACAGGCCGTGCCATCCGACAGGGCCGGATCGAGGTCCATGTGGTTTCCGGGGACGAACCGTCGACGGCCGAAAGGGAGCGGACCGATGAGCGCCGAGCAGCCGATCGAACTCCTGACCACCGCCGAGATGGGGCGGGCCGACCATCTGACGGTCGAGGCCGGCACGCCGGGTGCGATCTTGATGGACCGTGCGGGCTCGGCCGTGGCGGTCCACTGCGCCGACCTGATCGGCGACGCGCGGGCAGGCGCCGCGGTGCTGGTGCTCTGCGGTCCCGGCAACAACGGCGGCGACGGGTTCGTGGCGGCGCGGCGCTTGAAGGCGAGCGGCATCGCGGTCCGCGTCGGCCTGCTGGGCCGGCGCGAGGACCTGTCGTTCGACGCGGCCGAGGCGGCGCGCGGCTGGGCCGGCCCCGTTGAAACGGCGGCCGGCCTGTCGCTCGACCGCGTGACTCTGATCGTCGACGCTCTGTTCGGCGCCGGGTTGAGCCGCGCTCTCGACGGGGAGGCCGCGGGCCTGGTCGAGCGCGTCAATGCGTCGGGCCTGCCGGTCGTGGCGATCGACGTGCCCTCGGGAATCGACGGCAACACGGGTGCGGCCGCGGGGCCGGCGATCCGGGCCGGCTCGACCGTCACGTTCTTCCGCCGCAAGCCGGGCCATTTGCTGATCCCGGGGCGGCTCCATTGCGGCGCCTGCGTGCTGGCCGATATCGGCATCGACGGCGACGTGCTGGACACGATCCGGCCCAAAACCTTCGCGAACGATCCGGCGCTGTGGCGCGCCGCCTACCCTTGGGCCGCGGTCGCGGGCCACAAATACACGCGTGGCCACGCCCTCGCGGTGTCGGGCGGCCCGACGACCTCGGGCGCGGCCCGCATGAGCGCGCGGGCCGCGCTGCGGATCGGCGCCGGCCTCGTGACCCTGGCGTCCCCGAGCGAGGGCCTCGCGGTTTGCGGCGCCCACCTCACGGCCGTCATGCTCCGGTCGAGCGACGGCCCCGACGGGCTCTCGGCCCTGCTGGCGGACGCGCGCAAGAACGCCGTGGTGCTGGGTCCGGGCCTGGGGGTCGGGGCGGCCACGCGGGCGCTGGTCGAACGGGCCCTCGCCCGGGATCTCGCCTCGCGGGAGACCCGCGCGGTCGTGCTCGACGCCGACGCCCTGGCGAGCTTCGCGGGCGACAGCGCGGCGCTCGCGGCCCTGGTGGCGGCCGCGCCCGGCCCGGTGGTGGTCACCCCACACGAGGGCGAGTTCAAGCGCCTGTTCGAGGGCGCCGGGCTGGACGGCCCCAGGCTCGACCGGGCGCGCCGGGGCGCCGACCGGCTGGGCGCCATGATGGTGCTGAAGGGACCCGACACGGTCGTGGCTGAACCGGGCGGCCGTGCCTCGATCGCGGGGGCCGACGCGCCCTGGCTCGCGACCGCCGGATCGGGCGACGTGCTGGCCGGCTTCGTGTGCGGTCTGCTGGCCCAGGGCATGCCGGCCTTCGAGGCCGCGAGCGCCGCGGTGTGGCTGCACGCCCGCACCGCGGCACGGTTCGGCCCCGGCCTGATCGCCGAGGACCTGCCCGACCTGCTGCCGGGAACGCTGGCCGAGATCCGCGCGCTTCGGGGCGGTCCCGCCGCGTCCCGTCCCTAAAAACTGCCCGGATTGCCGCTCCCGTCCAGGTCGCCAGATTTTTGCTGCATCGGCGACCGCGCGTGATATGAACCGCCGCTTGTCGGCATGGCGCTCGACGGGCGGGCGTGGCGGAACTGGTAGACGCGCCGGATTTAGGTTCCGGTGATTCGCATCGTGGGGGTTCGAGTCCCTCCGCCCGCACCAGCGACCTTGAACGACAAAGGGTCAACGGGCCGCCCGGACGAACACGTTCGGACGCCGAAGGACGTCGCCGGACGTTCGAGAATTTGAGGCACGGAACGCGATGCAAGTCACCGAAACCAGCAGCCAGGGCCTCAAGCGGGAGTTCAAGGTCGTGCTTCCCGCCGCGGACCTCGCATCGCGGCTCGAGGGCGAACTGTCCGGCATGAAAGACAAGGTCCGCATCAACGGTTTCCGTCCCGGCAAGGTGCCGCTGGCCCACCTCAAGCGCCTGTACGGACGCTCGGTCATGGGCGAGGTGGTGCAGAACGCCGTCAACGAGGCCAACCGCAAGATTGTCGACGACAACGGGCTACGCCTCGCCCTGGAGCCGAAGGTGGACCTGGCCGGCGACCAGGCCGAGATCGAGCGCGCCATGGAGGCCGAAGGTGACCTGTCCTTCACGGTGGCGATCGAAACGCTGCCGAGCTTCGAGACCGGCACGTTCGACGCCATCGAGCTGGAGCGGCAGGTGGCCGACGTCGACGAGGCGGAGGTCGCTCGCGCGCTGGACCGGATGGGCGAGCAGAACCGCGCCTACACGGCCAAGGAGGGCGACGACGCGACGGCGGCCGATCGCGACCGCGTGACGATCGATTTCGAAGGCCGCATGAACGGCGAGGTGTTCGAGGGCGGCAGCGGCCAGGACGTCGACGTCGTGCTCGGGTCCGAAACCTTCATCCCGGGCTTCGAGGCCCAGCTGCTCGGCGCCAGAGCGGGCGACGACCGGAAGGTCGAGGTCACGTTTCCGGCCAACTACATGTCGGCCGCGCTGGCCGGCCAGGCGGCATCCTTCGACGTCAAGGTGAAGGTGATCGCGGCACCGGGCGACCTGTCGATCGACGACGAGTTTGCCAAGGGGTTCGGGTTCGACGACCTCGACAAGCTCAGGGACGCGGTGCGGGGCCGCATGCGGGACGAGTTCGCCAAGGCGTCGCGCGACAAGCTCAAGCGCTCGCTGCTCGACGAACTGGACAAGAAGTACCATTTCGACCTCCCCGAGGGCCTGGTCGAGCAGGAGTTCCAGAACATCTGGCGGCAGGCCTCCGCCGAGCAGGCGCAGTCCGGCCGTTCGTTCGCGGACG
>CAXTEP010000057.1:0-1702 GCA_964243125.1 uncultured Lichenihabitans sp. | reverse complement strand
ATCTGGCGGCAGGCCTCCGCCGAGCAGGCGCAGTCCGGCCGTTCGTTCGCGGACGAGAACACCACCGAGGAGGACCAGAAGGCCGAGTACCGGCGCATCGCCGAGCGTCGCGTTCGGCTCGGCCTCGTGCTCGCCGAGGTGGGCCAGACCTCGGGGGTCAAGGTCGAGGACGACGAGGTCACGCGTGCGCTCGTTGACATGGTGCGCCGCTACCCCGGCCAGGAAAAGGAGGTTTGGGAGTTCTACCGCAAGAACCCGCAGGCCCTGGCCGAAGTACGCGCGCCGCTGTTCGAGGAGAAGGTCGTCGATCACATCCTCGGCCAGGCCAAGGTCACGGACCGTCCCGTGTCGCGCGAAGACCTGTTCCGGGTCGATCCGGAGGACGCCAAACTGGCGCCGGCCGAACCTGCCGCGCCGGACCTGCGGGACGAAGCCCCCGCCGAGCCGGCCTGAGCCGGGTTGCACTGCGAAACCCAGCACATACATTGCCGGAAAGGCCGGGTGATCCGGTCCATCACCGAGGACCACGGGAATGAGAGATCCACGCGACGTTTATGCCCAGTATCTCATTCCGCAGGTGATCGAGAACACGAGCCGGGGTGAGCGGGGCTTCGATATCTATTCGCGCCTGCTGCGCGAGCGCATCATCTTCCTGACCGGGCCGGTCGAGGACCACATGGCCTCGGTGGTGATCGCGCAGTTGCTGTTTCTTGAGGCCGAGAATCCCAAGAAGGAGATTTCGCTCTACATCAACTCGCCCGGCGGCGTGGTGACGGCGGGGCTCGCGATCTACGACACGATGCAGTTCATCCGCCCCAAGGTGTCGACCTTGTGCATCGGCCAGGCCGCGTCCATGGGATCGCTGCTCCTGGCGGCCGGTGAGGCCGAGATGCGCTTCGCCCTGCCCAATGCCCGCATCATGGTTCACCAGCCCTCGGGCGGGTTCCAGGGCCAAGCCTCCGACATCCTCCGCCATGCCGAGGACATCATGAAGATCAAGCGGCGGCTGAACGAGATCTACGTGCGGCACACCGGCAAGGAATACGACACGATCGAGTCCACCCTCGACCGCGACCACTTCATGACGGCCGAGGAGGCTCGGGATTTCGGCATCGTCGACCGCGTCGAGGCCAAGCGGGCCGAGGAAACGGGCGACGCCAAGTAGGACCGGGACCGGCGCGGCGATCACGAACGCGCTCTTACGGCGGCGGCGCGACGCCGGGAACCATGATCCGGCCGCGAACCGGGTGTTCACTTGCCCTGCGGCGCTGCGCGTGCTTGCATTGCGCCGCAAATGACGCGAGCCGACACGGGCTCGGTCCCGCGTAACGGGGCATGAAGACTGGCGCGTGCCCTCTCACGCAGATCTGCTACGCTTTGTTAGCAGCCGACCATTAAAATTCGAGTCGACCAGCCCCGTCCGACGGAGCTCGGGTCCAACGGAGACGACAATGAGCAAAGCTGGCAGCGAATCAAAAAATACGCTGTACTGCTCCTTCTGCGGCAAGAGCCAGCACGAGGTCCGCAAACTGATCGCCGGTCCGACGGTCTTCATCTGCGACGAGTGCGTCGAGCTCTGCATGGATATCATCCGGGAAGAGAACAAGTCGTCGCTGGTGAACCGCCGCGACGGCATTCCGACCCCGAAGGAGATCTGCAAGGTCCTGGACGACTACGTGATCGGCCAGTTCCAGGCCAAGCG
>CAXTEP010000056.1:11812-17145 GCA_964243125.1 uncultured Lichenihabitans sp. | reverse complement strand
GCCACCGCGGCCCCCAGCACGAAGACGACCTGCCAGGCGAACGGATTGAACGTCCACGTCCCGACACCCGCGGCCGGGTCGAGCAGGTTGGGCAGGTTGAGGTGCCGCAGGTTGGCCCAGCCGTAGAGGGCCAGGGACAGGAGAACGGTGGTGCCCGGGTGGCGCCGCAGGCCGATCCACAGTGCGGGAAACGCGGCGAGCAGGATGATTTAGAGGGGCAGGATGTCGAGATGCAGCGGCAGCGTTTGCAGCAGCAGGCCCCGGATCAGCCCTTGCCGGTCGAGCAGCATCGCCGTGTTGGGGTCGGCGGCACCACCCAGGTGGACCCACAGGGCCGCGAGGCCCGCGGTGGTCGCAAGAAGCGCGACCTGGACCCCGTAGACCGTGCCGCATCGGGCCAGCACCTTGGCCAGGCCAACCCCGAAGCCGGCGCGCTCGAAAACGCGCCCGTAGGCCAGGGTGGCCGAGAAACCCGCCAGAAACACGAACAGGTCGGCGGCGTCGCAGAACCCGAAGCCTCGGAGCGTGAAGGCCGAAAGCCGGTTGCCGGGGATGTGGTCGATGAAGATGAAGAGGAGCGCGAGGCCGCGAAGGAGATCAACGCGCGAGTCGCGCCCGGTCGGCAGGTCGGACGAAGGCAAATCGAAGCTTCCGCAATGGCCTTGCGGCGTCACCCGGCGGGTTCTCGTTTCGCGACCCGCGATCCCGGGGTTGGTCGAGCCGCGGCCCGGTTGCGGGCCGCGGGCGCCCTTGCGACCGATCGAGACCCAGGCGGTCTGAAACGGAACTGGCCGCCGGTCTCGCATGAAGGCGGACGTTGATCTGAATTTCAATGTTGAACGACCTGCAAGCGCCGTCAACTCCGAATTGCAGCTTACCACGGGTTGTACCCGGCGGAGTTCGCCCGGCGAACCGCCCGACGGCGCCGGGCCCACCTTATCCCGCGATGCTCAGGGGCATGGGGCCCGCGGCCGCGACGGGCGAGGCCGCGACCGGAAAACACCAGAAGGCCGGGGCCCGAACATCGGCCGCGGGGTCGTTCCAGCCGCGCAGGAAGAAGGGGACGCGGGAGGCCGCCATCGGCTTGGCCGCGAGATAGCCCTGGCCGAGGTCGCAGCCCCGCCCGGCGAGCATGCGCAACTGGTCCGGCGTCTCGATCCCCTCGGCCACGACCCTGAGCCCGATGCTGTGGGCCAGATCGATCACGGCCGTGACGATGGCGGCCGCGGCGGCGTCCTGCTGCATGTTCATGATGAAGGAGCGGTCGATCTTGACCCAGGCCACCGGAAATCGCGTGAGGTGGGTCAGCGACGCGTAGCCGGTGCCGAAATCGTCGAGGGAACTCTGGACGCCCGCTTCGTGCAGGGCCCGCAGGGCCGTTCCGATCGTCCCCGCGCCGTCGTCCAGCAGCACCCGCTCGGTGATCTCGAGCTCCAGCTGATCGGGGCGCAGGGCCGCGGCCCGCAGCGTGGAAAGGACGCGGTCCGACAGGGAACCGCCCGAGAACTGCGGCGCGGCGAGGTTCAGCGCGACGTGGCCGAACGGGAGGCCGGCCCGGTTCCAGGCACGCATGTCGGCCGCGACGCGCTCCAGCATGCGATGGCCGAGCGCGACCGCGAGTTCGCCGTCATCCAGCGCCTCCTGAAACCGGTCGGGCGAGCGGAGCCCGGTCCCGTCGAGCAGGCGGATGAGGGCTTCGAACCCGACCACGCGGCCGGTCCTGAGGCAGATCTTGGGCTGGTAGAACGGCACCACGGTGTCGTCGGCCAGGGCGTCCCTGGCGGAGCGGAGAACGTCGAGGCGCCGGGTCATCTCGGCCCGCATCGCCGGCGTGAAGGCTTTGGCCCGCCCGCGACCGGACGTCTTGGCGGCGTAGAGCGCCATGTCGGCGTTTCCGCGGAGCGAAGCGGCCTGCGGGTCGTGGTCCGGGTAGACCGACCAGCCGACGCTGGCCGAGCCGTCGTGGTCGCGGCCCGCGCAATCGCAACGCTGGCCGAGCGCGGCGAGCAGGCGCGCCACCAGCCCGTCGACCTCGGCCGGGCTCGCGGGTGCCGGGACGATGATGCCGAACTCGTCCCCGCCCAGGCGCGCCACCGTGGCGGCTTCGGGCACGCCGGCCCGGAGGCGGTTCGCCATCTCGCGCAGCATCTGGTCGCCGGCCTCGTGACCCAGCGTGTCGTTCACGTCCTTGAACCGGTCGAGGTCGACCAGGACGAGGCCGACGCGCGTGCCCGCAGCCGTCGCGTCCCTGATGGCGCCGTCGAGCCGCGACTGGAACAGGGCGCGGTTGGCGACGCCCGTCAGGGCGTCGTGATGCGCCGCGATCCACACCTCGCGCTCGGCCTGCTTGCGGTCGGTGATGTCCTGAAGGGTGCCCACGCGCCGGACCGGCTCGCCCGCGGGTCCGAAGAAGGTGCGCTCGTGCGCCTCGATCCACCGCTCGTCGCCCGCTCCGGCGAGGAGCCGGTAGACACTGACCTTGATCTTCTCATCCCTGGGGCCCGACCTCCGCAACTCGCGGTCGACCCGGCTCCTATCGTCCGGATGGACTCTGGCCAGGAACAGCTCGCGGCTCGGCGGCTGCCCGCGCGGAACCCGCAGCAGGTCGTAGAGCTTGGGGGACCATTCGCGCTCGCCGGTCATCAGATCGACGTCCCACGAGCCCAACGCGGTCGCCTCCACGGCGAGCCGAAGGTGTTCGGCGCTCTTCTGCAGCGCCTTCTCGGCGCAGGTCCGGTCGTTGATGTCGGTGATGACCCCGACCCAGTCGGTCACGAGGCCGTCCTCGTCGATCAGCGGCGTCGCACGGTCCTCGACCCAGCGCCAGTGGCCGCTCCGGTGACGGAGGCGATACTCGATGACCAGAGCTTCGCGCGTGACGGTCGCTTGGTCGGCGGCCCGCTTGGCCTGGTGCCAGTCCTCGGGATGCACCTCGGCCAGCCAGCCGTCCATGTCGCTCGAATTGTCCCGGCGCCCGGTGAACTCGACGTAGCCCCGGCGCTCCGTCACGCCCGTGGTCACGTCGAGGTGCCAGTAGATCTCGGAGGTCGCCTCGATCAAGGCCTGCTGCAGGCGGGCCGAGCGGATGCGGGCCTGCCCGGCCTCGTGCTGCCGGGTCATGTCGCGCGACACCGCGAGCAGCCGCTCCGGCGCCCCCTGCGGGCCCGGGATCGCGATGATCCTGGTTTCCCACCACGTCACGTTTCCGATGTTGTCGGCGCTGGTCCGGCACACCGTTTCGGCCGCCGCGCTCGCCCCCGCCACGGCCGCCCGCGCTTCGCCCCGGTCGGCCGGTCGCCACGACCCGGCCCAGCTCCGGCCCACCAGGGCGTCGGGGTCGCCCCCGCCCAGTGCCGCCGCGCCGCCCGGATTGACGGCGAGGATCGTGCCCTCGAGGTCCAGCATGGCGAGGCAGTCGCGGCTCGCTTCGAAGCACAGCGTTAGGAAGCTCGGGTCGGGTGCCGCGGAAGGATGGATCACCTCGTTCATGCGCCAGCCGTCGTCCCGGGCCGGGGTTTGTGAGCCCGATTCGCTCCACGGTGCCCGATCCGGGTTAATGATCGGGTTACAATCAGCCCTGGCCGGGCATCACGGCGCGGGTTCGCGCGGGCCCGCGGCCGTACCGGGCGGCGTGCCGCCGGACCGGTCGTCGCGGGCCAGCGCCACGCTCTTGATCTGGGCGTAAACGTCCGTGCCTTCCGCGAAGCCGAGCGTGTCCCAGGACCGGCGCGTGACCCGCGCCAGGATTCTGGGGCCTTCCCCGCCGGGTCCGAGGCCCAGCACCGCGAGCATCTCGTGGCCCGCGACCGGGGTGGCGGACAGGATGCGGACCGGCAGGACGTTGAGGATCGTGCTCGACCGCGACGGTTCGCGGGCCAGGCTGACGTCGCCGGCCGCGATCCGCGCCCGCCGCGGCTGGCCGGCGGGCCCGGGTGGTCCCGGCACCAGGAAGCGCACGCCGGGCCCGGCCCGCAGGGTCGCGAGCCCGTAGGCGGCATCGTAGGCGTCGAGCGCCACGTTCAGGCTGACGGCCGCGTCGCGGCCCGCCGCCATGGGCAGGGTGGGATCGCTTTGCAGGTCTTCGAGCGGCCCGGCGGCCCGGACCCGGCCCGCCTCCATCACCACGAGATGGCGGGCGAGCCGCTGCACCTCGGCAAGATCGTGGCTGACGTACAGGATGGGCAGCGCCAGCGCGTCGCGCAGCCGCTCCAGGAAGGGCAGGATGTCGTCGCAGCTGCCCTGGTCGAGGGCCGACAGCGGCTCGTCCATGAGCAGCAGCCCGGGCCGCGACAGCAGCGCGCGGCCGATCGCGACCCGCTGCCGCTCGCCGCCCGACAGGGTAGGGGGCGCGCGGTCGAGGAGCCTCGCCAGCCCGAGCAGGTCGACGGCCTCGTCGAGCCCGAGCCCGCCCTCGCACCTGGCGCCGGGCCCGCGCGGCGCCCCGAACAGCAGGTTGCGCCGCACCGACAGGTGGGGAAAGAGGCTCGCCTCCTGGAACACGTAGCCGATCGCGCGACGGTGGGGCGGGCGAAACGCGCGGGCGTCCTGCCAAACGTCGCCGCCGACCGCGCAGAACCCGTCGTCGAGCCGCAGGAGGCCCGCGAGGCAGCGCAGCACCGTGGTCTTGCCGCAGCCCGACGGTCCAAACAGCGCCGTCACGCCCGACCCCGGCGCCTCGAACGCGATGTCGAGCCCGAACCGCCCCACCCGGCCCCGGAACGCGGCCCGGATGGCGCCGGTCACGGTCCCGTGCGCGCCACGCGCTTGCCCAGGATCATCATGCCGAGGATCACCGCGAAGGCGAACACCGCCATGCCGCCGGCCAGCAGGTTGGCGTCGCGCCACTGCATGGTCTCGACGTCGTCGTAGATGGCGGTGGACAGGACCTTGGTGCGGCCCGGGATGTTGCCGCCGATCATCAGCACCACGCCGAACTCGCCGACCGTGTGGGCGAAGCCCAGCACCGCGCCGGTCAGGAACCCCGGCGCCGCGAGCGGCACCGCGACGGTCCAGAACGCCCGCGCCGGCGAGGCGCGCAGCGTGGCCGCGACCTCCAGCGGGCGGTCGCCCATCGCCTCGAAGCTGTTGCGGATCGGCTGCACCACGAAGGGCATGGAATAAAGCACCGAGCCGATCACCAGCCCCGCGAAGGTGAAGGCCAGGGTCCGCCCACCCCACAACCCGGCCACGAGCCCCCCCGGACCCTGCGGCCCCAGGAGCACGAGCAGGTAGAAGCCCAGCACGGTGGGCGGCAGCACGAGCGGCATCGCCACCACGGCCGCCACGCCCTCCTTCCACCAGGCATCCGAGCGCGCGAGCCACCAGGCGACCGG
>CAXTEP010000056.1:0-11712 GCA_964243125.1 uncultured Lichenihabitans sp. | reverse complement strand
CCGTCGTCCACGGCCTTCCTGGGCCGTTCCTGGTCGGCCGACAGCAGCACCTCGAAGGGTGCGTCCTGGGTGATCTGGGTGTAGAGCTGCCCCGACGCCCCGAAGCTCAGCACGGCCTCGTGCCCGGTCTTCTGCTTGAACGCGGCCGCGATGTCCTTGGCGGCCTCGGTGAAGTTGGCCGCCACCGCCACGTTGGTCTGGGCGGCCTCGGCAGGGGTCCGCGCCAGGACGGCGAACAGGATGGCGGCGACGATCTTCCGTGACCTCACGGCGGTCCTCCTTGGCGGGCGAGAACGCCGTGCGCGGCGTCGACGTCCGGCCCGGCGGCGCTCCGACCGGGCGGAGGCGAACCCCTATAGCGCATTCCGCCGGGCGGTCGAAGCCGTTACGTCCGGACGGGGTATACGGGGTGGAACCAAACCCGGCCGAGCCGCGGGGCGTCCGCTCAGCCGTTGGCGGCCGAGCGCCGCGGCGGCATTTCGGCCAGCTTGCCCGACAGCCAGGCATCGAGCTTGTCGAGGGTGGGGCTGGTCACCGTGGGGGGCGGGGCCGGCGCCCCGAATCCCATCTCGCGCAGACCCTTGAACACGGCAAACAGGATGTCGCTCGAAGCCCGCTGGCTCATCTCGACGTCCTCGATGAAGCACATGAGTTCGAGCTTCATGGTCGAGTCGGTCAGCCCCGAGAAGATCACCTGGGGCGAGGGGATCGACAGGATGTGGTCGTGCTCCTTGGCGGCCGCGACCAGGACCTCCCTGATCCTGTCGGGGTCCATGCCGACCGGCAGCGTGAAGGGCAGGCGAATGCGGCCCACGCGGTCGTTGCGCAGCCAGTTCTTGACCACGCCGCTGACCAGGTTGGAATTGGGCACGATCACGGTGGCGCGATCGAAGGTCTCGATCTCGGTCGAGCGGACGTTGATGCGCCGCACGTAGCCCTGCTCGTCGCCCACCACGATCCAGTCGCCGACCCGCACGGCCCGTTCCCACAGCAGGATCAGCCCGGACACGAAGTTGTTGACGATCGACTGCAGGCCGAAACCGATACCGACCGACAGGGCGCCCGCCACGATGGCGAGGCGCTCGAAGCTGAGGCCCAGCTGGCTGAGCCCGAGCGAGGCCGCGATCAGGAAGCCCGTGTAGCCGAAGCTGGTCTTGATCGAGTTCTGCAGCCCCGTGTCGAGCCGCGTGTGGGGCAGGTACTTGACTTCCAGCCAGCGCTGCACCGCCCGGGTCACCCCCATGGCGACCAGGAACAGCGCGGCCGCGACCGCAATCGACGACAGCGAGATGCGCACGTCGCCGACGTTGAAACCGTAGAACGCGGCCTGCAGCGTGGAGGTCAGGTCGCCCGATTCGATGCGCCAGGGCGCCAGCACCAGCAGCAGCGCCATGACGATCAGCACCACGCGGACGCCGCCGCCGAGCAGGATGCCGATCTGGTCCAGCGCCTCGCGCCGTAACCCGAAAGTCTGCACGGTGGCGCGGCCGAGCAGGCTGCCGGGCGCCAGCCCCGTGTTCAGGCCCTCGTCGGTCAGGATCAGCAGCATGTAGAGCAGGATGCCGATGGTTGTGCAGGCCACGATCTGCACCACCAGGAACGACGCGAAGGCCACGTAGCCGGTCAGCAGCGCCAGCACCAGCACGGCCGTCAGCACCGCGAACAGCAGCCGCAGCGGCCCCGACCAGTCGCGGCCGACCTTTTTGACCGCGCGGGCCTGGCTGGCGCCGTCGCCGAAGCTCAACCGCTCCAGCGTCAGCCCCATCATGGCGGCGGCGGCGGCGGTCAGCAGGCCGCGGGTCGCCACCGCGGTGGGCAGGCCGACCGAGATGGTGTCGTTGAGGGCTTCCACGATCCGGGTCAGCCCCACCACGACGCTGACGAAGATGACGAGCTTGTAAAGTCGCCCGGCGCCGTTGTCCGAGATGGCGGGCAGGCGCCAGTTGGGACGGTGCGGGCACAGGAAGCCACGCGCCAGTCCCACGCTGACCGCCACGATCGCGACCGCGCGGGCGACGCCGCCCGCGATGGCCTCCAAACGCGCCCCGATCAGGTCGAAGCCCGTGAGCACCACCCAGACCAGGCCCACGGCCACCAGGGGCACGACCGCGGTCACGAACGCGACCCAGAGTCCCGCCGCGACCCGGCGCAGGCGGCTCGGACCGGTCAGCTTGGCGTCGCGGCGGGCCAGCTGGCGGGCCAGCCGGTCGGCCGGCACGTAGGCGGCCGCGATTGCCAGCAGGGCCGTGGCGGTCACGGCCCATTGCCACGCCGCGAGCTTGGCGGCCACGCCGTTGAACCAGTCCTCCCCGAGGAATCGCAGGGCGCGCGCGTCGGCGGGAAGCTCCGTTACCACCGGCATCCACAGTCGGGGGTCGAGCAGGCTGGACGACCGGGCCAGCACCGACCGGGTGAACAGCGCGCGCCGCAGCGCTCCGATCCGGTCGCCCAGCTGCCCGGCCTGCAGGGCCAGCACCCTGGCGCGCTTGATGGATGCGTCGAGGTCGTTGAACAGCTTCTCCTGGCCGATCCGTTCGGCGGTGATCTCGGGCGCCTCGGGCACGGCCGCCTTGGGGTCGGGCTTCGGTCCGAGCTGGGCGAGCCGGGCCTTGGCGGCGTCGGCGCGGGGCTGCAGGTCCGCCACCACGGCCTGCAGGCTCAGGCCGACGGGATCGATCTCGGCGCGGAGCTTCTGGAGCGTCGCGTCCGACACGTCGGTCCGACCGAGCGCGCCTTCGACCTGGTCGAGGGCGGATTTGGCACTGTCGAGCTGGGCCGCCGGGCTCAGCGGCGGAGCGTCACCGGCCTGCTGCTGGGCCGCGGCCGGTCCGGCCAGGACGGCCAGCAGCATGCACAGGACGACAAGGATCGGGATCGGTCGCAAGGCAGCCTCGGCGAGTGGTGGCGGCCCACGCGCGGGGCGGGCGAAACGTCGCAGCGACCGTAACCGCGGCAATCGGGCATTCTTGCGGCCGAACGGCCGGGCGCAACCCGCTGCCGGGATCCAAACGGTGGAGCTTTCTCCGGCCCGATGAGAAACGGGCGGAACTGGATCATGGGCGTGCGAGGTGCGGACGCGACATGCTTCCCGTTACGGCGACCGCGGATTCACTTCACGATCGGCGGGGCGCCCGCGGGGATCGGCAGGTCGGGAAAGAACACGTGGTCCAAGGCCAGGGCCAGGACGACGAGCAGGACCACCACCGCGAGCAGCCAGACGATCCTGCGGTCGATCGGCATGATTGGAACCCTCCGGTCCGGCTGCACCGTTGCCCGGCGCGGCGGGCTGAAGGGAGAACGGCGGCCTGTTTCTTCGGTTCATCCCCGTTCGCGGTACGGAACGCGGGAAGCCCGTCGCCCTGTCCAGCTCAGCTGTCGGCTTTGCCGTCCTGGGCCGAGAGCGCGAGGTACCGGCGCGTGACCGTCTCGATCAGGCCGTCGATCTCGTCGGCGGCCCGGCGCTCCTCGTCGGCGGAGGTCTTAAACGCACTAGCCTGCCCGCTCTGGCCCGCCGCTTCCGCGATCACGATCAGCGAGCGGTAGGCCGCGATCTGGTCGAACTGGAACGCGTAGCCCGCGAAGAGGTTCTTCAGCGTCTCGTCGGGCGCCAGCGCGTGCACGGCCGCTCCCACCGAACCTGCCACGCTTGTCACCGCCTCCTTGAGGCTCGATCCGCTCGTGCCCACCGCCGCCAGGGCGGCGTCGAGGCGCGCAATCTGCCCCTTGGTGGTCTGGATGTGGCTGTGCAGCACGCGGGCGTATTCGGGGTAATGTTCCAGCCCCGACACCTGCTGCTCCATCTGCTGGAGCCCCTGCTGTTCGAGGGCCTTCGTGTTGCTGAGGGCGGTGGCGTAGATGTCGGCGGCCGTCTTGCTGGCCATGATTTGTCTCCCTTGTTTCCGGCCGGGCGACCCGGCGCACGGGAAAACCGGAGGGTCGCACGACGGTTCGCGAGCTCATCGCCGCTGTGACGCTCGGTCGCGCTCGGGCTATGCGTGTTCCCCGGCACCCGCGCCGCGGCACGGAGCCGCTTCCCCTTCCAGCCTTGTCCGGCGTCCCTACCTGCCGACGCATGACAAACCATCTCGACCTGCCGCCGCAGAGCTTCGCCAAGCGCGACACCACGCCGGACGCGCTGTTCTACGCGCAGCCGCGCTTCGTGGCCCACATCGACGCGCGAGCGATCGCAGCCGTGACCGAGCTTTACGGCCGCACCTTTCCGTCCGGCGGCGCCCTGCTCGACCTCATGTCGAGCTGGATCAGCCACCTGCCGGAGGGCGTCGCGTATCGCGAGGTGGTCGGCATCGGCATGAACGAGGCGGAACTCGCCGCCAACCCGCGCCTGACCCGCCACCTCGTGCAGGACCTCAACCGCGATCCCGCGCTGCGGCTCGACCCCGACAGTCTGGACGGCGCCGCCATCTGCGTGTCGATCCAATACCTGCAGCAGCCCGTGGCGGTGCTGCGCGAGGTCGCCCGCGTGCTGCGCCCCGGTGCCCCACTCGCGATCACGTTCTCGGACCGCTGCTTTCCCACCAAGGCCGTGGCGATCTGGACGGCGCTCGACGGAGCCGACCAGGCGAGGCTCGTGTCGCTCTACATGACGGAGGCCGACTTCGATCGCGTCCAGGCCACGCAACTGCTGGAACGCGACCGCGGCGGCGACCCGCTCTGGGCCGTGGTGGGCCGCAAGCCGGACGGCGCGACGGCGGCCGGCTGACCCCGGCTCCGCGACCCTCAGCCGATGCTCATCAGGCTGGCATTGCCGCCCGCCGCCGCCGTGTTGGTCGACACCGAGACTTCCTCCACCAGCGATTCCAGTGGAAAGGTCTCGTGGCCTTCCGCCAGGCCCGCCTTCGACACGCCGTAGACCGGCACGATCGCACCCGGCCAGCCCGCCACGGCGGCGTTGAGGGCCTGCAGCCCGTCGCCCTCGCCTTCGAACAGGGCTAGCGCGACCGCCTGCGGGGCGTCGCCCGCCGGGGCGGCGGCGATCAGTCCGGCCAGGGACGCGGGCAGGTCCTTGCGGGCCGCTAGCACGGCGGCCGGCCCTTGGACCACGACCCGGTTGCCGGTCGCCAGCGCGGCCCCGGCCGCCGCCCACAGGCCGGTCTCGGTGCCGACCCGCGCCAGCACGGTTCCGCGTGGCCTGAAGCCGTAAAGGTTGCGTTCGCCCACCGGGCCGGGGAGCTCGACCCCGGTGCCCAGGAGCGAGCGGGAGATCGCGGCGGCGCAGCGCTCCGCGTCCGCCCTGCGCCCGGTTTCCACCAGCCAGGCGTGCAGGGGCAGGGCCGGGTTGGGGGCGCCGGTGCGGGGCTGGACCGGCGGGTCGGCCGGGCGCTCGGCCAGCAGCCGCCGCAGGTAGAGCGGGCCGCCCGCCTTGGGTCCCGTGCCCGACAGGCCGTTGCCACCGAAAGGCTGAACCCCCACCACGGCGCCCACCAGGTTACGGTTGACGTAGATGTTGCCGGCGCCGATCCGCTCGGTCACGCGCGCGATCGTCTCGTCGATGCGGGTGTGAAGCCCGAAGGTCAGGCCGTAACCCTTGGCGTTGACCGCGTCGATCAGCGCGTCGAGGTCGCGGCGGCGGTAGCGCAGGACGTGCAGCACGGGGCCGAACACCTCGCGCTCCAGGTCGTCCAGCCCGTCGATCGCGATCAGGGTCGGGGCCACGAAGGTGCCGGCCGCGCACGCCTCGGGCAGCGGCAGGCTGTCGACCGCGCGGCCCTTGGCCCGCATGGCCTCGACGTGGGCCAGGATACCATCGCGGGCCTCGGCGGTGATCACCGGGCCGACGTCGGTGGCGAGACGGTCCGGGCTGCCGACCACCAGTTCGGCCATCGCGCCCTTGAGCATGGTCAGGATGCGGTCCGCCACGTCCTCCTGCAGGCACAGCACGCGCAGGGCCGAGCAGCGCTGGCCGGCCGAGTCGAAGGCCGATTGCAGCACGTCGGCCACCACCTGCTCGGCGAGCGCCGAGGAATCCACCACGAGGGCGTTCTGGCCCCCGGTTTCGGCCACGAGCGGCACGGCGCCGCCGTCCGGGCCGAGGCGGCCCGCGAGCTGCCGCTGGATCAGCCGGGCCACGTCGGTCGAGCCGGTGAACACGACCCCCGCGACGCGGGGATCGCCCACCAGGGCCGCGCCGACCTCGCCGGTTCCGGGCAGCAGCTGGACCGCGCCGGGCGGCACGCCCGCCTCGCGCAGGATCGCCATCGCGCGGGCCGCGATCAGCGGCGTTTCCTCGGCGGGCTTGGCCAGCACCGGGTTGCCGGCCGCGAGCGCGGCCGCGACCTGGCCCGTGAAGATGGCCAGCGGGAAGTTCCACGGGCTGATGCAGGCCACGGGGCCGAGCGGCCGATGCGTGTGGTTGTCGAGATGGTTGGCGGCGTCGCGGCCGTAGTAGCGCAGGAAGTCCACCGCCTCCCGGACTTCCGCGACCGCATTGGGCAGCGACTTGCCGGCCTCGCGCACGATCGTGCCGAGCAGGGACGGCAGGCGCGCTTCCATCAGGTCGGCGGCGCGGAACAGGCAGGCGGCGCGCTCGGCGGGCGGCGTGGCGGCCCAGATCGGGACCGCGGCCCGGGCGTGGGCGAGGGCCCGGTCGACGTCGGCGGCGGTCGCGTCCACCACGGTGCCGACCCGGTCGCCCCGGTCGGCGGGGTTGAGCACCGCCCGCCCTTCCGCTTCGCTCGGCCCCTCGTCGCCGATCAGCGGCGCAGCCCGGCTCGGCTCCGAGGCACCCGCCAGGAGGGCTGCCGCCAGCGAGGCGAGCCGCTGCTCGTTGCCGAGGTCGAGCCCAGCCGCGTTCGCCCGGGCGGGGCCGAACAGATCGCGGGGCAAGGCGATGCGGCCGTGCGGCGCGCCAACGGGGTCCATTGCGGCCGCCAGCGCGACCGGATCGGCCACCAGGTCCTTCACCTTCACGTTGGCATCGGCGATGCGGTTCACGAAGGACGAGTTGGCGCCGTTCTCCAGCAGGCGCCGCACCAGATAGGCCAGCAGGGTTTCGTGCGTGCCGACGGGAGCGTAGATCCGGCACGGGCGGTTGAGCCTGTCGCGGCCCACGACCTCGTCGTAGAGTGGCTCGCCCATGCCGTGCAGGCACTGGAACTCGTACTGGCCGACGTAGAAGTTCTCACCCGCCATGGCGTGGATGGTGGCGAGCGTCTGGGCGTTGTGGGTCGCGAACTGCGGGAAGAAGGCGTCGGGCGCCCGCAGCAGTTTTCGCGCGCAGGCGAGGTAGGACACGTCCGTGTAGAGCTTGCGGGTGTAGACCGGAAAACCTTCGAGCCCCTCCACCTGGGCGCGCTTGATCTCGCTGTCCCAGTAGGCGCCCTTGACGAGCCGGATCATCAGCCGATGGCCGCTGCGCCGGGCGAGGTCCACGAGGAAGTCGAGCACGAAGGGCGCGCGCTTCTGGTAGGCCTGGACCACGAAGCCGATGCCGTTCCAGCCCGCCAGTTCGGGCGCGAAGCACAGGGTTTCCAGGAGGTCGAGCGACAGGTCGAGCCGTTCGGCCTCCTCGGCGTCGATATTGAGCCCGATGTCGTAGCCCCGCGCCAGAACCGCGAGCCCCTTCAGCCGCTCGGACAGTTCCGCCATCACGCGGTCGCGCTGGGCGCGGTTGTAGCGCGGGTGCAGGGCCGACAGCTTGATCGAGATGCCGGGGCCCTCGTAGATGCCGCGGCGGTTGGCGGCCTTGCCGATGGCGTGGATGGCCTGCTCGTAGTCGCGCGTGTAGCGCGCCGCGTCGGCGGCCGTGGTGGCGGCCTCGCCGAGCATGTCGTAGGAATAGCGGAAGCCGCGCGTTTCGGCGCGGCGGCTGTTGGCCAGGGCCTCGCCGATGGTCTGGCCGGTGACGAACTGCTCGCCCAGCATGCGCATGGCGAGGTCCACGCCCTTGCGGATCACCGGCTCGCCGCCGCGCGCGATCAGCCGCGTGAGCGCGGTCGACAGGCCGGTCTCGCTCGCCGTGGTGGCGAGCCGCCCGGTCACCACCAGCCCCCAGGTGGCGGCGTTGACGAACAGCGACGGGCTGTGACCCAGGTGCGACTGCCAGTCGCCGACCGCGAGCTTGTCGCGGATCAGGGCGTCGCGCGTGGCCCGGTCGGGGATGCGCAGCAGCGCTTCCGCCATGCACATGAGGGCGACGCCCTCCTGGCTCGACAGGGAATATTCCTGCACCAGCCCCTCGACCCCGCCGCGCTGGCCCTTGCCGCGCAGCGCCTCGACGAGCTTCTTGGCCACGGCCCGGGCGTTCTCGACCGTGCCCTTCGGCAGGGTCGCTTCCGCGACCAGCAGCGGCACGCATTCGGGCTCGGCCATCCGGGTAGCGGCCGTGATCCTGGCGCGCAGCACGCTTTGCGGCTGCACGCCGCGCGCGAATTCGAGGAACGGCGCCGGACGGGGCGGGGCGGAACCCGGCTCGCCGTCGCCGCGCTCGTGCCGGTCCAGCGCCGACAGGATGGAGTGCTTGATCAGCGCGTGTGGGGTGCGGCCCTGGCTCTGGGCCGCGTCGCGGATGCGGTCGCGCACGCCCTGGTCGAGTTTGACGCCGATCGTCGTGTTGGCCATGCGGAGCCCGCCATCTTCGGAGGATGGCTCACAGATGAACCGCCGAGGCGCAACCGTCAATGCGCGAAGGGCGCAACCCGCGAATTTCAGAAACGGTCGAAGGTGAGGACTATCGGCGATGTAATCGGGAACAGGGAAGATCGGGCATGCAGGTCCGCGCATCGCGTGCAGGCCGGTGGCGCTCTCCACCCTCGTCCTGAGCTTGTCGGAGGACGGGCCGGACGCGACTTCCCGGAGCACCTTTCGACAGGCTCAGGATGAGGAAGGTGGAGGTTCGGGTTAAGGACGCGTGAGCTTCGAGGGAAGTGAGGTCGTCCTGTCCGCCGGTTGGAGACCACCTCCGCACGGCGGCACCCCCGGGTTCGCTGTCCCGGACGCCAACCCTGCCGTCAGGCAGCTTCCGGCTCGGCCTCGGTTTCTTCCAGCGCCGCATCCTCGGCTTCCAGCCTCGCCTTCTCGGTCTCGCTCAGGCCGAACTGCGCCGCCACGTCGGGCGCGTAGCGCAGCAGGTCGGGCCGCAGGCGGATCAGCGCCAGATCCTTGACCTTGGCTTCCAGCATGACGTCGAAGGCGAGGTGGCCCGCCTCGCGCATGAAGGTTACGAACTCGAAAGGGTGCACGTAATCGGCGTGCCCGGTCCAGATGGGCGCGATCTGCACGGTCCTGGACTTCTTGGTCGCCTTGTCCTTGCGCTTGACCTCGCGCATCTGCGTGCGCGGGCTGGAAAAGTGGATTTTCGGCTGCTGGCCGGCCGGCCAGGTGGCCAGGATCGCGGTCAGGGCCTGCATCATGGGCAGGTTCTCGGGGTTCAGGCACCAGAAGTGCTGGTGGTCGAAGATCAGCCGCACCCCCGTGTGCTCGTGGATCCACAGGACATCGGCGGCGCTGAAGCGGATGTCGTCATGTTCCAGCACGAGGCGGCGGCGGACCGGCTCGGGCAGGGTGTGCCAGGTCTCGACCCAGCGGGCGTTGCTGGCGGGCCTGTTGCCATAGGTCCCGCCGACGTGGATCACCATGACGGCCTCGGGGCCGAGCTCCATCAGGTCCAGCATCTCGGCTTGGCTGGTCAGGTCCCACACGCTCTTGCGCACGAGCTCCGGGTCGGGGCTGTTCAGCACCACAAACTGCGAGGGGTGGAACGACAGGCGGATGTCGAGCGCCCTGGCCTTGGCGCCGATCGTGCGCAGTTCGGACGCGCTCTCGCCCACCATGGCGTGGAACTGCGGCATGTCGGGGTGGGTCGCGTAGGGCGCGAGGTCCGAGGACATCCGGTACATGCGGATGCCGCGCGCGTGCAGGTAGTCCAGGATGGCGTCGATGTAGGTGAGCGAGGTCTTCAGGTGCGGGTTTGCCTGCCAGCGGCGGGTGTCATTGCTCTTGAGGTCGGTCCGGCCCATGACCTTGACCGGGAACCCGAGGCGCCGCGCGGCCGGGTGGCGGGACGGGTCGGGCGGGACGGAGCGCGGCATGATGGTCCTTGCGGGTCTGGGCCTGTTGCGAACGGCAGGCGCGGGCCCTGGTTCCCGCCGTGGCATCACCGGTCCGGCGAGCCCGCCGCTGGGAACCGCCGGCTGAGGAAGGGCGACCCGCGCAGGCCGAACCGCCACGGCGCGTCCATGCCCTTGGTGATGCCGATCCGCGGGCCGGTCACGACCGCGACCGGCCCCTCGGGCCCGCGCAGCGACACGGGCGGCGCGTCGACGGCGTGCCGGTCGAGCGCCCCCGTGATGGCGAGCGCCTGGCACACGCGGCCCGGCCCGCCGCAGAGAAGCACGAGCGGCTCGACGCCGCGCCGCTGCCGCATGGTCTCGATGCCCTGCACGGGTTCGAGGGCGCGGATCAGCACGGCGCTGCCGCGGCCCGGCGCGCCGCACACGAGGTTCACGCACCAGTGCATGCCGTAGGACCGGTACACGTAAAGGTGCCCGGCCGGGCCGAACATGGCGCCGTTGCGCGGCGTGGGTCCGCGAAAGCTGTGCGACGCGGGGTCGTCGCGGTCGTAGGCTTCGGTTTCGACGATGCGGCCCCCCACGTCGGCCACCAGCAGGGTCGCGCCGATCAGCGCCTCGGCGACCGCCAGCACGGGCCTTTGGAAATCGAGCGTCACGCGCGAGGCTTCCGATCCTCCCGCGACCGGGGATGGCCGCCCATTACGGCGCTGCCCGCGTCCGCGGCCGCCAGCCAGTTGCGGAACACCGGCACCACCGCGGCCTGCCATGTCGCGGAACCGCCGGTCTGCGGCGCGAGCGCGCGGGGCAGGTCGCCCAGCCGCAGCGCGCCGCGGTCGGCCCGCGCCAAGGACTCGAAAGCCGCCAGGGCGGCCTGCGTGGCAGCGTCGAAATAGCCCGTGGGCAGGCCCGGGTAGCGGTCGCTCTCGTGCCGCAGAAAGCGCGCCACGTCGCGCCGGTATTCGCGGGCGAGCGAGTCGGGCTCGTATTCGGGGTGGCCCTGGCCGAACAGGGCCGAGCGCAGGCCGTCCCTGACGAACAGGTTCGCGCCCGCCTCGGTCGACCCGGTCAGCACCGTGTAGCGGTTCGCTTCCAGCTCGTCCGCGTCGAGGTCGTTCCAGCGCGAATGGGGCATCGCCAGCCGGGTCGCGACGCCGTCGAGGAGCGGGTGGCTGGTGCGCGCCTCGCAGGTCAGCAGGCCGCAGCGCTTGGCCGGTAGCCGGTGCCGTTCGATCCCGTCGAGCGCCAGCACGGCCGCGTGCGCGGCCAGGCACGACCAGTAGCTTGGCGTGCCGCTGTCCCGCACCCACCCCACGAGGCGGACGAAATCGGCCCAGTAGGGCTCGTCGGTCAGGGTCGCGGCCTTCGGTTCGCAGCCCGTGACCACGAGGGCGTCGAGCCTCACGCGGCCGAGCGCCGCGGCGTCGCGCGACTGCGCCGCGAGATAGGCCGCGGCCTCCGGCCCGCGCGCGATGCTCGGCAGGTGGTAGCGGTGGAAGCGGACGGGCGTGGCGCCGGCTGCGGCCCGCAGGAGATGGACGAACTGCCGTTCCGTGGCGCGCAGGGCGCCGTCCGGCATGTTGTTGACGAGCCCGATGCTGAGCGTGCCGCGTCCGGCCGCGTGCATTGGGTCGGAGGACGCCGCGCCCGGCGCCGGGTCGGCATGGTCGAGCACGAGCGTCATGGC
>CAXTEP010000055.1:6741-17528 GCA_964243125.1 uncultured Lichenihabitans sp. | reverse complement strand
TGTGGATGCCGGCCTTCTCGAACACGCGGCCGTGCAGCATCGCCATGGTGCCGCCTCCGCCCGGCGCGCCGCCGTGGTCGGTGCGGGTCCAGGGCTTGCGCGCGAACCGGCTCGGCTCGGCCGCGGCCTCGGCCCAGCCAGGGCCCGCATCCTCCAGCGCCTCGAACGCAGCCACGAGCCGGTCCTGCAGGGCCTCGAACCAGGCGCGGGCACGGGCCTGCCGGGCCGCAAGGCCGTCGATCTCAGGATCGGTCATGGCGCACCTGCCGCAGGGCCTCGCCCAGCACCATGGCGGCCGCCACCGCCACGTTGAGCGACCGCATGCCGGCCGCCATGGCGATCCGGAGGCGGGCGTCGGCGGCCGCGTGGACGGGTTCGGGCACGCCGGCCGATTCGCGGCCGACCATCAGCACGTCGTCGGGAAGGAAACGGAAATCGAGATAGTCGGTCGAAGCCGCCGTGGTCAGCAGCACGAGGCGGGGCGGCAGACTGGCGCGGACCGAATCGCGCCGCCACGCCTCGAAAGCCGCGAAGGACGGATAGCGGTCGAGCCGCAGGGCATCGAGGTAGTCGAGCCCGGCGCGGCGGAAATGACGGTCGGTGGCGGGAAAGCCCGCGGGCTCCACCAGCCCGGCCGCGACGCCCAGGCAGGCGCAGAGCCGCAGCATCGTGCCGGCATTCTGCGGGATATCGGGCTGAAACAGGACCAGTCGCACCATGCCGCCTGTGTAGGGCCGGCCGATCGGGCGCGGAAGCGGCAATCCGCCTCTTGGCACGGGCACGATCCTGTTGCACTCTGGACGCAGGTTTTGAACGGTGCCAAGAAGCGAACGGCCGGGCTGTCCCAACCGGGCAGCGCGGGTCGTCTGGCACGTCGTTGCCGGCGGTGCAGAAACAGTACTGCGCGACAGGCGCGGCCGAATGGAGCTGGTACTTGGCTGATGCGACAATAGCGCCCGGGCAACCGACCCGCCGGGACTTCCTTTACATCGCAACCGGGGCGGTCGGCGCCGTCGCGGTCGGGGCCGCGATCTGGCCGCTGGTCAACCAGATGAACCCGGACGCGTCCACGCTCGCACTTGCCTCGACCGAAGTGGATATTGGCAAGGTGGCGGTCGGCCAGATCCTCACGGTCAAGTGGCGCGGCAACCCGGTCTTCGTGCGCCATCGCACCCCCAAAGAGATCGCCGACGCGCAGAACACGCCGTTGAGCGACCTCAAGGACCCGCAAACCGACCAGTCCCGCGTGCAGAAGCCCGAATGGCTGGTGCTGATCGGCATCTGCACCCACCTCGGCTGCGTGCCGCTGGGTCACGACGGGCCGTATGACGGCTGGCGCTGTCCCTGCCACGGTTCGGTCTACGACACGTCGGGCCGGATCCGGCAGGGGCCGGCGCCCAGCAACCTCGCCGTGCCGACCTACGCGTTTCTGACGGACACCAAACTCAAGATCGGCTGATTGCGCCGGGCTGCCGGCGACGCGCACATGAAACGGTCGAAAGAAGAGCACCATGAGCGGACCCTCGACTTACATTCCCCAGAACGCATTCCTGCGGTGGTTTGAAAGCCGGCTGCCGATCATCGGCCTGGTCCACTCGTCGTTCGTGGCCTTTCCGAACCCGCGCAATCTGAACTACTTCTGGACGTTCGGCGGCATCCTGGCCTTCATGCTGGTCGAGCAGATCGTCACCGGCGTCGTGCTGGCGATGCATTATACGCCGGAGTCGACCCAGGCGTTCGCGTCGGTCGAGCACATCATGCGTGACGTGAACTACGGCTGGCTGCTGCGTTACATGCACGCCAACGGCGCCACCATGTTCTTCATCGCGGTTTACGTCCATATCGCGCGGGGCATGTACTACGGCTCCTACAAGGCGCCGCGCGAGATCCTGTGGATCCTCGGCGTGATCATCTTCCTGCTGATGATGGCCACCGCCTTCATGGGCTACGTGCTGCCCTGGGGCCAGATGAGCTTCTGGGGCGCCAAGGTCATCACAAGCCTGTTCTCGGCCATCCCGATCGTGGGCGACTCGATCACGACCTGGCTGTGGGGCGGTTATTCGGTCGGCAACGCGACGCTGAACCGCTTCTTCGCGCTGCACTACCTCATGCCGTTCATGATCGCGGGCGTCGTGGTGCTGCACATCTGGGCGCTGCACATCCCCGGCTCCAACAACCCCGTGGGTGTGGAGGTGAAGAGCCAGAAGGACACGTTGCCGTTCCATCCCTATTTCACCATCAAGGACGGCTTCGCGCTCGTCTGCTTCATGCTGTTCGCCTGCTACTTCATTTTCTACGTGCCCAATTATTTCGGGCACTCGGACAATTACATCGAGGCGAACCCGCTGGTGACGCCGGCCCATATCGTGCCGGAATGGTACTTCCTGCCCTACTACGCCATGCTGCGCGCCGTGCCGTTCAAGCTCGGCGGCGTGTGCGCCCTGTTCGGCTCGATCCTACTCCTGGCCTTCCTGCCCTGGCTCGACACGTCGCGCATCCGCTCGGCCAACTTCCGCCCGGTCTACCGCGCCTTCCTGTTCCTGTTCTTCCTGACCGTGATCGGCCTGGGCTATTGCGGGTCGCAGGAGCCCCTGGGCGCGGTCACGACTTGGTCGCAGATCCTGACCGCCTGGTACTTCATCCACCTGCTCGTCGTGTTGCCGGCGCTCGGCTTCTTCGAGACCCCGCGCAAGATGCCGGCCTCGATCACCGAGGCGGTGCTCGGCCCGCGCGGCGCTTCGGCGGCCGTGATGGCGGCCCGAACCACGGCGAGCCCGCCGCTCTGACGTGCGACCTGCCCTTCCTTCAACACCCGACGGCTGGACCAAGACCCTAATGACCCTCAAAGCCTTCGTCCTGCCGGTCGCGCTGTTGACCGGATTGGTGTGCGCGTCGCTGCCCGCGACCGCGCAGGAGGGCGAGAACCCGCTGCCCGAAAAGCAGGCGTGGTCGTTCGCGGGACCGCTGGGGACCTTCGACACCGCCCAACTCCAGCGCGGCTACCAGGTCTACCGGGAAGTATGCTCGAACTGCCATTCGATGCATTTCATGTCGTTCCGCAACCTGTCCGACAAGGGCGGCCCGGCCTTCTCGGAAAGCCAGGTCAAGGCGCTGGCCGCGAGCTTCAAGGTGCAGGACGGCCCCAACGACTCGGGCGACATGTTCGACCGCCCCGGGCGGGCCTCGGATCCGTTCCCTCAGCCCTTCCCCAACGAGGAAGCGGCGCGGGCCGCCAACGGCGGCGCGCTGCCGCCGGACATGTCGGTGCTGGCCAAGGCGCGCGACATCGAGGGCATCTGGTACAGCTTCCTGGCCAACCCCTTCCTGCAATACCAGGAACAGGGGGTCGACTATATCCACGCGCTTCTGAACGGCTACGCCGACAAGCCTGCCAGTTTCGACCTGCCCGCCGGCAAGTACTACAACGCCTACTTCCCGGGCCGGGCCATCTCGATGCCCAAGCCGTTGAACGACGGCCAGGTAGACTATACCGACGGCTCGCCCAAGACGGTCGAGCAATATTCTCACGACGTGGCGGCCTTCCTGATGTGGGCGGCCGAACCCAAGCTCGACCAGCGCAAAAGCACGGGTCTCGCGGTGGTGGTGTTCCTGGCCGTGTTCGCGTCCCTTCTCTACGCCATGAAACGACGCATCTGGGCCGGCCTGCACGACAACAGCGGGACCCCGACCCCCATCGTGGGGCGCAACGGCTGAGCCGCACGGCCTTCCCGGTCGCGTGAAGCCTTTCCGGCCCCTGGTGTCGGAAGGGTCTATGCTGAACCCGCCTCGAAGCGATGCCGGCCGAAACGGAACTGTCGCACGATGATGTCACGATCGACCCGGCGCGGCGGCCCGAGGTCGAGCGAGTTCGCCGAAGGTGGACGCCCCCGAAGCAGGTGATCGCCGTTCATGGTCAAGATGAAGGCGGCCGGCGCGGGGATCCTGCTCTACTCGGCGGGGATCTTTTTCTTCGCGGTCAGCGACGCTGTGGCCAAATGGCTCGTGGCGGACTACGGCCCGGCCCAGATCATGGTGCTGCGCACCCTCGGGGCCCTGCCCATCCTGGCCGGGGTCGTGCTGTGCGGAGGCATGTCCATGCTGCCTCGCCGGAAGTGGGGACTGCAGCTACTCCGCGTCGTCGTGGCGTCGATCGACACGTTCGCGTTCTATTCCGCCTGCCGCGCCCTGCCGCTCGTCGACGTGATGACCTTCTATCTGGCGGCGCCGCTCTTCGTGGTGGCGCTCTCGGCACTCGCGCTCGGCGAGCACGTCGACGCCCGACGCTGGGCCGCGGTGTCGATCGGCTTCGTGGGCGTCGTGATCGCGCTCCGGCCGAGTTCGGCCGCCGTTTCGTGGTCGGCGCTGATCGCGCTCGGCGGCTCCACCATGTTCGCGGCCAACATGACGATGACGCGCCACTTGCGGGACATGCACTGGCTGTCGCTGGTGCTGATCCAGTTCATCGGCTCGGGGATCGTCGGAGGCGCGGTGGCGGTCGCGTCCTGGGTCCCGACCTCGCCGGCCGTGATCCTGTCGATGGCCCTGCTCGGCCTCATGTCGATGGCGTGTTTCGGGGCGATCACCCGGGCGTTGGCGCTCGCGCCTGCATCCCTGCTGGCGCCCCTGCAATACGCATCGATCGTCTGGGCCGCCCTGATCGGCTGGCTTGTCTGGGGCGACGTGCCCTCGGCCACCACGCTCGCGGGCATCGCCATCATCGTCGGCAGCGGCCTGTTCGTGATCGGGTCGGCCACGTCGCGGGTCGAGCGCGGGCCGGGCGCCGCGCCCGGCAGGGAGACGGCTTCGCGCGACCTCCTGGACCATCCCTCGACGGGCTCCGGATGAGCGCTCCGGTCCACCCGAACGGCGCGGAAACGAACCCGGTTACCGCGCGAACTTCTTGTACTTCAACCGGTGCGGGATGACGCTGTCGAGGCCGAGCCGGCGCTTCTTGTCCTCCTCGTAGTCGGCGAAATTGCCCTCGAACCATTCCACGTGGCTGTCGCCCTCGAAAGCCAGCATGTGGGTGGCGATCCGGTCCAGGAAGAAGCGGTCGTGGCTGATGATCACGGCGCAGCCCGCGAAGTCGAGCAGCGCGTCCTCAAGCGCCCGGAGGGTGTCGACGTCGAGGTCGTTGGTGGGCTCGTCGAGCAGCAGCAGGTTGGCGCCCGACTTCAGCATCTTGGCGAGATGCACGCGGTTGCGCTCGCCCCCCGACAGCATGCCGACCTTCTTCTGCTGGTCCGACCCCTTGAAATTGAAGGCCGAGCAGTAGGCGCGCGAGTTGATCTCGCGCTTGCCGAGGTAGATCACGTCGTTGCCGCCCGACACCTCCTCCCACAGCGTCTTCTTGCCGTCGAGCGCGTCGCGCGACTGGTCTACGTAGCCGAGCTGGACCGACTCGCCGACCTTGATGGATCCGGCATCGGGCTTCTCCTGGCCGGTCAGCATCCGGAACAGGGTGGTCTTGCCGGCGCCGTTGGGCCCGATCACGCCCACGATCCCGCCGGGCGGCAGCTTGAACGACAGCTTGTCGATCAGCAGCCGGTCGCCGAACCCCTTGGTCATCCCGTCGAAGTCGACCACGTTCTGCCCGAGGCGCTCGGCCACGGGGATGATGATCTGGGAGGTCGTGGGCGCCTTGTCGTTCTGCTTGGCCACCAGGTCGTCGTAGCGCTGCACGCGGGCCTTGGACTTGGCCTGCCGGGCCTTGGGCGAGGCGGAGATCCACTCGCGCTCGGCCTCGATGGCGCGCTGGCGCGACTCCTCCTCGCGGCCTTCCTGGGCGAGCCGCTTCTGCTTCTGGGTCAGCCAGGACGAGTAGTTGCCCTCGTAGGGAATGCCCCGGCCGCGGTCGAGCTCCAGGATCCAGCCCGTGACGTTGTCGAGGAAGTAGCGGTCGTGGGTGACGATCAGGATCGCGCCCGGATAGGACCGAAGGTGGCCTTCCAGCCAGGACACGGTTTCGGCATCGAGGTGGTTGGTGGGCTCGTCGAGCAGCAGCATCTCGGGCTTCTCGAGCAGAAGGCGGCAGAGCGCGACCCGCCGCCGCTCGCCGCCCGACAGCGCCTCCACCGCCGCGTCGTCGGGCGGGCAGCCGAGCGCCTCCATGGCCTGGTCGACCTGCGCGTCGAGATCCCACAGGCCCTGCGCCTCGATCTCGTCCTGCAGCCGCGTCATCTCGTCGGCGGTCTCGTCCGAATAGTTCATGGCGAGTTCGTTGTAACGGTCGAGGATCGCCTGCTTGGCGCCCACCCCCAGCATCACGTTGCCTCGCACGTCGAGGGTCTCGTCGAGCCGGGGTTCCTGCGGCAGGTAGCCCACACGCGCGCCCTCGGCCACGTGACCGTCGCCCGTGTAGTCCTTGTCGAGGCCCGCCATGATGCGCAGCAGCGTCGACTTGCCGGCGCCATTGACGCCCAGCACCCCGATCTTGGCGGTCGGGTAGAAGGACAGGTGGACGTTGTCGAGCACCTTCTTGCCGCCCGGATAAGCCTTGGTCAGGCTCCGCATGTGGTAGACGAACTGGTGTGCAGCCATGGCGGGCTCGCTTCTCTCGATGATTCGGGGCTCGGGGGCGATCCGGCGGCTGTGCGTCCCGGGATCGGCTCAAGCCCGCTGAAAGGGGGGATGTACATCCGGCGCCGCGAGAGGTAGCAGGCGGCGGAAACGCAGACAAGCGGACCGACTCGAAGGTCTCCGCCGGGACCGCAGGGCGCCGGACCGGCCCGAAGGAGCAGGATGTGACTTCAGCCCAGCCCGCCGCCCAGCCCCCGGGGCCCGATCCGATTGCCTCCCTCCGCACCGCCGCGGACCCGAGTTTCTTTCCCCCGGCCGCGCGGGCCGCGGAAGCCCATCCCGCCACCCCGCCCTTCGCGGTCGCATCCGACCTGCCCGCCGGACGCGACGACCTCGACCGGGCCGAGGCCGCGAGCTTCCTGGCCGAAGTGGCGGCCCACCGGACCCTGGCGACGCCGTTCTGCATCGGGTTCTTCGGCGGTGCCGGCTCGGGTAAGAGCTTCTTCCTCGACCGCATGCTCGGGGGCGTGGCGGCCGTCAGCCAAGCGGCGGCCGGCGTCGCGGCAGGCCCGTTCATGCCCGACATCCTGACCGTGCGGGTCGACGCCGCCGGATCGGGCGAAGCGGGCGACATGCTTGCTTCCGCGGTGCTCGACGCGCTGGCCGACCGCTACCCGGCGCTCGCGGCCGACGCCCGGCAGTCAGGCACCGATCCGGCCGAGGCCGCGCGCGTGGCCGGGGAGCGGCTCAACGAGGCCCGCCGGCGCCTGGACGCAGAGCGCGACGGCCGCGACGCGATGGAGGCGCGCGAGGCGCGGCTGGCCGAGGTCGTGCTCTACGACGTGCCGGGATCCCGCGTCGACGCCTACGCGCGCGCCAACCGGTCGCGCATCGAACGGTCGCTGCGCGGCTTCGGCTTCAACGACGCCGACGCGCTCGTGTCCTACAAGGACCTCGTGGCCGAGGCGGCCGCGAGCCGGAGCGGTACGGGGCGCGCCGCCGCGGTCGGGCGGGCCCTCGTGGCCTACCGCGGGCAGACCCGCCTGCTTGTAACTGCGGCTCTGCTGATCATGCTCGCCTGGGGCGCCGCCGCCCTGGAAGCCGATCCGGGCGCGTGGCTCGATGCGATCCGCGGGGCCGGCAGCGGCGTCGCCCCGCTGGCCGACTGGGCGAGCGCGCATCTGGGCTGGCTTGGCACCCTGCGCGCAGGCGCGGTCCTGCTGGCCGTCGCGGCGCTGCTGCTGAACGTCGGCCGCGCCCTGCACTTCCTGCAGCCGGTTTTCAAGGGCGCGGCACTGCTGGGCTTCGACGTGGACGCGCGGCGGCGCGACCTCCGGGGCCAGATCGCCCACGGGAACCGCCGCGTCAACGTGCTGACGGGCGAGGTGGAAGCGGCCGCGGCGGCGGCCGACGAGGCCGAGCGCCGGGCCGCGGCCCGGGCCGCCGGTGCGCCTCGGGCCGCCGCAACCGGACCGGCGACGCGCGAACCGGCAGCCCTGTCTTTCGCCGACCTCGGGCGCGCCATCGCGGCCGACCGGCCCCTTCCCGACGGGCTTGCGGGCGAGGGAACCAAGCCTGCCGGTACGGCCGCGCCGGGTCGGATCGTGGTGGCCCTGGACGGGCTGGACGCGGTGGAGGCGCCGCGGGCCGCCGCTCTGGTGCGAACCGCCCATCGCCTGCTGGGACCCGGCTTCGTCACGGTCGTGGCGGCCGACCGGACCCATCTGGCCGACGGTTTCGGGGCCGCCGACCCCGCCTTCGCGGCGGCCCAGATCGCCCGCTGCTTTCAGTTGCGCTACGCCGTGGAGCCCGGCTTCGCGGAGGCCGCGCGATCCATGCTGGCCCGGCGGTTGATCCTGGGCCAGCCGACCGCGCCGCGGGAGGTCACCGTCGACCCGAAACGGTCCGCACTGGATGCGGCCTGGCGCCCCCGCGAGGCCGAAACGGTGTCGGCCCTGGCGCCGTTCGCGGGCGAAACACCGCGCGCCATCAAGTCTTTCGTCAACACATACCGGATCGCGCGAGCCGACCCGGCACTGCGCGACGCGTCGGGCCCGGTGCTGACCGCACTGGCCCTGGCATTGGCGCTGGCGGCCCACGGGCTGCCCGACGAATTCGCGGCCCTGGAAACCGCGATCCACGGCGAAACCCCGCGCGATGCGGCGCTGCTGCGGCGCGCGCTCGGCGCCGCCCGCGCGGCTTCGGGCGAGCCGGTCGAACTGGCCCAGGCTCAGCGCGCGCTGGACGTGGCCCGGCGCTACGCGGCCGGCGTCCTGCCGTGACCGGGCGCGGGGTCGTCCCGTTCACCCGAGGTTCCAGCCCGCACCCGTCGACGACCAGGCCGGGCGCATGCTCGGCGCGCCTCCAGCGCTTGTCAGTCGGAGGCGGCGGCCTCATGTGAAAGGCTCACGATCCCGGCCGGCGCGTGGCGACGGGGGATCGGTGCGGCACGAGGGGCCATCCGATCGCATGAGTTCCGACGAGGATCAGGCGCCCGCGCCCAAACCCGGTCTGTTCCGCCGCCTGTTCGGTGGCCGGTCGCCAGGCATTGTGCCGGAGCAGGTCGAACCGGATGACGCCTCGACCGCCGAGGCGTCGGTGCCCGAGGCCGCCGAGCTGCCCGCCTTCCCGGTCGCGTCCGAACGGATCGACCCGGACGCGAGCCCCCCAGTTCCGCCGCCCGGCGGGCCGGGGTGGGACGCGGGTGACGCGGATCCGGAAGCCTTGGTGGACGCCGCGGTGGCCCTGCCCGAGGCGACGAGCGACGGCGAGCCCGTCGCGGTTGGCCGGCCCAGCTGGTGGAACCGCCTGCGGCAGGGCCTGTCCCGGTCCTCGTCGTCGATCAGCCAAGGCATCGTCGACGTTTTCGCCAAGCGCAAGCTCGATGCCACAACGCTGGAGGACCTGGAGGACATCCTGGTCAGAGCCGACCTCGGGGTCGCCATGGCGGCGCGGATCACCGAGGCCGTCGGCCGGGGCCGCTACGACAAGGGCATCGACCCCGAGGATGTCAAAACCGTGCTGGCCGAGCAGATCGAGGCGGTCCTGCGGCCGGTCGCTCGGCCCTTCACCCTGCCCGCCGGAACGCGGCCCTTCACGGTGCTGGTGGTCGGCGTCAACGGCTCGGGCAAGACCACGACGATCGGCAAGCTCGCGGCCAAGTTCACGGCGGAACGCCGGAGCGTGATGCTGGCGGCCGGCGACACGTTCCGGGCCGCCGCGGTCGAGCAATTGCGCATCTGGGGTGCCCGGACCGGGGTGCCCGTGATCACGCGGGACAGCGGCGCCGACGCCGCGGGCCTCGCCTTCGACGCGCTGACCCAGGCGCGGGCCGAGAACACGGATGTGCTGCTGATCGACACGGCGGGCCGGCTGCAGAACCGCACCGAACTGATGGACGAGCTCGCCAAGGTGATCCGCGTGCTGCGCAAGGTCGATCCCGAGGCGCCCCACGCGGTTCTGCTGGTACTCGACGCCACCGTGGGCCAGAACGCGCTGAGCCAGGTCGAGATCTTCTCGCGGGTCGCGGGCGTCACGGGGCTGGTGCTGACCAAGCTCGACGGCACGGCACGCGGCGGCATCCTGGTGGCGATCGCGGAGAAGTTCGCCCTGCCGGTCCATTTCATCGGCGTGGGCGAAGGCGTGGACGACCTGGAACCCTTCGAGGCACGCGACTTCGCCCAGGCCATCGCGGGGCTGGATCGGCCGGGGATCTGATCGAAAGCCGGAAGCGGCAGGCCTTTCCTTGGACCTGCCGCTTCCGATCGCTTCCCGCGGCCAACTGGACAAACACCGCGGGAAGAAGGGGGGATCGGCCTAGAGGCCGGCGAGGTAGCTCGTAGGATCGACCGGCTGCGATCCCTTGCGCAACTCGAAGTGCAGCTGGGGCGACGACACGTTGCCTGACTGGCCCGACTTGGCGATCACCTGGCCGCGCTTGACCTGGTCGCCGCGCTTCACGTCCAGCTCGCCGTTGTTGGCGTAGGCGGTCACGTATCCGTTGGGGTGCCGGATCAGCACGAGGTTGCCGTAGCCCTTCAGCTCGCTGCCCGCATAGGCCACGGTGCCGGTCTCGGCCGCCTTCACCGAGGTGCCTTCCGGCACCGCGATGTTGATGCCGTCATTGCCGTTCTTGAAACCCTGGATGATGCGGCCGTGGGCGGGCCAGCGGAACTCGGGCGATCCGGCCGCGTCCGCGACCGGGGCCGCGGGTGCGGCCGGCGGGGGATCGGGCTGCTTCGCCGCAGCCTGCACGGGGACGGCCGCGG
>CAXTEP010000055.1:0-6641 GCA_964243125.1 uncultured Lichenihabitans sp. | reverse complement strand
ACCGCCTTCGCGACGGGGATCTCGGCCTTGGCGACCGCGACCGGCTTGGTGGCTTCGGCCTTGCCGAGCTGCTTCCGCGCGTGATGATCGTTGGCCGGGATCGGCTTGGCAGGTTCAACCTCGCGGATCGCGGCGGTCCGTACCGGGGTCGTAGGCTTGGCGGGCTCGCGAGCCGCCGCGGCAGCGAGGCGCTCCGCACGCGGCTTGGTGAGTTCCGTCCGGGCGGCGTGCCGGACGGGTTCGGTGCGGGCCGGCACAACCGGCTGGGCGGCCGCCACCTGCGGCACGGGCCGCGGCGCCACCGCGACCGCGTTGTAGACCGGGATGGTGAGCCGCGTGCCGGGACGGACATCGGCCGCGGTGCGCAGGCCGTTCGTTTGCAGGAGGGCCGCGGGCGGCACGCCGTAGCGCTTGGACAGCAGGTCCACCGACTCGCCCTCGCCCACCGTCACGCCGACGCCACCGCTGGACGTCCAGCCGCCGAAGGCAGAGCCTGGCGCCGAACGGGACGGGCCGGGGTCGATCGATCCGGTCGTTTCCCGGCTCACGGGTGCATTGTAGGCCGTGGCATAGGGGCGCAGCGGCGCCGTGCCGGCGACCGCGCCCGTTGCGGGCGGCAGCGCTTGGCTCATGACCGGCGGTGTCCGCCCGGCCGGGATCGTGCGGCCGACGCGCGCCGGAGGCGGGGCGGGATCGTTGGAAGCCGTCGCGAACGGGTTGGAGAACGGGTCCGACAGCCGGGTCGAATCGGCCGAACAGCCGGCCAGCAGGGCCGCCATGGCGCCGGCGGCGCAGAATTGAAGGGCAAGTCGGCCATGCCCGGACGGCGTAAACTTACTCATCTGCGAACCCACCCGCGTCCCCGTCATCTATGGACACATTAAAGCCCCACGGGGTTAAGGGACGGTTTAAGGTAAACCGAACATCACGAGCTGCTGTAAAAACATCCGATGTTAACGTTCTGCCGGATTACAGCCGTGTTTATCTTCGTCAATCACAAGTAAACGCGCCTCTGTCACGGCCGACCGCCGTCAGCCCGGATGAAGTCGACAAAGGCCCGCAGCGGCGCGGGCAGCAGGCGGCGTCCGGGGTAGTAGAGGAACGGGCCGGAGAACCGTGGCCACCACGGTTCGAGCACCGCCTCCAGCGCGCCGCCGTCGAGGTATGGGCGCAGCCAGTCCTCGAACAGGGTGATGATGCCGATGCCGGCGACAGCCGCCTCTACCGCGAGGTCAGTGGCGGCGCCGATGCGCACCAGAAGGGGCCCGGTCGGATCGACCCGCACCACCTCGCCGTTGCGCTCGAAATCCCACGGCGGCACCGCGCCGCTCGGAAACTGGCCGCGCAGGCACGCGTGGGCCAGCAGGTCGCGCGGATGCGCGGGCCGGCCGCGTCGGTCGAGATAGGCGGGCGAAGCCGCGGTCGCAAAACGCTGCGTCCGCGGGCCGATCGGTACCGCGATCATATCCTGTTCGAGCCTCTCATCATAGCGGATGCCGGCATCGCAGCCGGCCGCGATGACATCCACGAAATCGTCCTCGGCGATCACCTCCAGCCGGATGTCGGGGTAGGCGGCCAGGAAGGGTAGAACGACGGCGGGCAGCACCAGCCGCGCGGCGCTGACCGGCACGTTGAGGCGCAGCGTGCCCGCGAGCCGCTCCCGATAGCGGTTCACCACGTCGAGCGCCGAGTCCACCTCGGCGAGCGCCGGGCCGAGCCTTTCGGCCAGTCGCGCGCCCGCCTCGGTCGGGACGACGCTGCGGGTGGTGCGGTGGAAGAGCCTGACGCCGAGCTGTTCCTCCAGCCGCCGCACCGCGTCGCTCAGCCCGGATGCGCTGCCGCCGCTCGCCCGCGCGGCGCCGCGAAAACTCCTGGCGCGCGCCACGGCCAGAAAGGCGTTCAGGTCCGCGACATCGGCCGCCATTGTCCGCCGCTCCGCACAGCCTGTGCGCATCATCCCCGATTATCGCGCGGCCTCGCAAGCCCTAGCTGTGGGTGGTCACGCAGGAGACCGATCATGCCCACCACCTCCACCACCTTCGCGCTCGGCGACCGCACCGTGCAGCGTCTCGGCTACGGCGCCATGCAGCTCGCCGGACCCGGCGTGTTCGGGCCGCCCAAGGATCATGACGCGGCTTTGGCGGTGCTGCGGGCCGCGGTCGCGAGCGGCGTCAACCACATCGACACGAGCGACTTCTACGGCCCCCATGTCACCAACCAGCTGATCCGAGAAGCGCTGGCCCCCTACCCCGAGAACCTCGTCATCGTCACCAAGATCGGGGCGCGCCGCGGCGACGACAAATCCTGGAACCCGGCCTTCTCGGCCGAGGACCTGACGCGGGCCGTGCACGACAACCTCCGCAACCTCGGCCTGGACGCGCTCGACGTCGTCAACCTCCGCAGCATGTTCGGCACCCACGGCCCGGCCGAGGGCTCGCTCGAAGCGCCGCTCACGGTTCTGGCCGACCTTCAGCGCCAGGGCCTCGTGCGCCACGTCGGGCTGAGCAACGTCACCGCCAAGCAGATCGAGGATGGACGCCGGATCTGCGAGATCGTCTGCGTGCAGAACCTGTACAATGTCGCGCACCGCGACGACGATGCGCTGATCGACCGTTTGGCGCGCGACGGCATCGCCTACGTGCCGTTCTTCCCGCTCGGCGGCTTCTCGCCCCTGCAGTCGGCGACCCTGTCCGAGGTGGCGGCGCGCCTCGGCGCCACGCCCATGCAGGTGGCGCTCGCCTGGCTGCTGCGACGCTCGCCCAACATCCTGCTCATCCCCGGCACTTCGTCGGTCGGCCACCTGCGGGAGAATTTGACCGCGGGCGACCTCGACCTGCCGCAGGACGCGATAATGGCGCTCGACGGGATCGCGGCCGCGGCGGTCGCGGCCTGAGAACCCGCCCGGTCGCGGCTATTCGACCAACCCGCGGCCGGTGCGCTGCAGGCGGCAGCGCCAGAGCGCAACCCGTTCCACCTCCCCGCTCGCGCTTTTCGCCAGCCGCTGCAGCAGCGGCGGCGCTCCGGGGTCGGTCGGGTCCGCCTCGGCAAAGACCAGCGTGCCGCCCGGCGCGAGCCGGTCCAGCAGGGTCGCGGGCCGCCCGCTCGTGGCGGCGTGGACCAGGATGCGGTCGAACAGCCCCGCCGAGGCAGGCAGATCGAGCCCGTCGGCCCAGTCGACGGTGACATTGGAGGCCGGCAGGGCGTCGAGGCACTGCCGCGCCGCGGTCGCCAGCGCGCGGCGGCGCTCGACCGAGATCACGCGCCCCGCCATACGGGCCAGCACCGCGGCCGCGTAACCCGAGCCGGTGCCGACCTCCAGCACGCGGTCGCCGGGCCGCGGGGCGAGAGCCTCGACGACGCGTGCGACGTGGAACGGGTCCGACATGGTCTGGCCGCCGTCGAGCGGCAGCGCCGTGTCGAGGTCGGCGAGATTCGCGTGGCGGACAGGCGCGAAAGCCGCGCGCGGCACCGTCTCGATGGCGCGCAGGACGCCGAGGTCGCGCAGGCCCTGCCGGCGAAGGCGAAGCAGGAAGACCGCGCGCGCCTCGGCCTCCGACGGCGCCTCCTCGTCGAAGCCGGACCCCCGTTCCGCCGGTCCGTTCAGGTCAGGGCCTGGACGTAGCGCAGCATCGCGGCCTCGTCGGTGAGATCCAGGCGCAGCGGCGTCACCGACACCATGCCGCGCGCGAGCGCGTCGAGGTCGGTGCCGGTCTCGGGCGTTCCGGCCCCGTGGTCGAAATTGATCCAGAAATACGGATTGCCGCGGCCGTCCTCGCGCTCCTGCAGCCGCATGAGGTCGGTGTCGCGCCGCCCCTGCCGCGTCACCGCGACGCCGGTCACGGCCTCGGGAGCCCGATCGGGAAAGTTGAGGTTCAGCAGCGTTCCGCGCCCGATCCCCTCGGCCAGGATCTTGCGGAGCAGTGGCGGCGCCAGGGTCTCGGCGCAGGCCCAGGCCGGGACCTTACGGTCGCCCGACGCCCCGTAGGCCTGGCTGAGCGCCACCGAGGGAATGCCGAGCAGCGTCCCTTCCATGGCGCCCGCGACCGTGCCCGAATAGGTCACGTCCTCGGCGGCGTTCTGGCCGCGGTTGACGCCCGACAGGATCAGGTCGGGCCTGCGGTCCTTCAGCACCAGCCGGCAGCCCAGGATCACGCAATCGGTCGGCGTGCCCTTGACGGCGAAACGCCGGTCGGACACCTCCCGCAGGCGCAGCGGGTCCGACATGGACAACGAATGCGCCACCCCGGACTGGTCGGTTTCGGGTGCCACCACCACCACGTCGTCCGAAAGCGCGGCCGCGATCCGTTCCAGCACCGCGAGGCCGGGGGCGTGGATGCCGTCGTCGTTGGTGATCAGGATGCGCATGTCAGTCCTCGGCGGGCTCGATCAGGGTAAGGCCGCCCATGTAGGGGCGCACGGCCTCGGGCACCGTGATGGTGCCGTCCGGGTTCTGGAAGTTTTCCATCACGGCCACGAGCGCCCGGCCCACCGCCACGCCCGACCCGTTCAGCGTGTGCACGAAGGCGGTCTGCTTGGCGCCCCGCGGCCGGTAGCGGGCCTCCATGCGACGGGCCTGGAAATCGCCGCACACCGAGCAGGAAGAGATCTCGCGGTAGCGCTCCTGACCCGGCAGCCAGACTTCGAGGTCGTAGGTCTTGCGGGACGCGAACCCCATGTCGCCCGTGCACAGCAGCATGACCCGGTAGGGCAGGCCCAGGCGCCGCAGCACCTCCTCGGCGCAGGCCGTCATGCGCTCGTGCTCGTCGCGCGACTGCTCGGGCGTGGTGATCGAGACGGTCTCGACCTTGGTGAACTGGTGCTGCCGGATCATGCCCCGCGTGTCGCGGCCGGCCGAGCCCGCCTCGGCTCGGAAGCAGGCCGTCAGCGCGGTCAGGCGCATCGGCAGGCTCGCCTCGTCGAGGATCCGGTCGCGCACCAGGTTGGTGAGCGGCACCTCGGCGGTCGGGATCAGCCAGAAGTCGTCGCCGGCCCTGAACTGATCCTCGCGGAACTTGGGCAGCTGCGCGGTGCCGAACATCGCGTCGTCCCGCACCAGCAGCGGCGGGTCGATCTCCGTGTAGCCGTGCTGTTCCGTGTGCAGGTCGAGCATGAATTGCCCGAGCGCCCGGTGGAGCCGAGCCAGCGCGCCGCGCAGCACCACGAAGCGGGCTCCCGACAGCTTGGCCGCGGCACCGAAATCCATCAGGCCCAGCCGTTCGCCGAGGTCGTAATGCTCGCGCGCGGGCGCGTCGGGAGCGAACGACCGCGGCTCGCCGTGGCGGCGCACCTCCACGTTGCCGTGCTCGTCGGCGCCGACCGGCACGTCCGCGTCGGGCGTGTTGGGGATGCCGGACAGGGCGGCCCGCAGCGCGTCCGCGGCCTCCCGCTCGGCCGCGTCCAGGCCGAGCCCCGACGCCTTGAGCTGCGCGACCTCGGCCTTCAGCGCGTCGGCGCGGTCCCCGTCCTTGCGGGCCACCGCCTGGCCGATCTCCTTGGCGAGGGCGTTGCGCCGTTCCTGGGCGGCCTGGGCCTGGGCGATAGCGGTCCGGCGAGCTTGGTCGAGGTCGAGGAGGTGGGCCGTCGCGGGCGGGAGCCCGCGCGTCGCGCGGCCGCGGTCGAAGGCCTCGGCGTTCTCCCTGATCCACCGGATGTCGTACATGGAACGCGGCGCCTCGACGTTGCGCCCGGGCTCCCGGCCCGCGCGGCCGGACGGCGTCAGGTCGAGGAGGGCGACGCGGCCTTGCGGGCGCGGGATTTCTCGATGGCCGATACGGCGATCACGGCGCCTTCGTAGAGAACCAGCATGGGGAGCGCAAGCGACAGCATGGAGATCACGTCGGGCGGCGTCAGGATGGCGGCCGCCACCACCACGATCACGATCGCGAACCTCCGCTTGGCGCGCAGGAAGGCCGAGTCGATCACTCCGATCTGGCCAAGCAGGGTCAGGATCACGGGAAGCTGGAACGCGATCCCGAACGCGAAGATCAGCGTCATGATCAGCGACAGGTACTCGCTGACCTTGGGCAGGAGCTTGATGGTCGCCTCGCCGGGCTCGCTCACGTCCGTGTAGTTGACCGAGAAGCGGATCAGCAGGGGCAGCACCACGAAGTAGACCAGCAACCCGCCCAGCACGAAGAACAGCGGCGTCGCCACGAGATAGGGCAGGAAGGCCCGCTTCTCGTTCTTGTACAGGCCCGGGGCCACGAACATGTAGATCTGCGTGGCGATGACCGGGAAGGCCAGCACGGCGGCCCCGAACATCGACAGCTTCATGTTGGTGAAGAACTGTTCGAGGAAATGGGTGGCGATCAGCTCGGCGTTCTTGGCGCCCACGACGGCGACAAACGGGTGAACCAGGAAGATGTAGATGTGCTTCGAGAAATAGAAGCAGATCACGAAGGCGACCAGGAAGCCGGCCACGGCCTTGATCAGGCGCGAGCGCAACTCGATCAGGTGCTCGATCAGGGGCGCCTTAGACGCCTCGACCTCGTCCTCCACCGGCACCGCGGCCGTCATGGCCGGGTGATCTCGGGACGCCGCGGCCGGACGTTGCGGAAGCGGTGGGCGGCCGTCCGCGCGGGCGCGCCCTCCCGCGTCGCCGGAGCCGCGGGCCGTCGCTTCGCGATCACGATCTTGCGCTT